>CAMJHP010000029.1 GCA_946405575.1 uncultured Bacteroidales bacterium | reverse complement strand
GCATGGGATTGGGGCTATTTGATGCAACTATTACAAATTTGATGCGTTTGCCCTGAAAAACCCGATTTTTTTATGGGATGGGCATGAGTTTTTTCTTTATCTTTGCATTTTATTTGATGATAAACACTACAACCTTATGTTGAATAGAAGATTTTTGAGAGTCAAGGTGTTGCAATCCATCTACGCCTACTACCAGTCCAAGAGTTCCAACTTGCCTTTAGCCGAACGCCAGCTGCTCGAAGGGGTTGATGACCTTTATAAGCTGTTCGTCTATCAATTGTCTTTTTGGGTTGAAGTGAAGCGGTTTGCTGAACGTCGTATCGAGGAGAACAAGCTGAAGCATTTCCCGACAGAGGAGGATTTGAACCCCAATATGAAGTTTGTCAACAATAGGATTCTCAAGACCTTGGATGACAATAAGCATTTGATGAAATTGGAGGAACAATATAAGATTAATTGGGCTGACTCTCGTGAGGACTTCATTCGTAATATGTTCACTAAATTGACGGAGACTCCTGAGTATTTGGAATATATGGCCAATGGGAAGGATAGTTTCAGCGATGACAAACGGTTTTTGGTCTCGGTAATTGACACCTATATGCCAGAGAACGGTTTGCTGTACGACTATTATTCGGATGGGGACCTCTCTTTCAATAGTGATTATCAGTTGGCCGTTTATTTGCTTTGGAAATTCATCAGCGAGTTGCCTGCCAGTTTCGATGCTTTCAGTGTATTGCCTCCTGTTTATAAATCAGAGGATGAGGATAAGGGTTTTGTAATCAGGTTGTTTGAGAAGACCATTCTCCGTACCGATGAGTATATGGAATTAGTGAAGGCTAATATTTCCAATTGGGATTATGAACGCTTGGCATTGATGGACAAAATATTGATTTTTATGGCGTTGACAGAATTTACTGAGTTCCATTCCATTCCTGTTAAGGTAACAATTAACGAGTATATTGAGATTTCGAAGTTCTACAGCACTCCCGATAGCCGTCGTTTCGTCAACGGGATGCTCGACAGACTTTCCATTGTACTGAAGGAAGAGGGTAAACTTGTGAAGACGGGTTTGGGGCTGATAGACAAATAGTAACATACTGATGCAATAAAGACAAATAGGTGTCGTTATCCTGAAAATATGATAATATGAATAAAAGAACCTATGTGATAGGGATTGTAGTGTTGATGGTCACTGTTTTGCATGTTAATGCTCAGGTGAGCAATGGCCTTTATCGCGCTTTGACCGATGCCAATTCTGCCAGAGTGGTTGCGTTGGGTGGACTTCCTTTACCCGTGCATGACGGCGACTTACAGACAACAGTGTTCAATCCATCGGCAATCTCGCCCGAAATGAACAACCAATTGGCTTTGTCGTATGTTGGCGATTTCAAACTGGGCACGAATTTCGGTTCGGTTCAATACAGCCACACTTTTGAAAAGACGGGAAGTTTTGCAGCTTCAGTGCAGTATTATAATTACGGTAATATGCAGTACGCCTCCGAAAGTGGCTATACTGATGGTAGTGGATTCAATGTCTCCGATTATGCCGTTACACTAGGCTGGGGACGTGAACTGACTGACAAATGGAGTATAGGGGCCAACTTGAAATACGCTGGTGTCCAGTATGAAAGTGGTCGTGCAGGTGCCTTGGGTGTGGATGTGTCAGCCACGTATTGGGCGTATTCCAATTGGGCATTTACACTTGCTGCACGCAACATTGGAAGACAGGTTTATTGTCATGAATTGAATGTGAACGACAAATGGCTGCCTTTCTCATTGGATTTTATGGCTTCCAAGAAACTCAATCATTTGCCGCTGACTATAATTATGGGTTACAAGGACATACAGCATTGGAACAAGTTGTATAGTGATCCACTTGATTTGGCTGGCTATTATGATCCTATCACCGGGCAATACCAAGAACCTTCGAAAATTGCTCAGTTTTTTACCAATTTGGGCTGCCATTTGGTCATTGGAGGCGAGATGGCCATCGGCAAGAACCTGTTCCTGAGGGCGTCATACAACTACGAGACGCATCGCGATATGGGCGTGCCTGAGGCACGCAGCCTGGTCGGCTTCTCTGCTGGCTTCGGCATCAAGATCAAAGCCTTCCAAATCGACTATGCCCGCTCAAGGAACAACATAGTGGGTTCGCCAAACTTCCTGACACTCCGTGTGGATTTGAGCAAATTATAAATTGACACAGGACTACGAGACTGCGGGACTGCGAGACGTGCCAGCCCCCGAAGACTCGAAGTCCCGAAGTCCCGAAGTCATAAAAATATGTATCTCCACGAACTGAAACTGACCAACTTCAAGAACTGTGAATCGGCCGACTTGCAGCTCTCGGAGAACGTCAATTGTTTTGTGGGTTTGAACGGGGCAGGGAAGACCAACATCCTCGATTCGATTTATTACCTTTCATTTTGCAAGAGTTTCTTTGGCGCAACCGACAAGCAGAACATTCGCCATAATCAGGATTTCTTTGCCATACATGGTGTGTATTCTCATGACAGCAAAGATGATGAGTTGGTGTCGTGTGTGCAGAAGCGCGACCAGAAGAAGTCGTTCCGCTTCAACAAGAAGGAATATGACCGCCTCAGCGACCATATCGGTAAGTTTCCTTTGGTGATGATTTCGCCTTACGACCGTGACCTCATCAATGAGGGCAGCGACCTGCGCCGCAAGTTCATTGATGGCGTGATTTCGCAGTTCGATCCCTTGTATCTCAACGCTTTGCTGAAATACAATCGCGCTTTGCTACAGCGCAATATGCAGCTGAAACAATTCGCAGAGAGTCGCACTTTTGACCGCGAATTGCTTCGCCTTTGGGAAGACCAGCTAGCCCAACATGCTGACGATATCCATAGCAAGCGCCGACAGTTCTTGGAGGAGTTTTTGCCCATATTTCAGCATTATTACGAAATCGTCTCGGGTGGCACGGAAAAGGTGAATGTCATCTACCAGTCACGGATGGACGAGAAACCCTTGCAAGAGCTGTTGGAAGAGAGCCTGCAACAGGACCGTTATTCAGGATACACCAACGTGGGCATCCACAAGGATGACTTGGAGTTCGCCTTGGACGGCCATCCGCTGAAGCGTTTCGGCTCGCAGGGACAACAGAAGTCCTTTGTGGTTTCGATTCGTTTGGCGCAGTTTGAGTTCAACTACCAGAAGATTGGCTATAAGCCCATTTTATTGTTGGATGATATCTTCGACAAGTTAGACGACCAGCGCGTGATGAAGCTTGTCCGCTTGGTCGGCGACGAGCATTTTGGTCAGGTGTTTATCACTGACACACAGCAGAATAGGGTGGAAAAGTTGTTTGAAAACACCAATATCGACCACAAGATCTTTGAAGTGGTGAAAGGTCAAGTCAAAGAGATAGGAGGCAGCGATGGTGTACTTTGACGTGAAGCCGCTTGGCGACCTTATCAAGGAGTTCTACGAACAACACCGAGGTTCGGATTATTTGGACGAAATGAAGGCCATCAACTTATGGCCCAAGGTGGTTGGCCCTTTCATCGCCTCACACACCATTGACCTTTCCATCAGAAACGGGGTGCTGTATGTGCGCGTTGACAGCGATGCCTTGCGCAGCGAACTGAGCTATTCCAAATCCTTGTTGATTAAGAATTTGAATGAGATGGTGGGGAAGGAGATTTTAAGCGAGATTGTACTGAATTGATACTTATCGCTTGCAAATCAACTTGAAATCGCAATAGTGGCATTTCTTGTCGTCTTCAGCTTGCACGAACGGAATCTTGGTTTCGAGCATTTCGTTCACTACAGCCTCAAGCATTGCCTCCATATCAGAGATAAAGTTGTCGTCTTCTAGGAAAGCGGTGTCTGCGTCAGCATCGTCTTTTTTGGGAGAAGCTTTGGAGAGCCCGAATTCAATGTCGTGAGCGTATTTCAGACCGTGGATGGCAGCAGTCACTTGTTCGGGCGATATGGTAGGATTCCCTTTGAGATACAGATATTTATAAAGCAATAATTGAAGTGCTTTTTCAGGAATCTGTTTCAGATAATCAAGGTCACTCTCGCTTTGATGGCGTACGGGAATTTTGAGGTCTGTGTTGGCCACATGACCAGTCTTGTAGTCAATCACTCGGATGAGGCCATCAAATTGGTCGATGCGGTCGGTGCGGCCGTAGAAAACGCTATTACCATGAGCAGTTTGTAGATTTGTTCTCAATTCGCCTTCGGTTTCAAGAATTGATAAAGTATTGTTATCCAGCTGTTTTGAAGTGTAGTTAAGGTAATTTTTCAGCTGCTGCTCGATGGTGACACGGTTCAAATAGTTGAAGCCTACATCAGGTAATCCATTAGGCAAGTTTTTTGCGATGGACTGGGCCAATTTCAGTTCCCATTGTGGCTTGATGACGTTGTCAAAGAGTTCTTTGTCAATGATTTGTGATTTCCCGTCTTTCGGAAGGTAGTCGGCAAAAAGAAAATCCAACGTGTCGTGAATGATGGTGCCAATGACATTGACGCCTGTGTCTTCCTCCACGCTGTTGTCCTCAATTTGGGCGATGTACCTCAGATAATACTTCAACGGACAATTCAGATAGGTGGACAGGGCGGAAGGGGACAACCCTTTTTCTGCGATGAGATAGTGGAGGCGGTCTAATGCGTTGGTTTTCTGAGCGGTGAGTTTCTTTGTCTCCAAGGAGGACTTGGCCGTACTGCTGAATGCCTCTTCCTCAATCTTGATGTTGCTGTTTTTGGCCAGTTCATACTTGATTTGCAGGATGAATCGACTGGCTTCGCCGCCGGAAGTGTCGCCCAAGTTGTTGTAGTACAAATAAATGTCTTTCCCGTTTTGCAGCAATCGATAGAAATGATAAGCCACCACAGCCTGACCTTCGGCATAGCTCGGCAGACCACAGGCGCGGCGGATGAACTGGGGAATGAAACTGCCTCGCGACTTGTCGGGCGGTAAGACGCCTTCGTTGACGCTGAGCAGGTGCAACCGATGAAAATCGAGGTTACGGGTCTCCAACAAACCCATGATCTGCAAGCCTTCGGTATCGCTGCTGTTCAGCTTCAGACTTGTTGCCGATGACAGCACCCTATAAAGGGCCTCAAGGCTATGCAAGTCTTTGATGTATCTTGAGTTTTGCTCCACGACTTTTTGCAGTCGGCTGACGATTTTCCCGATTTCGCTGACCTGATTGAGTAGGAACAGGATTTCCTTTTCCTCGTGTTTCAATTGGATCAAGTGTGCAATGAATTCCAAAACCTGTTGGATGTTTTCCAGTATTAGTGCAGGCGATGTCATTTCTTTATTGCCTAAGACTACCCTAAGGAATGCTTGAATGTTAGGCATCTGCAGCAAGGCATCAATGTCTCTGTCTTCGAAAATGAACTTGCCGTCTTTCACCGTCTTGTATTTCCATTGGTTGAAAGCTTCAAGCTCGTATGTGGAGAAGATGATTTTGACGATTTCAAGATCCATCAAATGAAGAACTGGCCAGATGTACCAGCCTTCAGCAGTTCGTTCAATCCCGTTTTCAGTGACTTTTCGGGTGATATGGTTGCGTCTGCATATGGCAAAGTATTCCTTGACCAGTTGGTTGACAGGTGTCTTTGCTATCGGGTAACCCATCGACACTTTGAAGCCCGAATACGATTCGGGAATGCCATTTAAGACGGGAATTAGCAGGCTTTCGTCGGCGAGGATGACGGCTTGCTTGTCATCATTTGTTTCTTGGAGCTTGGCTTGCAGGGTCTTGGCTTGCAGTGCGTTGCCGCTGGCACTGATAATGTGGATAGTCTTGGGTTCAGTGGCTAGTGTGTTGGAGATGCCGTTTTCCAACCATTGTGGGTGACTAAACCTATATTTGCGGGCGAAGAGTCCAGCTTCGTTGTTATTTTCATCGACATAATAACTGTCGTAGTCAAATATCACTTCAGCCTTGCCGTTCTTCACCAAGGTGTTGAAAATGCGTTCTTCTGTGGCGGTCAAGGCGTTGAATCCAGCAAAGATGATGTGCCTTTCACCGATTTTTGCTATCAATTCGGCCTCGGGCAACTCAGACAAGTGCCTGGTAACCATACCGTAATAGCCTTTGCCTTGTTTTGCCAGCCGGTCGCGAAGCCTATGGTAATAGTCGTGTAGCGACTGGAAGAATTCCAAGTATTTCTGTTCCTTTTTCTTGATTTTTTCTGTATCGAAATTCCAAATTTCCAGCTTCTTGTTGTCCAAAACATAGTCGAACACGTGTTTGGCGTCAATGCCGTATTGGTCGATTTCGTCGAAATCTTTGGCCATTTGTGCGGCTTGACTGCCGAACACGTTAAGATCGCTGTCCCGTTCCACATGCAGTCCTGCATCAATGTCGATTAGTTCAAACAGAAGGTCGATGTTGTCAGCCAAAACAAAGCCGCTCCATTCGGTGATAGCCTCTTCGATGGAGATCATTTGTGGCAGCCAGATGGTTTGGGTACATTGAGCTTTGAAAGCGTTGCGCAAGTAAAAGGCAGCGCGTTTGTTCGGAAAGACGATGGTCAGTTCCTGGCTTTTAAGGTCGTATTGGCTTTGGATATGATTAGCCAGTTTGGATATAAAAGTATATTCGCTCATATCAAAGTGTTTTTATGTAGTTTTCGGCGGCTTCAAGCTGCTCGGGCTTGCCCAAGTCGAACCAATAGTCAGGTTGGATGGGCTTGGAGATGATGTGTTTGGTTTTGGCTAAATAGAGGTACAAATCGATGACACTCTGTGGCTTACATTCAAAATTTGCAAACAAATCGCTGCGGAACAAATGCAGTCCGCTGAAGGCCATTTCTTTATAGTTATGCAAAGGTCCCTGAGCCTGTCGATAGGCTGCCTTGAATTCATCAACCCATTTGAATTGCTTTTCCGACTTATTCATCCATCCAACAAGTTGGTTGTCATCATCAAACAAAAGCTTTCTGTTGGTCTCCCTGTCTTGCGTCAGCAGCCAAGCGTCATCACCAGATGTCAGGAATTGTTGACTCATCTCGCCAAGGTTGACGTTGCTGATGATGTCCACATTATGCACCAAAACGGATTTGGAATCTTTGAAAATAGGAGAGGCTTGTATGATGCCGCCTCCGGTGTCCATTAGTAGATTGCGCTCGTCGGAAATTTGGATGACTGCATTAAACCGATGTTGGTCGATGAAGTCGATGATTTGTTCTCCAAAATGATGCACATTGATGACGATGTGGTAAAAACCGTTGGCAATCAGGTTCTCGATGCAATGCTGCAGCAAAGGCTTGCCGTTGAGCGGGACCAAGGCCTTGGGCTTGTCTTGTGTCAAGGCTTTGAGGCGCGTGCCGAGGCCTGCGGCCAAAATCATGGCGGTGGTTTCGATTCTTGGACTCATAAGCCAGTTTCCTCCGTGATTTTGCGTTCGATGTGATTCAGTTTCAGGTGGATGTCGGGATAGGTCGCTTTCAACCACTCATAGATTGTTTGGGCGAAGAAGACCGAACGATGCTGTCCGCCCGTGCAGCCAAACGAGACCATTAGGTTGCTGAAATGGCGCTCACGATAGTTGTCGACGCTCTGTCCTATGATGCCTTTCACGTGGTCAAGGAAGACATGGACGGGCGGCTTGGCCATGAGGTAGTCGATGACCTCCCAATCGCGGCCGGTCTTAGTCTTGAATTCGGGTTCGCGACCAGGGTTGGGTAGGGCTCGGCAGTCGAACACGAAGCCGCCTCCGTTGCCGCTGAAGTCGGCTGGGTAACCCTTCTTGAATGAGAAGCTATTGATAGTTACGGTCAGCTTGCCCGCAGGTGGAGCGATGAGCGCGGCATATTTGGCGTCCAACTTGTTGAGTTGGCTGATGACGCTTTGCAGCTCAGGATAGGCAGTTAAAGGTGTTGCTTTCGAGAGTGCCTCGATTTCACGCAAGGCGTATGGGATGCTCTCGATGAAGTGCGACTTCTTCTGGATGAGGCCTCTGAAACCGTAGGCACCCAACACCTGCATCAGCCGCAGATACACAAAATAAGGCTGGTAAGTGTCAAATTTGACGGCCTCGGGACTTATGTGTTGCGACAACTCGGCTTTATAATACCCGACCAATTCATCTCGTATGGCTTGCGGAATTTGCGCCTTCACTTGATAGAGCAATGAAACCACATCGTAGTTCAACGGGCCTTTTCTCCCGCCTTGGAAGTCGATGAAATACAAATCTCCGTCTTTCACCATAATGTTGCGCGACTGGAAGTCGCGGTACATAAAGAAGTCGCAGGGCGCTTGGCTGACGAAGTCGGCGAAGGCCTCGAAGTCCTTGCCCAAGCGCGTCTCGTTGAAGTCGATTTCCTCGTGCGGCTTGATGAAATAGTACTTGAAATAGTTGAGGTCGTCGATGATGGCCTGACGGTCGAAGCGCTCGGTAGGATAGGCTTTGCTGTAATCCATACCTTTGTGGCCTAACACTTGTAGCTTCACCAAATTGCACAGTGCTTTTTTGTAGAGTTTGATGACATTTTCGCTGTATGTAGCTAAGGTCTCTGAGCCTGTCGAAGGGCAGTCTACTCTGGATTGCTTCGTTCCTCGCAATGACGCGAAGCGGCAGTCAGAAGCTAAGGCCCTTGAGCCTGTCGAAGGGCCGGCTGCAATTAGTGCTTTCTGCACATACGCAAACAAGTTGTCATCTCCGAAGTCGCTTTGCAAATAACAAGTGCGCTCAACATTGACGGCAAAGATCTCGGGCACGTTCAGTCCCAAGTCATGAAAATGCTTGCTGAAAGTGAGGAAAGCCTCGTTTTCTTCGACATTATTGCTATAGGTGCCAATAAGGCTCTTGTTGTCAGTGATGATGCGGAAATATTTCCTCGCCGAGCCTGATTCGGCAATGGGCAGAATTTCCTTGGGCGTTTCCCCGATGGAACGGGTTAGATCGGCTAATATGTTTTGAATATCAGGAGTTTGCATAAAATGCCTTTGTTTTTGTATGACGCAAAGTTACAAAGAAAAAATGATTTGGTAATCTCCCAAAAATTGTTTATCTTTGCAATTCAATTGCAAGGGTATGACCGAGGAACAATACATCAATTTCGACGAGTATATCCGCCAAGGCGAGCCGCAGAAGAAGGCCCGTGCGGATGCTTGGCGCGTGGCCATTGGATTGCAGGCCGTGGATGGACTGAAGACATCGGCCTACCTTCAGGAGACCGCCCGCCGCAACATCGAAGGCGACATCACCATTGACGAGGCCAAGGAATTGGTCAACCAATACTATATCAAAAAAAACTCGCATGACGAGGGCGATGCCAACGTGGAAGAGGCCGATAAGGTTTCAACGAACATATCAAAATTGCTGCAAACCGATTCGTTCACCTATAGCGTTGCAGGTTTTGCGTCCATCCACAGGGCCATCTTCAATGGCGTTTTCAAACATGCGGGCCGCTTTAGGGACTACGACATCACGAAAAAAGAGTGGGTTTTGCGCGGCGACACGGTGTTTTATGCCCATTGGGAGGATTTGCAGATGACACTCCAGTACGACTTGGACCAAGAACGGCAATTTGATTATAAATCATTGGAAAAAGATCAGCTTGTGGAGCATATCGCCAAGTTTGTTTCGGGCCTATGGCAGATTCATCCTTTCGGCGAGGGCAACACTCGCACCACGGCCATTTTCACCATCAAATATCTGCGCTCGTTGGGCTTCGATGTGAACAACGACTTGTTTGAACAACATTCGTGGTATTTCCGCAACGCGCTCGTCCGTGCCAACTATCGCAATGTGGCCAAAGGCATCGATTACGAGCCTGTCTTTTTGGTACACTTCTTCCGCAATTTGCTTCTCGGAGAGGAAAATGCGCTGAAAAACCGCTATATGATGATTGACCCGCCCGAGGAATGGAAGATACCGGAAGCAGAACAAACACCCGACAAGTTACCCGACAAGTTACCCGACAAGTTACCCGACAAGTTGCTTCCTAAGAATAAGAAAATCATTAGTTTAGTGATGGTTGTCGGGTTGAAGGAATTTTCTATAAAGGAAATGCTTGAGCATCTTGGCTTGAAGAATAGGGAGAGTTTTATGGAAGTGTATCTCAATCCTGCATTAAAGGAAAAGTTTGTCCGAATGCGCTATCCTGACAAACCCCATCACCCACGGCAAAAATATTTGCTGACGACAAAAGGTACGGTGTTGTACAACGAAATCATCTCAAGTCATTGATTCTTTCCCCGCGTCTCAATCCACACCCACAGCCGCCACATCAGCCAGCCCCAGGCGAAGAAGAGGACGTAGAAAATCCATTTGGGCACGGAGGTCTGGTAAGCGTCCTCGTTGACAATTTCCGTGTATTGCTCAGTGGGGATGTCGGCGTAGTAATAGGCACCTGCGCCAAAGTCGTAACCTTCGACGAGACCAAGTTTGTTGGCCATAATCCAGCCGGCCAAAAACAAAGTGATTACCACCATAAGGATGGTAATCACTTTGAATATGATGTGTTTTCTGTCCATTATTTGAACATATCCAGGTTTGGAACTTCAAAGATGGCTCCAGAGAGGAGGAACCATACAGCAAATAGTGTGAGGGCGATGTTGAACAACTGGCCGATGATGTAGAGCCAAAGCACCTTGCCACCTTGCATCTGCTTGAAGAGGGTTTTGAAATTGGTGTCGAGGCCGATGCTGGTAAAGGCCAGCACAAAGGCCCAGTTCTTGTATTGGTCAAGGACACCGTTGATGGCTTTCACGTCGCCGCCGAGAGGTTTGACGATGAAAGATGCAACCAATGAGGCCACGAAGAAACCGATGATGAACTTCGGGAAACGGGTCCAGATTTCGCTGGCACCAACCTTCTGGTTAGGGTCTTTGTCGACCTTGGTGGCGAAGAAGATGGCCACGAAGAACGCGATGAAACCGATGAGGATGTTTTGGATCATCTTGACCATAGAAGCGACTTGCTCGGCTTCTTCACCTAGAGCACTACCTGCAAGTACCACGGCTCCTGTCGAGTCGACGGTACCGCCGATGAGGGCACCACCCATCAATTGGTTCATACCGCAGGCACGGATGATCATAGGCTCGAACACCATCATCAGGATGGTGAAGATGATGGAGATGGAGATAGCCAACGAGAGGTCTTCTTTCTTGGCTTTGGAAGCTGCACCCGTGGCAATGGCCGCGCTGGTGCCGCACACCGAGGTGGCCGAAGCCAAGGTGATGACCAAAGGCTTGTTGTCGATCTTCAGCACCTTAGTGCCGAGCCACCACATAAAAATGATGACGATAGGGGTGACAATCCATGCGATGCCGAGACCGTAAAGGCCGAACTTGGCGATGTTGCTGAACAGCACCGAGAACCCCATAATGACCAAGCCCGTCTTGATGTAGAATTCTGTGCGGATGGCGGGTTTCAGCCATTCGGGTGTGCCGACGGTGTTGGAGATGAGAAGGCCGATGAGCAATGCCCAGAAAGCCCATTCGAGGTACATCTTAAGGGTGTATTCGGCGCTAATCATCCTCACCACGATGCAGATGAGGAACAGCACGACGAAGGCAGGGATGAACTTGCCGATTTTCTCGCCTTGCAATACGATGCCGAGGCCGAACAGGATGCCCGTCACCAAGAAGGTGCGGAGCAGTTTTACCCAGAATTCACCGTTGAATTGTGCAGCCAAGGATTTCTTTTCCTCGACGTTTTCCCACCAATGCCAGGTGCCGAACTTGGCGGCGGAGAAATCAAATGAACCGGTCAGCACGGCGATGCAGGCCACCGCGATGACAATGAAGCCAATCCACACGGCCAGCCAGTCTTCTTTTTTCCAAAGGTTGGATGCGTTATTGTTTGCCATAACGATTCAAAATTTAAGATTCAAGATTTAAAATTTGTAGCTCAGGATACCGACCATACGGTGTGAGTTCTCACCAGTTTCTTTCTGTACTAATGAATAGTCAAGTTTGAGGTTCACGGACTTCAAAGGCCAGTAGTTGATGCCCACAGTGTACCAATTTGTTCCGCCTTTTGCAATGCTGGCATCTTTGGTGAAGTGCTCATAACGCAGGACGGGCATGATCTTCTGCTCACCAGCTTGAAAGTTATATCCAATTACACCGTAATAACCGTTGCTGTTGAAATATCCAAGGTCTTCAGGATGATAGGTCTTTATTCCTGTCGCGCCGCTGATGTATTCGCCACGGAGCAAGAACTTGCCATCGTTGTATTGCATGCCAGCAGTCCAACGGTTACGGATGCCATAGTGCACTTCGTCTTTGTTATACCTGCCATAGTAGTAAGAACCACTCAGGGTAAGGTCTTTCAGGCCGGGATGTACTTCGAGGCGGCCCACAATGTCCTTGCGGTTGTTGTTGTCGAGTTGGTTGGCGCCATTACCGTTGAACACGCCGAGGCTGTAGTCAACGATGCTGTATTTGTAACCTTCTTCGCCTTCCACGGGGAAGAGGCTACCTGTGGCCATGATACCGAGGTCGCGGCCCAATGAACCCACGCCGCAAACGTCGCTGTAGCCGACAAGCTTTTGTACACTCTCGCCATAGTCGAAGATTTCGAGGTTGACGGGGTTGATGGGGCTTTCCAAGGTGAACGGGGTCTTGAACTGACCGAGTTGGATGGCAAACTCTCTGCAGGGTTTGTACTTGATGAAAGCGTCAACCAACATGGGGCTGCGACTGAAGTCGCCTTGGATCTTATAGCTCACGGTCTTCGAAAGGTTGCCTTCGACCGACATACGCACACGGCGCATTCTGAGGGTGTTGTCGAGCAGTTCACCCTTGTCGCTCAAGTTGGCTTGGTACATGCCTTGAACGAAACCAGAGATTTTAGGCATACGGTCCACCTTGCCCTTGAGTTCGTTGACTTGTTGTTGAACATCGTTTTGTGCATTGATACACAGCGGAATGGCTAACAAAAGCATTCCAGCAAAAAAGCGAAAATTGTGCTTCATAATAGATAATTTAATACGTTTTCAATTCCAAAATTGCGGCAAAAATAGTAAAAATACTTATAGTAAATATACTTACTATTTATTTTCAACAAAAAAAGCATGATGACTCATGCTTTTTCATTGAAACACAGCGGCGTGATGCGTCATTTCCTCAAAAGTGATCTTGAACCACTCGGTGTAATGCTCGGGATGGGCTTCGATGTCGTTTTTCAAGTCATTGAGGTTCATGTGTTTCCATGATTCCACTTCGTCACGGTTGATTTGGGGGATGTCGTCGCTTTGTCCGATCCAGACATGGTCAAATTCGTGTTCGATTAGACCTTCGCCTACCGGAGCTTTGTATATAAAGGTGTAGACTTCATGCATCGGGCAAGCCATACCCATCTCTTCCATCAGGCGCCGCGAGGTGGCTTCAGCCAAAGTCTCGCCTGCGCGGGGATGGCTGCAACAGGTGTTGGTCCACAGGCCAGGGGAGTGGTATTTGGAAAGGGCGCGCTGCTGCAACAACAATTCGCCTTTTGAATTGAAGATGAAAATCGAGAAGGCCCTATGAAGATGCGGAGTCACATGCGCGGCTTGCTTCTCCATTTGACCTATAGGTTGGTCGTTTTCATTGACTAAGATTACAAATTCCATTATTTCCTTTTTAACTACAGATTGTACAGATTTATACAGAGTTAAGTCGTGGTAATTTTGCAGCTAAAGCTGCGGATTAGTACGGATGGGCTTTGGCGTGATGTTGGGAAATCGTTTATAATAAAGGCTTTCGCCCCCAAAATTCAATAACATGCCTAGCTTCATACCTGTTGCATGAATGTAATTGATAACTTGGGCTTCATGTTCGGGAAGAATAGTAGATACCGCTTTCAATTCGACTATGATTTTGCCATAACAGAAAAGGTCTGCGATATAAAATTGGTTAAGCAGAACATCTATGTATTTGATTTGTATCTTGTGTTGAGGAATAAAAGGGATGTTGCGTTTTGTCATTTCCACCTCTAAAGCTTCTTGATATACGGATTCAAGAAATCCCATGCCGAGCGTTCTATGGACCTCCATAGCTGCACCAATAATGCCATATGTTTCTCTTCCATATATAAACTGATTCGTTTCCATCTTTTATCTAGCCATCTGTACCCATCGGACGCTTGCGTCCCTATAATTTCTGTCGAAAATCAGTGTAATCTGTGCAATCTGTAGTTTCTATTATACATTAAATCTAATATTAAGTATATCACCGTCTTGCACGACGTAAGTCTTGCCTTCCACGCGGAACTTGCCGGCTTCCTTGACGGCGGCCTCCGAGCCATATTGCAGAAAGTCCTCCGTACTCATCACCTCAGCGCGGATGAAGCCGCGTTGCAGGTCGCTGTGGATGGCACCGGCGGCGATGGGAGCAGTGTCGCCCACATGGATGGTCCAAGCGCGGGTTTCGTCGGGACCTGTGGTGAAGAAGGAATGTAAATTCAAAGTGTGATAAGCTGTACGGACAAGTTTGTTCACGCCAGGCTCTGTCAAACCAGCGTCTTCCATGAAGAGTTGGCGGTCGTCGGCATCGAGTTCCGAGATTTCAGCCTCTAACTTGCCGGCGATGATAAGCATATCTTGTCCTTCCTTCAATGCGGCCTTCACGGCATCGGAATACTTGTTTCCAGTTGTGGCGGAAGCGTCGTCCACATTGCAGACGTAAATCATAGGCTTGGCGGTCAGAAGCTGGATGTCCTGCACATATTTTTTGTCTTCTTCGGCCACTTTCGCGTCGCGGGCGTTGCCGAAGTTCTCCAAGGTTTCTTTGTAAACCGTGAGCACGTCAAAAGCTTTCTTGAAGTCTTTCTCTCCGTTTTTCAGCATTTTCTGGGTACGTTCCAACTTGCGGGTGACCAAATCCAGGTCGCGGACTTGAAGCTCCAAATCAACGAGTTCCATGTCGCGCAAAGGGTCGATGCTGCCTTCGCTGTGGGGAATGTTGGGGTCGTCGAAGCAGCGCAACACGTGGATGAGAGCATCCATGGTCTGAACCTCGGCAAGAAGCTTGTTGCCCACGCCCTGACCGCCTTTGCTCAATCCTGGCAAGTCGACAATTTCGACCGTGGCGGGCACGATGCGCTTGGAATGGGAGATGTTGTCGATGAGCTTCAAACGTTCGTCCACCACCTCGCACATGCCGATGTTCGACTTCGAGGCAAAACCGATTTCTGCCTTAGTGTTTGATATACAATTGAATATAGTCGTCTTTCCAACGCTTGAAAGACCGATGATTCCACAATTGAGTGCCATAGTGTTATGATTTTGATGGCGCAAAGATACAAAAAAGAAGTTGTTTTTGAATTGTCGGCAACAATTTCAAAAACAACTTCAAAAAAAGGTTATGTGGCCGTTATCTTCTGAAATTCACAAAATTGGCATTGTCAACACCTAGGTCGAAGCGACCGCCAGTCACGTCGATACGGGTGCCATCGTGAGTAAAGGCGCGGAATTGGAACTTGCCTGAGACGACCACCTCGGCATCTTGCTTGTCCACAATGACTTGCTGAACCTTTTCGAATTTGATGTAACCACTGTAAATGCTCTCGATTTCAGGAGCATAATAGCCTTCGAATTTGATATTGCAACTTGTTGAAGTTGTGTCGATTGTGAAGCTCTTCCCATTTAAGACAAGGAGACTGTGGTAGTCTTCCAAATGATAAGTGGAATCAATCGGCAGGGTGAAGACCATATTCAGGTTGTTACGATGGTCATGTCCGTAAAGGGTCATAGTAAGTTTTTCACGGTCGGCGACAAGATAGAATGGTCGGCTGTGTTCATACGAAACGTTGAACGCCTGTTCGTTGATGTAAGCACCGAAAGTGTTGTATCCCATTTCGGAATAGATGGGCAATCCGGGATAGTCCGGGTCGTCGATGTATTGCGTTTGCTTAAAGTCTGATTTTGAGCAGGCTGTCAAAGCAACAAGCATTACTGAAAGGATGACGATGTATTTTTTCATAGTTCATTATTGTAAAGGGATGACTAATTCGATTTGTAACTTGCTTCCGGCGAATTTCGGTTTGGTGGGCAACATTCCCGTGGAGCCGCTGATTTCGAAAAGGTGGACGAGCCAGTTGAAGCCCACGCCGATGCCGTTTTTGTCGCCCACTTGAAAACCTGCGCCAAAGTAAGTAGAAGCGTTCATCGGGTCAGGGTTGGCATAGTGTTTGGTGACTTGTTCGGCATAGGGCGCCATACCGTCTTTGTTGAGGAAATTCACCTTGTTTCGGTTGCCGACAAGGAAGTCAACATCTGCTTCGGCGGTGAGGTACATCCTGAAGGTTTCGAGGCCGGAGTTGAAATAATAGCGGATTTCGATTGGGATGCCAAGGTAGTGGGAGTGCTGCTCAATGCCTTTCACGAGGAGGTATTCCAATTGGTTTTCGTTGTCGACCTCGAAGTAGTACCATTCGTTGTCAATGTAATCTGCTGTATGGAATACCTCTTCGGCTTTCTTGTAGCCGATGCGTTTGTAGCTGAAGCCGTACTGCAATCCGGTACGGAGTGCCCAGTGATAGTCGGGACTGACGATTTCGTAACGGGCTGAGGCTTGGTAGGTCCTCATGTGGCTTCCCACATTGATAGAAGCACCATAGCCACCCGTCGGTCTGAAAGGTTCAAGGTTGGGCGAGAGGTGGGCGGTAAATTTTGGCCCCAAATCAACATAAAGATTATGGTGCCATCCGCTTTTTGGCTCCGCTTCTTGAGCCATTGTCGCTGTGCCAGTCAGCAGAAGCAGGCACGACCAAAGGAGAATCTTTTTTCTCATGACATTACGTGTTTGGTTTAATGGTGCAAAATTACGACTTCTACATATTGCCCAAACACTTTGTCAAGACTTTACAAATTTTTATGAAAAGATGAAATTGATAATCAGTTTGATGTGGATTCTGATTACAAACTTTTTCGATTAGATTACGAATGGAAACTTACCATTTGTCGCCCGCGTTCCAGTCGATTTTTCTGTATTCTGAGTCGTAGTTCAAGCCGGAATGGATTTGTTTTTCTACATCTTGGAGAGCGGCTTCTTGGGCTTGTCTCCGCGAATTTTCTTGTTGCTTGTTGATGTATTTCAATCCAAGTTTCCACAATTTGATGTCGCCCCAAAGGAAAACGAGGTAGATGATACCCCCAATGAGGGGCAAAACGCTGGCCACCATCAGCAGCCAGTCGAAAAGTCCATGAGCAAGCATAGCTAACATCAAGCCAGAAATCAGGTAGGTGCCTCGCTTTTCGGGATGGAACTTTGCTAATGAGAAAAAATAACCCATCACCACGCCAAACAGGAAATGTCCTGGAACAGAGAGCAAGGCACGTACCACTCCGGTTTGAAAGCCAAACTGGAAGACATACTCAATGTTTTCCACACAGGCAAACCCTAAGCCTATGAAAGTAGCATAGACGATGCCATCGAAGTATTCATCGAAGTTTTTATCATTCCAAATGAAAATTATGAAAATGAGGAATTTGGAAAGTTCTTCGGGGATGCCAGCTTCCAAAAATGCACTAAAAAACACGGTATTGGCAAGCACTGTTCCGCCCAATAGGAAGTCGATTCCCGTGACGATGAGAATGTCCAAAGGTATGGCAATCATTCCCCCTATAAACGCTTTGATGAGAGATTTGATGGGCTCTTTTTGGTATTTGTCTTGACGGTAGATGTAAATCATCAATAGGATGACGGGTAGAATGGCAATAGCAAAGAGGAGGAAATAATAAAGCATACTTTGATTCTTTTTGGCAAAAATACGGAATTTTGTTGAGAAAAAGTCTTATTTTTGCCAAAATTTTCGCTTATGCAAGAAATGATTCTCATTCTTGATTTTGGCTCGCAGGTTACCCAACTCATAGGCCGTCGCCTGCGTGAACTGAATGTCTATTGCGAAATCCATCCATTTAACAAGGTCCCAGCAATTGGACCTTCTATTAAAGGTGTGATTCTCAGTGGTAGTCCATTTTCAGTCCGCGACGAGCGCGCTCCTTTTGTCAACCTCGATGGCATCAAAGGGAAACTCCCGCTGTTAGGCATTTGTTATGGTGCCCAGTTCATTTCGCAACATTTTGGTGGGCAAGTTAATGGTAGCATTGCTCGAGAATATGGGCGTGCTACGTTGACGGTGGTGGATGAGCAATGCCCGCTGTTCAAGGGAGTCAGTAAGTCTAGTCAGGTGTGGATGAGTCATGGCGACACGATTGCCAAACTCCCCACCAACGCGAGAATCATTGCCTCGACTGACGACGTGGAAAATGCAGCCTACAAGATTGACGGTGAAGAGACTTATGCCGTGCAGTTCCATCCTGAGGTGTTTCACACCAAGGAAGGACCGCAGATGCTGGCCAACTTTGCTCTCGGCATTTGCGGTTGCAAAGGCGACTGGACGCCCGATTCGTTCATTGACAATACTGTGGCGAGTTTGAAACAAAAGCTGGGCGATGACAAGGTCATCCTCGGCCTCTCAGGCGGCGTAGATAGTACCGTGGCAGCCGTGTTGCTCAACAAGGCGATAGGGAAGAACCTAACCTGCATCTTTGTGGACAACGGGCTCTTGCGTAAGAACGAGTTTGAGGAAGTCCTCGATTCCTATAAGGAAATGGGCTTGAACGTCATAGGTGTTCATTCGGGACATCTGTTCCTCGAAAAATTGAAAGGTGTCACTGACCCTGAAGCCAAGAGAAAGGCCATCGGTTCCACTTTCATTGATGTCTTTGACGCTGAGGCTCAAAAGATTGAAGGTGCCCGTTGGCTTGCCCAGGGCACCATCTATCCTGATGTGATTGAGAGTGTGAGCGTGAATGGACCGAGTTGCAAGATTAAGTCGCACCACAATGTGGGTGGCTTGCCTGAGAAGATGAATTTGAAGATTGTGGAGCCCTTACGTTCCTTGTTCAAGGACGAGGTGCGCCGTGTGGGTCGTGCCTTGGGCATCAAGCGCGAACTGATTGGCCGTCATCCTTTCCCAGGACCAAGTCTGGGTATTCGCATTTTGGGCGAGGTTACCGAAGAGAAACTCCGTATCCTCCGCGATGCCGACGACATTTTTATCAAAGGCTTGCGCAACTGGCCATGTGAGTTGCCGAGTGCTTCCTATCCGAACGAAATGGCTGATAACCTTTACGACAGCATTTGGCAAGCTGGCACCATCCTTCTTCCAGTGAAGTCGGTTGGTGTGATGGGCGATGAAAGGAGCTATGAATACACCATCGCCTTGCGTGCGGTGATTTCCACAGACGGCATGACTGCCGACTGGGTGCATCTGCCGTATGAGTTTATGGCCAAGGTGTCGAATGATATTATTAATAAGGTAAAAGGAGTGAATCGCGTCTGTTACGATATTTCGTCGAAACCCCCAGCGACTATCGAATGGGAATAATAATGCAAATAATAAAAGAAATGAATAAGAAGTTTTTTTTCTTCCTTGTTTTTCTGTTAATGTCATTGTTGTCGGGCCATTTGTATGCACAAGTGCCTATAGAGCGTTCCAAGGAAATCACAAAGATTGGAGGCAAGGAATACTATATGCACCATGTGAAGTCTGGACAGACGCTATATGGTATTTCTCAGGTGTATAATGTAACAGTTGAAGAGATTGAAAAACTGAATCCTGAGATAAAGAAAAGCCTGAATGCAGGTCATGTATTGGGCATACCTGTGAGGCCTGTTCAAGAGCCTAAAGTTGAACCAGTTGAGAAGCCTAAAGAGGAACCTAAATTCGAACCTAAAGTCGAACTGGTTGAGAAGCCTGAGGTAGAGCCTAAAGAGGAACCTAAAGTCCAACCGGTTGAGAAGCCTAAGGTAGAGCCTAAAGAGGGATTTAAAGTCGAACCAGTTGAGAAGCCTAAGGTAGAGCCTAAAGAGGAGCCTAAAGTTGAACCGGTTGAGAAGCCTAAGGTAGAGCCTAAAGAGGAACCTAAAGTCGAACCGGTTGAGAAGCCTAAGGTAGAGCCTAAAGAGGAACCTAAAGTTGAACCAGTTGAGAAACTAAAGAATGATCCTAAGGAAGAACAGGAGGCTGTGTCTCAGAATGGGTCGACTAAGGTGGAATCCAAACCAAAGGAAAAGCCGCAAGGCCCTATCAAAAAAGAATTGTATTCATCTAAGGGGCGCATTGTCCAAGTTGGTGAGGATTTATACGACATAGCTAAGGAATGTGGCATCGACATTTCTGATCTTAAGTCGGTCAACCCCGATCTCTCGAACAATCCAGTTCCTGGTACTGCGGTCATAATACCACCTATAACAAATGAGAATGATTATATAGTCCATTATTGCGAGCGAAACGAACGTGTGACATCGCTCTTGAAGCGTTGGAAAGTGGATGAAAATGCATTTAGGGCTAAGAATATTTCTGTTGGTTCTCATATTTTTGAAAATCAGGTTGTTTTGATTCCTATTGAACCAGTTACTGATTTTTATTGGATGGATGGGATGCCAGAACTGGTGGTTGTGCAGGAACAAGAGGCAGTGAACATGGTGGAAGAGGAGGAGACACCAATAGTTCCGGTAGAGAGACCTCAATTGAATTATGATTTTGAAATGAGTGATATTCCTGTGTGTCAGGCCGATCCTGCAAACGCCCATAAACGCTATCGTGTGGCTTTGATGGTGCCTCTTTATTTGTATGATATTGATAACTTGAGTATCTCAAAAGAAAAATCAGCAAAGACGCAAAAGTCGCGTTCGATGTCTTTCCTCCAATTCTATGAAGGGTTTATGATTGCGGCTGAAGTGTTAGAAAAACAAGGTTTGAAGTTGGATTTGACGGTCATAGATGTGACAGATAACGTGTCAACGGCAGAAAGAGCGCTGAGTCAAATTCGTGGTAAGGAACTTGACCTGATAGTGGGGCCTTTTTTTGGCAAGTCGTTCGCTGTCATCGAAGAATATGCTAAGGCTAATGGCATCGTTGTGGTCAATCCTTTGTCGACCCGTGAGTCGGTTTTAGAGAACAGCCCGAATGTTGTAAAGGTGAAGCCTGGTGACATTGGTATGATTCTTTCCATTTCTAATTTGGTGAAGAATTACTATTCTAATGCCAATGTGTTCATTGTCAGTCGTGAAAAGGCAGCGGATACAGCATTTTTGAACCAGTTGGAGCATCACTTGAATTTGGCTGTAAATGAAGAAGTAACCGTGTCAGGGGATGAGTTTTTGAACTTTGCACGGGACGAAAGCGAACGTATGGAAATGGGTAGCCGGTTGGTCCCTACTCTTGATGTGGAAGGTCAGGTGTATTCGACCGATGATTTCCAAAATGGCAGTATGGATAAGGTTGTTATGGCCAATTCCATCAGACGTTATGCCTATAGCGAGATGGGCGCGCTTAGATCGCATCTGTCAGGAGTGCGTACCAACTTGATTATTGCTTATGGTGACGATAATGTGTTTGCCACCCAAATCTTGAATGCTTTGACCAAGAGTGCAGACCGTTTCCCCATCACCTTGGTTTGTGCTACCGACTGGCAGAAATATGAGAAGCTTTTGGTTGAAAACTTGCTCAAGATGAATGCCATTTATGTCAGCGACTTTTTCGTCGATTATCAAGATGATGACGCTAAGCGTTTTGTGCGCCGTTTCAGAGACAAGTATGTCAGTGAACCACAGAACTACGCGTTTGAAGGCTATGATGTGGGTTATTACTTTCTCAATGCCCTTATGCAGTATGGAAGTGATGATTTGATAGACTGCCTGCATTGTTATGAAGCTTCGCTATTGCATACCCATTATAGTTTCTATTACAAAAACTATTTGAAAGCGGGTGATGATTATGGCAAGGAAAACTTGTATTGGAGTATCTATCAATATGATAAGGAGAATATTGAATTGGTGCCCATTAACCCGTTCAAGAAGGTGTCCGACTATGAGTAAGTCGTGTTGGTTGGTTCTTTTCTACGTTATTATTGTTTTGACTTCATGTAATGATGGCGTGAGAAAAACTTATTGGGAAAATGGCAATCCCAAATCAGAGTTACGATATAAAGGCGACAAACTTAATGGCGAAAGTGTATGGTATACCTCAGATGGAAGAGTGATGACTAGTGCTTATTATCAGGATGACACTTTGAATGGCCGCTACCAACGATTTTATTCAAACGGAGTTTTGGAGGTGGAATGTTGGTATAAAAACGGTCAACGCGATAGCATTTATCGTTCTTATTCAGTGAAAGGCAATCTGGTATCAGAGGAATACTATGTGAAAGGCAAGCTTAATGGTGAGGCAAAGAAATGGTACGACAATGGTCAGGTATTCCAGGAGGGCCAGTATGTCGACGGGATGATGAATGGCTTATGGTTTATCTTTTATCCGAATGGTGCTTTGGCGAGTAAAGCCGAATACGAAATGGGTACGGGTAAGCAGGTTGGATATGAAGAATCGGGCTACAAGTGTCTTGAAGTCTCCTATGTCGACAATCTTAAGCACGGAAAGGAACTTTATTACAATCCTGATGGTACCGTGGCAAAAATCGTTGACTATGAGCACGGAGAGATAATTGCTGAAAACAACAATCCCCAAAATGTTAGCGACTGAGAAAGTAAAATGAAAATATTTTGTACAATTTGGGAATTGTTCAAATAAAAACCATATCTTTGCAACGCTTTATATAAGCAGCAAACTTTCAAAAACAACAAATAAACCTTTAATTAAAGTCAAACAAATGAAAGTCAATGAAATTATGACCGCTCTGGAAGCCAAGCATCCGGGCGAAAAAGAGTATTTGCAAGCAGTGCGCGAAGTGCTCGAATCTATCGAAGAAGTTTATAACCAGCATCCTGAATTTGAAGCTGCAAAGATCGTGGAACGCCTTGTCGAACCCGACCGCATCTTCACTTTCCGTGTGACTTGGGTCGACGACAAAGGCCAGGTGCAAGTCAACCTTGGCTACCGCGTCCAGTATAACGCCGCCCTCGGCGCTTACAAAGGCGGTCTCCGTTTCCACCCCGCAGTCAACGTTTCCATGCTGAAGTTCTTGGGCTTCGAGCAGATCTTCAAGAACAGCCTGACCAACCTGCCTCTCGGCGGTGGTAAGGGTGG
Source organism: uncultured Bacteroidales bacterium (assembly GCA_946405575.1). Lineage (GTDB taxonomy): Bacteria > Bacteroidota > Bacteroidia > Bacteroidales > F082 > Limimorpha. Next base: position 12,613 of record CAMJHP010000029.1, on the reverse strand, counting down.
TGCTGACTTCGACCCAACAGGCAAGTCAGACGCAGAGATTATGCGTTTCTGCCAAGCTTTCATGTATGAACTTTGGAGAAACATCGGTGCTGACCAAGACAGCCCTGCTGGCGACGTTGGCGTTGGTGGCCGTGAAATCGGTTATCTCTATGGCGCTTACAAGAAGCTTGCTCGCGAGCACAGCACCGGCGCTCTTACTGGTAAGAGCTATGGTTGGGGTGGTTCTCTGATTCGTCCTGAAGCCACTGGTTTCGGTGCCATGTACTATGTCGACCGTATGGTCCACCAGAAGGGTGAAACCATGCAAGGCAAGAGAGTGGCTCTGTCTGGCTTCGGTAACGTGGCTTGGGGCGCTGCCACCAAGGCCACTGAGCTGGGTGCCAAGGTCGTTGCCCTGTCAGGTCCTGATGGCGTGTGCGAACTGCCGAATGGTATCGACAAGGAAATGATTGACTACATGCTGGTTATGCGTGACTCACGCCGTAACAAGGTGGAAGACATGGCCACCAAGTTCCCCGGCAAGGCCATCTTCACTCCTGGTAAGAAGGCTTGGATGGTGAAGTGCGACATCGCTTGCCCGTCCGCTTTCCAGAATGAGATGAACGAAGCTGACGCTAAGGAGCTGATCGCCAATGGTGTTCAGTACGTTGCTGAAATCTCCAACATGGGCTGCACGGCTGAAGCTATCGCCGCTATCCAAGGCGCTGGCATCCCGTTCGCTCCTGGTAAGGCTGTCAACGCTGGTGGTGTGGCTACCTCTGGTCTGGAAATCTGCCAGAACGCCGCTCACATCAACTGGACTGCCCCCGAGGTTGACCAGAAACTGCACAAGATCATGAACGACATCTATGACATGTGCGTTGAGTATGGTAAGCAAGCTGACGGCAGCATCAACTACGTGAAGGGCGCCAACATCGCCGGCTTCATGCGTGTTGCCAAAGCTATGCTCGCTCAGGGTATCATCTAATTCCAGAGCTAAAAGGTTTTTGCAAGGCGGTCAAATTGGCCGCCTTGCTTTTTATGCGGTTATTGTAGAGAGGCATTAATGCGTCTCATTAAAATGAATTATTTCAAGACGCAGTCAATGCGTCTATACGAACATAAAATGAAACAGACCACCCAATGTTATCTAGAGCGCGGCAGCCAATACCTTATGCTGCATCGCACGAAAAAAGAGAACGACGAGAACCACGACAAATGGATTGGCGTGGGCGGTAAGTTCGAGGAGGGGGAGAGCCCCGAGGACTGTATGAGGCGCGAAGTCTTAGAGGAAACGGGCTTCAACGTCACGGCATGGCGTTATTGTGGCATCGTCACCTTTGTACATAACATCTGGCCTGCCGAGCAGATGCACATCTTCGTCTGCACTGACTGGACTGGTGAACAGATCGATTGCAATGAAGGTGACCTCGAATGGATTGACAAACAAAGACTTTTGAAATTGCCCTCTTGGGAAGGCGACAAAGTTTTCTTACGCCTTATTGATGAACACAGGTCGTTCTTTTCGTTGAAGCTGACCTATGAAAACGATACGCTGAAAGAGGCTGTTTTGGACGGAAAATCGCTGTAAATGAACTTTTTCTTGCATAATTGGTATAATTTTTGCATTTTTGCCCGTTTGTGTAATTGGAAAACAAAGAAAAAATGATGCTGAATAATCGAATTCTACGAGTTTTTGGGGCAATAGCTATGATGATTTTGCTTTCCCCTGTAACACTTTGGGGTCAAAACCTGATTACTAACGGCGATTTTGAGAGTACCAGTTTCGACTATCAAACCTTATCCGACTACGAGCGTATTTGGAGCGGAGCCGTTCATGAGGGTAAATTCATTCATGATGTCAATTCCACGGGTCATGGCCCGGGCGATTTGGGATGGCCGAACAACCTTAAAGGATATGGCGACACGGGTTATTATTTGTTGTTCAACGGTTTCGGAGGCAATCAGAACCCGACGAAAGTGGTTTGGCATCAGACAGTTACAGTGACTCCCAACACAATTTACATTTTCTCGGCGCAAATCAGGAACTTGGCTCAGTCTATTTTTGGGTTTAGCCCCAATCCGGCCATTTTGCGTTTGAAAATCAATGGGCAACAAGTGGGCGGCGATTTGACTCTTACTCAACAACATAACAATTGGTATGAATGGTCCAACACATGGAACAGCGGATCAGAAACCCAAGCCAACATTGAAATCTTTGATGTTTTCACAGGTGAAGGATGGACAGGTGACGATTTCGGCATCGACCATCTTTCTTTCGTTCCTCAAGCCACTTATAGCGTGGATGCGGTGGATGATGATGTTCCGCTATGTGTCGAATACTATCAAACCTATCAGATAGATGTGTTGGCCAATGATATCATCACCCCGAGCGATCAAATTTCAGGAGCTACGGTTCAAGTGATACAGAATGCCACACATGGCAATGCCATTTGGAACAACAGTACGCGAAAGATTCATTATCAGTTTTTAGATCAAGGCTATTATGGTGGTTTGGACCAAATCAAGTATAGGGTCACGATTCCACATGGCGAGTCTTCTGATGCTTGGGTGTATGTCAATACGGGCAGGACACCCAATGTTGTGGACTGGATTGACTCACCCGGACCGATTTGTGCAGGTGGTCCCTTAGGTATTCCTGTCCCGTCGGTTGAACCCGACCAAGGCAGCGGGCAATGGGTGTGTAGCCAAACGCAAAACGGCACTTATACATCCTTTGATGCCAACAATGTTCCGCTTTCGATGAATGGTTGGTATGTGAAATTCAAGGCCACGAATGATTGCGGCGACGGCTATAGCAATTCCGTACAAATTACGGTGATTGATATTCCTACAGTAGGTTCCATTCTCGACATCATCCCTTCTACCGTCTGTTCTCCTGTTGTGTTTTCATCTTATAATTTGCCTACTATTCAACCTAATGGTTCCAACCCCGACCCAGCGACTTCAGGATGGCAAATACAGCCGATAGGAGGACAATGGGGGAATGCTCCAAGCACGATACTGTATCAGCCCAATGGCAATAATGTGTACAATGTCCGTTATTGTGCCGATAATGACTGCGGGCCGAGTTATAGCAATACCCTTCAACTTACAGTGATTGACAAGTCAACAGTTGAATCCATCAGCGACATCATACCTTCTTTGATATGTGCTCCAGCTACTTTTTCTTTCAATCCGCCTACTGTTCAGCCTAATGGTTCAAGCCTCAACCCTGCGACTTCGGGATGGCAAATACAGCCGATAGGAGGGCAATGGGGGAATGCACCAAGTACGATACAGTATCAGCCCGACGGCAACAATGTGTACAATGTCCGTTATTGTGCCGATAATGACTGCGGGCTGAGTTATAGCAACACCGTTCAAATCACGGTGAGCACAGCACCGAATGTAACTGACATTACTGCTCCAGCAGGCATCTGCGAAGGTTTGACGCTGACTTTGAGTCAACCTCAATTCACTCCTTCCGATGCAACAGGCTGTTGGCAAGTTTTTTTGGATGGCATTTGGCAAGATATTACGGGCAATAGTATTCCGTCAATTTCATACAATGTTTATAATGGATGCCTTATTCGATATAAGGCAATTAATGATTGTGGTGACGATTTTTCCAATGCGGTTTCCATTACCGTCTATCCCACTGAGCCCATTGATGAAGGAGAATTGGCCGCTTGCGCTCCTATGTACCATTATGATGTGTATTGTAACCATACAGCTGACTACAGCACCCAAATTACCACTCCTGAAGGCTGCCAAAGAACAGTTTCATGGCATTTCACATTGGGTGATGCCTATGTTGCTCCTGTTCAATACGAAACGGAGTGTAATTCTTATTATTGGAATAAAACAAATAGAACATACTATGAAACAGGTATATATGATACGATAATAATCAGTAACGACCCGCAAATCTGCGACAGCACATTTACCCTGAACCTAACCATCAACCATATGCCAGTGATTACAGAGCAACTTGAGTCACCCAACCCGATAGAGGTTTGTTCTTCGATTGGCATTTTGAATGTGACTGCCCCATCGTTTGAGAATGGTGGCACTACAGGTTGGGAATACGCTACATCGGAATACGGCCCTTGGAACAATGAGTTTAATCCCGCATCTTTCAATTTGGAATATGGAAGTTACTGGCTCCGTTATGTGGTCGACAACGATTGCGCTGACGTACCAGTGACCAGCAATCCAGTACCTTTTTATGTCAGCGAAGCCCCTACAGTGAGCATTGTAGGTGGCCAGCAGTTACACGATTTGGAGGTCTGTGACGGTGAAGTCATAGATTGGCCTCAAGTTTTGGTCGAATGGAAATGCCAGCCCAATGGTCTTCACATCAGAAGATGGGAGAAGGCATCTGAGCAGTATGGAACTTATGCGCCCTTCGACACTGCGGCGGTCATTTCCAACGATTGTTGGATTCGTTATTATGTGCAGAATTCATGTGGTGAAGTTATTCTTGGCCCGGTACATGTTTCGGTTGTAAGCGTTCAGGATGAATGGCAATCACATGAGGATTGTGAAATGGTTGAATTTGAAGGCATTCAATATGTTGAGGATACAGTCATTAATGTAATGGTAAACGAGCCATGTCCTCACACCATTCATCATAATATCATTGTTCATCATAACGAGTATACAATGGAGCCTATTCCGCAGACGACATGCCATGATGAATTCGTATGGCACGGGCATATCTATTATCGTTCAGATGGTTTGGAACAATTGATGCATTTTGATACAGTGACTGAATATGGTTGTATCAAAACCTTGGAGCAACAACTTGTTTTCGATGACTATTCTACAAAAATAGAATCCCAGAAGGCTTGTGGCATATTTTATTGGCCCCGAAACGACAGCACTTATGTTTACGATGAAAACCAGATGCATATCCAAGATTCTTGGTTCATTCCTGGCGATGGAGTTGTGTGCGACTCAATCATATATCTCAGTTTGGATTTAGGCCGTGACTATGAGTTGGAGGGCGAGTCGATTGAGCCGCAATGTTATGGCTTTGAATGGCATGGTGTTCAGTATTTTGAGGATGCTATTGTGTATGATTCCTTGAAAACCGCCGTCACCCAATGCGATAGCATCATTTTCTATCATCTAACGATTGTCCAGCCGTCTGATACAACGGTTGTTGAGATGGAGAATTGCAAGCCAGTATGGTGGCAAGATCATCTGTTTGAGGAAGATGGGGAAGAATTTACAGCTACTCTCATATCGTCATTGACAGGTTGCGACAGCATAGTAACTATGCACTTCAGCCTTACGCCTGAGATAGAGAAGCAATTGGATACCTTGGCTTGCGAGGCTTTCTTGTGGTATGACCATTATTTCAGTGAGAATGGCCAAGCTTCACACGCTTTTCTAACCTCTGACGGTTGCGACAGCACTGTTTATTTGAATGTGACCTTCATCCAGCCGGATATCCAACTTGATGAGCCGCTTTCGGCGTGCAACTCATATACATTCCAAGGTGTTACTTATGGGCCTGGCGTTTACGAAATCCCGCATGATACCGTGTTTGCGCAAAACGGGTGCATCAGTTCGGTTCAATTGCTGAATTTGACCGTGAAGGACTCTGAACAATTGGGTACCATCAGTGGCGCATCAAACGTATACGTTGCTTCAAGTCTGATCAGTGGCATCTATCGTTATCAAATCGATACGGAGGGATTGGCAGGCCCTGTCACTTGGTCGTTGTCTAATCCTGATTGGCAAATTCTGGAGCAAGGGGATGGCTTCTGCCGTGTTTTGGTCACAACACCAGGGTCAGTCATCCTAACAGCCCGTTTCAATGTTGAAGAGTGTGGCGAGATGGAACGCACATTCGAAATCCTAGCAGGTTTCTTTGGAGTTGATGACAATCTGAATGAAGTACGTATTTTCCCCAATCCAACAAATGGTAAGGTCACTATCGAAGCGGAAGGCATCGAGAGCCTCCGTTTGATTGATATGATGGGTCAGATGTTAGAAACGCGTGAATGCGATGGATCTGACAGTGTTGAGTTGAATCTTGGTAGTTATATACCATCAGTATATCTGCTTGAAATCAAGACGATTTATGGAATTGTGAAAAAACGCATAATCCTTTGCAGATAAGTCGAATTTATGATTGTCAAAACCGAAAGAGCTAGGAAAAATTTGTTATTTTTGCACCAAAGAGGAAGCGCTATGAGAAAAAGGTATTTGTTCATTCTTTTATTGGCTTTTTCAGCTGTGTGTGTCATCGCACAGCCTGTCACCATTACTCCGCCATCAGCTAACATTCAACCAGGTGAGTCAGTGACATTGACAGCCTCGGGGGCCACTTATTACCAGTGGTCGCCTGCTATGGGTTTGTCGACAACTGAGGGACCGGTAGTGGTGGCTTCGCCTACGGTGACTACGACTTACACTTGCTCGGGTTATGCTCCAGGTGCCGAGAGCGTCACTAATGGCGATTTCAGTCAAGGTAATACGGGTTTTACCTCAGCCTACGAGTACAACACTAACCTCTGGAATGAGGGGACTTATTATGTGGATAATGATGCCAGCCTGCATCATGAAAATTTCTTTGGTCAGGGGCATGGCGACAATGGCAACTTTATGATTGTCAATGGAGCTACTTCTCCAAACACCAATGTGTGGACAGAACAGATAACCGTCCAGCCAAATAAATACTATGCTTTCTCGACTTGGGTCTGTACTTTGGCAGGTCAAGCCAATGAAGTGGCCTTGCTCCAATTCAGTATCAATGGCATTCAAATCGGAGAGGTGTTTTCGGCTCCGCCCGAGCGTTATATCTGGGAACAGTTCTATGAACTATGGTTTAGTGGCAGTGCCACTTCTGCCACCATCACCATACTGAACCAAAACACAGGGGGGAGTGGCAACGATTTTGGCTTGGATGACATTTCCTTCCGTGAACTTGTGTTGGTTGGCGCGCCTGAATGTACTGTTTATGTGGGAAGTATGAGCGCGTCAGCTACAGCTGATGATAATGAGCTTTGTGAAAGTGAATCGACCACACTGCATGCTCTTCCCGTGAATGGCTCAGGTAATTACACCTATAATTGGACTCCTGCCAATACTTTAGACAACCCGACATCACCACATCCGGTGGCTACCCCCAATGTGGGCACAACTACCTATTATTGTCACATCGTGGACGTGGATTGGAACAATTCACAGGATGTGAATGTTGGAATTACTGTCCATCCTTCTTACGATGAAACAACCATCGACGCTGCTATATGCTCCGGCGAAAGCTACAATTTCTTTGGCACCTCCATTGACCATTCCGTTTCCAACTATCCACACACACTAAATACCAATTATGGTTGCGACAGCATTGTCCGTTTGAATCTGACCGTATATGACCAACCGGTTGCCGATGCTGGTGAAGACCAAAATTTACCTTATCCTGGTCTTACGGCTCAATTGAGCGGTTCAGGTGGATCGGATTCCTTCTCCTACCATTGGGAGCCTGCCGATATGGTGGTGAACCCGAATAGTCCAAGCACTCAGACAGTAGTGTTAAACGAACCCCGAGATTATGAGTTCGTGTTGACCGTCACCAACCCGCAAGGCCAATGCATCAGCACCGACCAAACCATCATCCACGTAGGCACCAGTGCTTTAACTGTTTTGGCTGACACTCCAGATCCCATTTGCGAGGGAGAGAGCACACAATTGCAAGTTGATGTTAGTGGTGGATCTGGCGACTTCAGTTATTCTTGGACACCAATAACTGGTCTGAACAATCCAAATATCCCCAACCCAATTGCCTCACCAACGCAGAGCACCTCATACAGGTGCATTATAACCGACAACATTGCCGGCTATACAGGAGACATAAATGTTGCAGTTACCGTCAATATGCCAAAAACCCGTGATGCTGACACAATTCGAGGTGAGTGTGATGTCATTTCTGGCTTTTGGGAGGATGAGCAGGGCAATAAACAGCCTTACGAATTCCATAATGACACCACCTATACATTTGAAGGCTTGACTACAGAAGGCTGTCATTTGGAACAGACCTTTTATATTAAAAACATGAAATACTCTCTCAATCCTGATAAAATCCAGCCTTACCCTAACAACGGGTCAACGGTTTGGACGGGCTACCCTGACCCTAATGTCAATGACACTGTTTATGTAGTCACAAACACAGAGTTCTTCTCATTCCAATACACTTTTAGAGTAAAGGAAACAATACATGACACAACCGGATGCCTTTGGAACTCCTGCAAATGGTCTATTAGCAAGCCTTCTTGGGCTATCGACACCATCCCTGGAGGCGTAAAGATACAAAACGACACCTGTTATAGTGAATGTACGGTATATGTAGCCGACCGCGATGACGATTATGTCACCCTTACCGCTATTATGAGTAATAGCTGCGACATTGATACTTGCAAAATCTTTCTCAAGTCCTCTTTCCTTGACATTGATGAACAGAACGCTATTCAATCCGACTTCAGTGTCATCCCCAATCCCAACAACGGGCAGATGACGCTTGCTTTCAATCGTTTTGAAGGAAAAGTCGACATAAAGGTGTATGATGCGATGGGCAACTTGATTGATAGTTTTGTGACCTACAATGATATGGATCCTAAAACATTGGAGTATGACCTGAGAGTTCGCAAGGGCATTTATTTCTTTGTTGCCAATGGAAAAGGAGGAACCGTTGCTAAAAAGGTGATTATTAGATAAAAATGAATAAATTGTGTTGAAAATGAAAAGAAAGGGAGTCATATATGGCTTTTTGATTTTGGTGATAAGTGGCATCATATTGAGTTCTTGCATCAAGGAGAATAATGGCAAAACCATAGCCCTTATTGGAGATGAATACTATGTTCAAGACATCGATTCGGTGATTCCAGACTCTCTTCGGGTTAAGTTTGAGGAGATGTTTCAGGGTATTCCGACGGGTGCCGTTCCTGTCGACATTGTTGTTCCTGACACCATAGAAGAAGATGCATATGTGGTCCATACGAATATGTTGGTGAAGACTAATCTTTGGAATGTTTCGTCGCCGGTTCCTTACCCCGATGTCTATATGCGTTTCAGCAAGCAGCACAATGGGATTGTTGTTGTGGAGTTCGCTGAATCCACCGAACTCCGTACCGATACTGCATTCGTTATGGGAAACGACAATGATTTCACGGTTTATTTTACCGAAAACAAAGATATTAGTGCGGATATTCATGTAAAGCGCGGTGTGGTCATGTGTGGCACAAAGACATCAGCAGGTTTGTCAGATTTTCGCATGGCTATTGTCGTTTTGAAGTCCATAGGCGATCAAGCACCAACCCCGGGTACGTATTATTATTACAAGGACGGCGATGGTTTGGCGGAAATGTGTGTATGGCCCTGGCAATAAATCCATCATTAAAGTAAAGCAATGAAGAAATACATTTTGATAGTGTGCGCAATTTGCTTTTTCAGCACTGGCACAATGGGTCAAATGACTCGAAACACGCCGGTGGATAAAACATTTGCTGTAGGTCTCAAGGGCGGCGTGAATATGCCTAGAATGTATTATTTCAATAATCCTGCATTGAAGCGTTTGCCCCAATCTCTTGTTTTCACCCCAATGGGAGGTGTCTATTTGGATATTCCTATAACGAATGCAGTGAATCTCTCGCCCGAAGTTATGTATGTCAAACGTGGTACTGATATGAAATATGTGCATGCTAATTCAGGGGCTCAAGTTCATTATTCGATTTCAACTTCTTATGTCGATTTGCGACTTCCTTTGGAATTGATATGGGGATTGAAACCGTACTTTCAACCTTTCGTTACAGTGGGAGCGGAGACCGGAATGTGTATGTTTGGAAAAATCCAATTAGAGAGGACGGCCCCAACTGCATTTAATGATACTATAGCCGTTGATAGTGCCAATATGTCTTTGATTCATGCTGGAGTATTTGCAGGTTTAGGCTTTCGTAGTAAGGTGAACATCTGGTATCAGGATGTGTTGTTGAAATTTACGGTGGCATTTCATCAAGGTGTTGTTGACAGCTATTCACCATATGAGAAAAACGGGGTCGCAGATGCTGTCAATGTTCATGCCTATCAAATTACGGGACAGCGTTGGCCTCAAGGTTTGGAGGTCACGTTAGGAGTTTCCATCCCATTGGAGAGCGGTTTTTATGATGCTTGCTCTACTTTTTCTAGAGACCGCAACCGTCGCAGAAGTAGCCGCGGCCATTTGTTCGGATTTTGAAAGTTTTCTTACCTTTGCAGCCTCATTATTTGGCTATGCATTTCCTTTATCCCAATATGCTTTGGGGCTTGCTTGCCCTGCTGATTCCCATCATTATCCACCTGTTCAATTTCAGGCGGCATAAGTTGGTGTATTTCAGCAATACCGCTGTGTTACGTAGCATCCAACAGGAGAACGCCAAGACGCGAAAACTGAAATATCTCGTTACTTTGTTATTGCGTTGTCTGTTCATCGCGGCCTTGGTGCTGGCCTTTGCCTTTCCGTACAATCCTGATAAACAATTGAATGTCAATATGGAAAACAACCTTGTTGGTGTTTATATTGACAACTCGATGAGTATGAAGGGGCAGTCGCAGCGCACCACTTTGATAGAGGATGCACGGCAGTCGGCTCGGGATTTGGTACATAAGCTCAATCCCTCCAATCGCTACCTGTTGATGACTAACAGCTTTGAGATTCAGAACGAATATCCTATGAATCAGGATGAAATGCTTGACCAGCTCGACCGTATGAACCCAGATGGTGCGCCTGTTTCGATGGGAGAGGTGGTGGACCGTTTTGAGATGTTGGCTAAGCAACACGGTTTCAGTACGTCAACTTTGTTTGTCTATTCTGATTTCCAGAGAAACACCTTCGATTTGACGGCTGCCAAGGCCGATACTATTATGCAAGTTGTTGTTGTGCCAATGACGCCTGAGTTCAAGTCCAACCTTTACATTGACACCGTGTGGTTGGCTTCACCTGTGGTGCAGCCCGACTTAACCAACGACCTCAATGTGCGCATCATCAACCAAAGTGACAAGGAAGTGAAAGGCTTGCCTATCACCTTTACGATGAACGGTGCGATGGTGGCTTCCACGACCGTCGATTTGGAGAAAAACGGCACACAAGAAGTGGTTATGCAGTTTGTGGTGGACGGCACCGGTGACCAACGCTGTAGCGTGGCGCTGAACGACCATCCCATCACCTTTGATGACGCTTATGATTTCGTTTTGGGCGTGAGGCCAAGCCTTTCCGTCATTGAGTTGGGTAGCGAATCCACGAATTGCGCCCTGCTTTTCGAGGACGACGAGCAGTTCCGCTACACTTTGATGGAGCCATCGCGCTTCGATTTGGACCAACTCACCAAAGCCCAGTTCATCATCGTCAACGAAAGTGCTAATCTCAACGAAACTTTGCAGCAGACGCTGCTGAATTGTGTTACTGATGGTGCTGCTTTGCTGGTGTTCCCTTCGAAAAACAACCCAAACAGCAATTCTTTCCTATTGAATAAGCTCGGACTCACAGTGATGGAACTTGACACCAATGCCACGGTGGCACAAGACCTTGCTATGCGGCATGAGTTCTTCAGCGATGTCATTCTCGATATGCCACAACAGGCTGACTTGCCCAAAGTGAAGAAGCATCTGCGTATGAGAAGCAACGGCATCCCGAGCACCTTGTTGCTCCTTCAGAATGGTGACCCGATGCTCTTTTCCGAGGCAGTAGGGCAGGGACAGACCTTTGTTTTGGCCACCGCTTTAGACCCGAAGTGGAGTGACCTTGCCGATCACTCGTTATTCGTCCCGATGATGGTGAAGATGGCACTTCTGGGCGGTCAGCTGAACAGGCTTTCCTACACCATAGGCCAGGACAAAATGATAGTCTTGAACGATATGAATTTGGAAGGCGACCGCCGCTTTCTTTTTGCTAGCGCCGACCGCAGCTTGGAGCAGATGCCTGCCTCTGAAGTGCGCAACGGCAAGGTTTTTCTCTATATGAACGATAACCTGCCAGCCTCGGGTTTCTATGACTTACTCGTAAACGATACCGTAAACCGCGTGACGGCATGGAACGAGAGCCGTGTGGAGTCGAAGATGGACTTTGCCGATCGTGATGACATTGAGGCGCAGTTCAAGAAGGCTGGCTTCGATGTGGCAGCTGTTCTCGACACTTCCGATTTCGCCACCGCCGATCTTGTCGAAGCTATGGCGCACCAGTCTTCGCAATGGAAGCTGTTTGCTATGATTGCATTGTTGGCGTTGTTGGGCGAAATATTGGTTTTGCGGTTTTGGAAGTAACATTATGATTGCAAAAAATGTCCAGAAAAAGCGATTTCTTTTCTGCTTGCGTGCCCGACAACCGCTATATCTTTGAGCATACCGAATACGAATGGGACGACATCGTGAACGCTTTCATTGCTGGAGGCTTGTATGCCGACAGAAACCCCAGAATCCAATGGGTGAAACTCACCGAGGAATCAGTCAAGGAATTGTTTGACTATGCGAGATACTTGGTTTACCGAGCGGATTACGATGAGTACTATGTCCTTGACGGAACGACCATTAAGGAAACGATACTGTCCCCAAAAGTGTGTCTGAGCGTTGACGCGTAAAAAAAAGGATTGGC
>CAMJHP010000028.1 GCA_946405575.1 uncultured Bacteroidales bacterium | reverse complement strand
ACGCCTATTATCTCGCCGTGAAAGGCCAAGACTTGGACAAAGCCTTGGAAATGTCAACCAAAGCCATCACTGCTGAACCTAATAACCCGACCTATCTTGACACACATGCCTGGGTACTTTACAAGAAAGGCGACTACAAAGAAGCCGAAAAACACATGAAAAAGGCTTTGAAACTGCTGAAAGAGCCTGACAAAACCTATCAAGAACACTATGAAGCAATTATGAGTAAGTTAAAACAATGAACAGGGGAAAACACAATTAAGCACAAGAAAGAAGCCTTGATAAAGAATGGTAACACAATATAACATAGAATCTGAGGACAGAAGATCTTTTATGGCATCTGAACCATCAAGTTCATGGGGTGGTAAATGGACAGAGGAAAAACTCGACGCTTTCGAAAAATATGTCAATGCGTATCTGACCATTATGAACAAACACCGTGACAACAACCTTTGGGAGCTTATTTACTTTGATGGTTTTGCTGGCAGCGGTTCGAGAAACGAGGAAACAACAGAAGATGGAAAACAACTTATGTTGAATTTGATAGATGAACAACAATTATCAGAGGTCGAACTCACTCCTTACAAAGGAGCTGCTGAAAGAGTTTTGAACATCAAACAAAGAGGTTTTGATTATTACTATTTTGTTGACCTTGACGAAAAATCGAATGCTGCTTTGGAAGCTAGATTAGAGCCTTTACGCAATGGCAAAAAACTGGTTTTCCGTCCTCACGATGCCAACCAAGAGATTGTCAAACTCGCCAATGCAATGCATCAAAACAATAAGTTGAAAGCCCTTGTTCTTCTTGACCCGTTTGGAATGCAGGTGGATTGGGACTCAATAAAACAACTCCAGCACACTGGCACTGATTTGTGGATTCTAATTCCGACAGGTGTTATCATCAACCGACTTCTTGATAGAAAAGGTGATCTAAAGTTGATAAACAAGTTGACCTCGTTTTTTGGCCTTGATGAAGTACTATTACGTGATTATTTTTATAAGAAACGGACAGAAAACACACTTTTTGGCGATGCAGAAATAATAGAAAAAGTCAAAGAACCTGTTTCGAAGATTGCACAATTATACGTCGAGAGATTGAAAACTATTTTTGATTATGTGACGGAACAACCTCTTGTTCTTTGTAATACAAGTAATACGCCAATATTTCATTTTGCATGTGCATCGAACAACCCAACTGCAATTAAAATTGCAAGTCAAATTATAGGAAGGAAATAAATAATATGAAAACCACAAAGATAGAATGGACTGACAAGACTTGGAATCCCGTCACGGGCTGTACCAAGACATCGCCAGGATGTGCTCATTGCTATGCCGAGATGATGTCGCGAAGACTGAAAGCTATGGGGTTAGAAAAATATGCCAATGGTTTTGAAGTGAGGCTTCATGAGGAGTGTTTATATGAACCATTGGAATGGCGACAGCCGCACACTATCTTTGTTTGTTCGATGAGTGACCTGTTCCACCAAAATGTGCCTTTCAATTTCATTGACCGTGTGATGGACACCATCCGCCACACCCCGCAGCACCGCTACCAGTTGCTCACCAAGCGTGCCGAGCGTATGGCTGAATATTTCTTGATGAATGACGTTCCGGACAATGTTTGGCTCGGTGTAACGGTAGAGGCGCAACAGTCAAAACAACGCATTGATTGCTTGCGTGTGTTGAATGCCCCGATACGGTTCCTTTCTTGTGAACCACTGATAGAAGACTTGGGCGAGCTGGACTTGACCTATATCGATTGGGTGATTGTAGGTGGTGAAAGTGGTCCGCAGGCACGACCCATGCGCGAAGAGTGGGTACTTAGCATACAGGAGCAATGTAAGCAACAAGATTCAGCTTTCTTCTTCAAACAATGGGGCACTTGGGGCAGCGATGGAGTAAAGCGCAACAAACACAAAAACGGAAAATTAATCAACGGCAAAGTGTTTCAAGCAATGCCGGTGTAAATAATAATTGTCATTATGGCTCAATCAGTAGAACCACAAATAGCAGACCTCGCACATGGTTGGCTCAAACAATACAAACTCACATACTACATAGAGCAGGATGCTCCCAATGCTGAAATAAAGAATGCACTGCTTGAATACGAGTCGAAACAAGGAGGCAGCGGCGGTAATCGCCCAGATTGCAACCTGCTACTGAAAGACAGTCGCGGCAATTGGTGGCCAGTGCTTATAGAATTCAAAGGGTATAAAGACAAACTTGTCAAACGTGATGCCGAAGGGCAAGTGGCCAACAGAAACGCCAAAGGACAACCTGATTACAAGAATATCAGTCAATATGCTGTCAACGGTGCTGTTCACTATGCAAATGCTCTATTGCATTACACTTCTTATGAACATGTTATTGCAATAGGTATCACTGGCTATCGCGACCAAGCTACCGAAAAATTACATCATGAGATTGGGGTTTACTATGTCGGTAAGAATAATTTTGGTGTAGGACAGTGTGTAGGTGATTATTCGGATTTATCATTTCTCGCTCCAAAACATTTTGAGACATTTGTTGAACAAGTGCGTAATCTCAGCCTTAGTCCAGAAGAACTCGAAAAACTTAAACGACGCCGTGAGCAAGAGATTAATGTCAGCCTTGTCAAACTCAACAATGATATTTACCAAAACGAAAAAGGGATCTCGGAAAGTGGGCGCGTTTACCTTGTTGCAGCCACCATTATAGCCACACTTGGTATTCCTGGCAAGGTGAAACCTTTAGAAAAAGCCGATCTTTCATCCAGCACCGAACTTGGCAATCGCGATGGCGACATCATCGTGCGAAAAATTGAAGCCTTCCTTAGTCAAAAGAATATTCCTGAAGACAAGCAAGCCCTTATTGTACGCACGCTACAAAACACCCTTACCACTGAAAACATAAATCGTCCTGTTGGCGGTGAAAGTCAACTTAAACGTGTGTTCTGTAAGATTGTTGATGATCTTGGCATTTATTACAAGATTGGATTGTCGACAGATTTCACAGGGCGGCTTTTTAATGAAATGTATCAATGGCTTGGGTTTACACAAGATAAGTTAAATGATGTAGTTCTCACTCCTTCCTATGTTGCCACCCTTTTGGTACGGCTGGCACGTGTAAATCGAAATAGTTATGTTTGGGACTTTGCTACTGGAAGTGCAGGCCTACTTGTTGCTGCAATGAACGAGATGCTGGCAGATGCCAAAGCCAATATTCATTCGCCCGAAAAACTCCTCATTAAAGAGGCGGAAATCAAAGCCAATCAATTGCTTGGCCTTGAGATACTGGAGAATATTTATATGCTTGCCATCCTCAATATGATACTCATGGGTGACGGCTCCTCTAATATCTTGAATCGCGACTCTCTTCTTGATTTTGACGGCAACTATGGATTTGGCAATACCTCGCGTTCTTTCCCTGCCGATGCCTTTGTCCTTAACCCACCATACTCTGCGCCTGGTAACGGCATGGTCTTTGTAGAACGTGCACTCTCCATGATGAGCCACGGTTATGCGGCCATCATTATCCAGAACTCGGCTGGTAGCGGCAAGGCGGTCAACTACAACCGCCGTATTCTTCAACATTCCACGCTATTGGCAAGCATCAAGATGCCCATTGACCTTTTCATTGGCAAAAGTTCTGTACAGACAAATATTTATGTATTCCGAGTGGGTGAAGCACATCAGAAGGGTGATGTTGTTCGCTTCATCGACTTCAGCAACGATGGCTACACCCGTTCTAACCGCAAGAAAGCCTCTGT
Source organism: uncultured Bacteroidales bacterium (assembly GCA_946405575.1). Classification (GTDB taxonomy): domain Bacteria; phylum Bacteroidota; class Bacteroidia; order Bacteroidales; family F082; genus Limimorpha. The sequence goes on along the minus strand of CAMJHP010000028.1, from coordinate 32,013 downwards.
GAATCTTCGCGACACCGACCATGCAAGAGAACGCTATGAAGAAGTGGTCAATGTGGTACGCAATGGAAGTTCAGCACTCCATTACCTGCGCCCACAAGATTTCTATGAAGGACATATTGATCCCAATAGAGGTGACGATTGGAACCAAACCGCTCCTATTGACACACGCCCATCCCTTGAAGACTTTAAGTGTACCGTGGCTGACTATCTCGCATGGGAGGTGTCAAATCTCCTAAAGAACAAACATGAAAAGGAGGATGGCCTGGGAAAACTATAACCCCACTTGACCGACAATTAATCAGCGTTAAGTGGGGTGAATACAGGATTGGAAATCTTTTTCAAGCGCAAACAGGTGATGTAGATTTGCAACAAAAAGATTGTAATGATAAAGGAGTATATCTCATCAACTCAGGTTTAGACAATTATGGCATTAAAGGACGTACAAATCGCCCAGCACGAGTATTTCCTTCTAACACCATAACTATTGATTTTTGGGGTAATGCCTTTTATCGTAACTTCCCATACAAGATGGCCACCCACAACCATGTATTTTCTCTTTCAGGTGATATCATAAAAAATGAGCATGTCGGTATATTTCTTGCCACACAGTTCTTCTATATGCGTCAAGTGTTCTCTTTCGACAATATGGGGACTTGGAATAAAATAAAAGAAATGCACATCTCCCTTCCGCAAACGACAGAAGGCGAAATAGATTTTACCTTTATGGAAAACTTTGTGCGCGAACTCGAAGAATCACGCTTGCGCAAACTCGAAGCTTACTTACTTGCTACTGGCCTCAATGATTACAATCTCACTCCTGATGATCGTTCTGCTCTTGAAAGTATCAGAAATTTTCATTGGCAAGAATTCAAAATGGGCGATTTGTTTGAGCGTATCAACACAAAAAAACTTCCATACAAGGCAAAAGAATTGCCTCAGCAGCCAACAAGCAAGTACACCCTTCCATGCCTGACTTCAAGCTTTATGAATCAGGGACTGAATTATTATTCACCAAAAGATGGAGCAACTATCCTTAGCAACGTTATATCAATTCCTTCCAATAGCGATGTTTACAGGGCGTACTATCAATCCCATGATTTTACTGTTTTGTCTGATGCTTATGCTATTCGTTGGAAAGATGTTGGCATTAATCTTCAATCTAACCCATACTTGTTCATGGTGACTTGTATTAACAAGGTTACAAATTTGTCGATTTACTCATACAAAAACAAGTTGGGAGGTTGGAACGTTGTAAAAAACAAGTATATAACCCTACCTACAACAGCTGATGGCCAACCCGATATTATTGCAATGGAACGACTGATTACAGCTTTGCAAAAAATAGTCATTGCAGATGTGGCAAAATACACCAACCGTCGTCTTGAAGCCACGCGGCAAATTGTCGAATCCACCCCCGTTCCGTATGACACCAATGATGTTTCCGACTATTGGTTAGCAGCTGAACCCTTCGAATGTTACAAGTGGAATCGTTTTGACCAAGATATTATAGACTTCTTCGGCGGAGACAAAACTATACTCGTTGGCTGCTACAAAGGGAAGAAACACTATGATTGGATTCGTGCCCACAACATATACAACATAAGACTAGGCAAGACAAAAGGTTCGATGGAAGAGAAGCACAACCTTTTCGGGAATGCTTCCTTATTGGTTCTTTATGAATATGGCAAACCCAACAAACTTTCAGCATATAAGATAGTTGACCACCAAGAAATGAGCAAGGAAGAGTTGCTAGAAATGGATTATCCAAAAGAGAGACCAAGAAAAAGCTATATGACATTTAGCATCACTCCTGCTGAGATGGATTTAGAGTCATTAATAAACCATCGATTTATAGAAAAACTCATCGAGATTGACTCAGCTAACACAAAAGGAACGCCTGTGTTTATAGAACCATAGTATATCACATCAAGAAATGATCACTATTCGTTTTTTCTCCTACCTTTGCCTTTCACTTTGGCATGAAATATGACAAGGAACCCTAACATGAAAAGATTGGTTCAAATAGCATTCCTCGCACTGTTTCTGGTGACTACTTCCTGCGCCTCGCGCAAAAAGATTGTGCAGCTGCAGCAGCCGCAAACTTTTGAATGGCTTACGGCCAACATGGCCATTCAAGCCGAAGGCAACGGCATGGCTTACAACGACTTGTCTGGGCAGCTCAGGATGCGTAAAGACAGCCTCGTTTGGCTCAACGTGACCGCCACGATGGGCATGGAAGTGCTACGGGTCAAAGTCAGCAATGATTCCGTTTGGATTGTCAACCGCATGGAAAAGATCTATTTGGCCGAGCCGATGGACACTATTTCCGCACAACTTGGTATGCCGCTTAGTTTGCCTTTGGTACAAACTTTGCTTTTGGACAATAATCAAGGCTATGCGCCCGTTGAGAACCAGACGGTTCAGTTGAAAACCTTCGTGATGGGCGAGCTTTCCGCCAAAATTCGATACAACAACATCCGATTGAACGAGAAGACGACTTTCCCACTGAAGATCACCGACAAAATGGAGCGAATTCGACTATTGAAAAAGCAATGAAGAAACTGCATTTCATATTGGTTTTGTTGCTCTTGGCTTTCGTTTCGCCCACTTTTGCCCAAAAGACGAAAGGCAAGTCGAAGAAGCAGTTGCAGAGCGAAATCAATTCGTTGCAGAAGGAGATTTCGACGGCTAACCAGTTGCTGAAAAAGACCAAAAAAGACAAGGAGATGACCCTGAATGAAGTCAACCTCCTCGACAAAAAAATCAAGCAGCGCGAAAAACTCATTACCTCATATAATGAGCAAATCGCCGTCCTCGACGAGGAAATCAAGTCAGGACAAAGCAACATCAAGTCCCTCAATTCCGACCTCAGCAAACTGCAAAAGGAATACGCCAAGATGATTGTCTTTGCCAACAAAAACCGAAGCCATTACGACCGACTGGGGTTCATCTTCGCTTCCAAGGACTTCAACCAAGCCTTCCGACGTCTGCGCTATATCCGCGAATTCAGCGAAGCACGTAAAGCCAAAATGAACCAAATCGCAGCCATTGAAAGACAAATCAGCAGTGAAGTTGAAGCCCATCAACAAGCTCGTATGCAACAAGACTCCTTGCTGAAAGACGAGAAGTCACAGCAAAACGCCCTCCAAAAGGAGAAAAAAGAGCTCAACGGACAGGTGGCCAAACTCAAGAAGAAGGAAGGCAGCATCCAGCAAGACATCAAAAACAAGCAACAACAAGCCAAGAAACTGCAAAAAGCCATCGACGACATCATCGCCGAGGAAATCCGAAAGGCCAACGCCGAAGCCGAAAGAAAACGCAAGGAAGAAGCCAAGAAAAACGCCAGCAAGGGGAAGACCACAACTACCGCACCGAAAGAGAAAGGAATGGCTTTGACTCCAGCCGAAAAGACGCTCTCCACCAACTTCGTCAACAACAAGGGTAAACTGCCTTGGCCGGTGGAACGTGGCGTGATTTCCTCATCGTATGGCAAACACACCTCGATGGTTTCCGACAAGGTCACGGTGACCAACAACGGCATCGACATCGCCACCACCGAAAACGCCCAAGCCCGAGCCGTCTTCGATGGCGAGGTGACCAGCGTCACCAAACTGATGGGCTCCAACACCGTCGTCATCATTCGTCATGGCGAGTATTTTACGGTGTATTCCAACCTCGAAAACGTCACGGTGAAGCGCGGGGATAAAGTGAAGACCAAACAGAACTTGGGAACGGTGCATACCAACAAGACGGAAAACAAGACGGAACTGCACTTTGAATTACTTAAAGAACAGAGCCGACAAAACCCTGCAAATTGGCTATCGAAATGAGAAACAAACTAATCATAATCCTATTGTTAGGCTTAACCCTGTTAGCCACCTCTTGCAAGACCAAGGAAGTGCCGGGGCGCCGTCGTGCGCCGCGCCACTGCAACACCTGCACCAAGTGGAGCTACACACCACAGGAAACCATTGAATCTGATTTGCTTAACCGCGATGAAGCCTGAAGAACTCGAACTGTTGAAACGCTATTTCCCCAAGGCATCGGTAGGGATGGTAGGGACTATGTTTGAGCAGCGGCGTTTCAAACTGCACTTCAAGCGGCCTCGTACCTCCAAATTGGGTGATTTCCGTCCGCCACGAACCAAAAACGGTATCTGTGCCATCACCCTCAACTTAGACCTGAACCCATACCAGATGCTCATCACTTATGTTCATGAGGTGGCGCATTACGATGTGTATCAGCAATATGGATCAAGAAGTGTGCAACCTCACGGCACGGAATGGCAAAACCAATTCACCAAGCTTTTGTTGCCTTTCATGACCGAAACCATCTTCCCGAAAGACATCCTCACTGCTTTGCAAAAGCACTTGCACCACATCAAAGCCAGCAGCACCGCCGACCAAAACCTCCAAAGGGTGCTGAAACAATACGACAAACACGCTGAAACTATTACGACCGTGGAAAGTCTGCCTAATGGAGCGCGTTTTGTGCTGAAAAACGGCTTGGTATTCCAAAAAGGGGAAAAGCAACGCACCCGCTATAAATGCTATTGCGAGAGCAATGGTCGTTGGTATTTCGTGGCGGCTTTGGCGGAAGTGAAGTCGTTGCAATAAACAATTCAACAAATAAACAGTTCAACAATTCAACAAATCACTATCTTTGCGGCCAAATCAACAATTGAATGACCAAAAAAGTATTTGTTTCAGGCTGTTACGACTTGCTGCACAGCGGCCATGTTGAGTTTTTCCGACAGGCGGCGCAGTTCGGTGACCTTTATGTCGGCATCGGCTCCGACGAAACCATCCTGCACTACAAGAACCACAAGACGCTCTATCCTGAAAAGGAACGCCTCTTTATGGTGAAGGCCATCCGTTATGTGAAGGATGCTTTTATCAACGATGGGGCAGGGGTGATGGATTTTGTCGGCACGGTCGACCGACTGAAACCAGACATCTTTGTTGTAAATGAGGATGGTTCTTCCGAGACAAAACGCAAGTTTTGCGAGGAGCGAGGCATCGAATATGTGGTGCTGCAACGCACCCCTTCCGAAGGCTTGGAAGCCCGTTCTTCGACGGCTTTGAAGAAAGACCTCTGCCAGATTCCCACTCGCTTGGACCTGGCCGGCACTTGGATCGACCAACCTTACGTCTCATGTTTCGCTCCAGGATGGGCTATTACCATTTCCTTGGAACCTACCTTTGAAGTGCGCGAACGTTGTGGTCTCTCCACATCGACTCGCAACATGATCAAGAAGATTTGGCCTATGAAATTGCCCGACATGGATCCAGAGACCCTTGCCAAACTCGTTTTCTGCTTTGAGAACGACCCTGAGCGCAACGACGGCATCATCAGCGGGGCTCAGGACAGTATCGGCATCTGCATGCCTGGATTGGTGCGACATTACTATGACAAACTCTATTGGCCCATTAAATTCGAGACTTGCCAGGACGAGACCATCCTGAATTGGCTTGAGCAACACCTCATCATGATTTCCATGGAACCGCGCCAACCAGGTTGCTCGGTGGTGGACGGCAAGGACATCACGGAGCCGAAAGTCAAGGCGTTGGCCAAGGCAGCCGACGACTGCTGGAAGGCTATCATGAACAGGGATTTGGAGGGTTTTGCAGCGGCCTATAAAGCCTCGTTCAACGCCCAAACCGCCATGTTTCCTGCGATGATTCAAGGCTCGGTGCAGGATTACATTGACAAATATTCCACTATGGACGAAGTGTTGGCCTGGAAAATGCCTGGTGCCGGCGGAGGCGGCTATCTTGCCTGTGTAGTCAAAGATTCGGTTGCTTTTTATCAGACTCATCCCGAAGCAATTTGTCTTGTTATTAGAAGAAAGTAGTTATTTATCAAGAATTTGAGAATTAGAGAAAAATGCCGAGTCGAGTTATACAGAAGTCTTGCACCTTCGGTGCGTTGAATTGGAGAACTGAAAATCGTTCTCGATTTTCATCTCTAATTCAAAAAATTCAAATGAAGACCCGAAATGGAAATTCTGAAATTCTCTAATTCTTGATAATACAAAACAACGTGATATGAGTGGATTAATTTACCCAACAGAGAGTGGAAAACTATTTGGCTTAGCATTGCAACTTCACAAAGAACTGGGATGCGGTTTCAAAGAAAAGGTGTATCAAGACGCTTTTGAAGTGCTTTTGCAAGAAAATAATATTCCATACGAAAGAGAAAAACACATTGAGATAGAGTATCATGGAGTTGTTTTGGAACATGGTTTTTTCTATGATTTTTTATGTTACGACAAAATCGGCGTTGAACTGAAAGCATTTACTGAAATTACTGGAGAATTTGAAAGTCAACTGATCAACTATCTTCACGTTGGAAATCATCAGCTTGGATTATTGCTGAATTTCGGATCAAGTAGTTTGCAATATAAGTGGATTCCAAATAGAAAAGATTATAAAGGAAAGTGAATATAAACAAATAATAATCAAGAACTTGAGAATTAGAGAAAAAATCTGAAATTCTCTAATTCTTGATATAAAAACATGATAATAAATACTTGAATATGAATAAAGTAGTAGAAAGAAAGAACCTCTTGGCCTTCGTGCTGGTGACGTGTTGCTTCGCCTTGTGGGGCTTCGCCAACGACATCACCAACCCCATGGTGAAAGCCTTCTCGAAAATCTTCCGCATGAGCGTCACAGACGGCGCCTTGGTGCAACTGGCCTTTTATGGAGGCTATTTCTGCATGGCCCTGCCTGCCGCCCTTTTTGTGCGAAAATACTCCTACAAAGCCGGTCTCTTGATGGGTCTCGGACTCTATGCCGTAGGTGCCTTGATGTTCATTCCCGCTAAAGCGACAGGCAATTATTACCCCTTCCTCATCGCCTATTTCGTGCTGACTTGCGGCCTCTCTTTCCTTGAAACCACAGCCAACCCTTACATTCTTTCCTTGGGCGACAAGGAAACCGCCACGCGCCGCCTCAACCTGGCGCAAGCCTTCAATCCCATAGGCTCCTTGGCGGGTATGTTTGTCGCCATGCAATTCATTCAGGCCAAACTGAATCCACTGAGCACAGAAGAACGCGCTTTGTTGACGGAAGACCAATTTGAGGCCGTGAAAAGTGCCGACCTTGCCGTGTTGAGTCGACCTTACGTCATCATCGGAGCGGTGTTGGTGGCATTCTTCGTCGTCATCTTGCTTTTGGTTAAGACACAAAACAAGGTGGAGGAAAACGGCTACGACCAGAAGTTCGGTCCCACGGTGAAACGGCTTTGGCAAAACAAGTCATATCGATTTGGTGTTGTAGCACAATTCTTTTATGTTGGTGTACAAATCATGTGCTGGACGTTCATCATCCAATATGGAACACGTGTCTTTATGGGCGAAGGCATGACGGAGCAAGCCGCCGAGGTGCTCTCGCAACGCTACAACATCGTGGCCATGGCCATTTTCTGTGTAAGCCGTTTCATCTGCACTTTCCTGCTGAAATACATCAGTCCCTCCAAGTTGCTCACTTATTTGGGCATTGCTGGAGCCGCGCTGGTGTTGGGTGTGATTTTCCTCGACGGTCGTGTTGGAATGTATTGCTTGGTGGCGGTCTCGGCCTGCATGAGCCTCATGTTCCCGACCATCTACGGCATCGCCTTGACCGACACTGGCGACGATGCCAAGCTGGGTGCCGCAGGCCTCATCATGGCCATCTTGGGTGGCTCGGTGCTACCGCCTTTGCAGGCCCGCATCATCGATGGTGTTGGAATCGGAAGCATCGCCTCGGTGAATGTAAGCTTTATCCTGCCGCTGATTTGCTTTATCGTCATCGTACTTTACGGTCATTTCGTTACCAAACTCAATAAAAAATGAAACGCTATTGCCAAACTTTAGAACTCGTCGATGACCCTGAACTCATCGAAAGATATTGCGACATTCACGCCCATGTGTGGCCTGAAGTGGTGGCTGGACAGAGGGAAGTGGGCATCCTTGATATGCAACTTTATCGTTATGAAACTCATGTCTTTATGATTTGTGACACAGTGGACGATTTCGACTGGGACCGCGACATGGCTCGATTGGCCCAATTGCCCCGTCAGGCCGAGTGGGAAGCCTACGTAGCGCAATGCCAAGGTGCCGACCCAAATTTGCCTTCGACAGGAAAATGGCACCTTATGGAAAAGATTTTTTGACGGTGAATTAGAAAAAAACGTATTTTTGCGAGTTAATATACTTCATTCGTATGAAAAAACTGATTAAACACTTTTGTGATTTCATATTTGGAAAGCATAAAAACAATACACTTCCTCGTTATTGGATTCTTGCAACTGACATGCTTATTGTTTTATTTGCCTATGTCATTGCCATATTTGTAATGTATTATAATGACATTGCCAAACTGAATCTGAGTATTGATTGGAAACGCATTTGGCTGTTTCCTTTGTTTTACCTTGTTACTTTCTTGATCACCAGAACTTACGATGGAATGTTGCGATATTCTGGTTTCAATGATATTAGAAAAATCTTTACATCGTGTACTGTGACTTTTGCTGTCATTATGATTAGTAAAATGTTTTTCATTAAGTATAATCGTCCTATTGCTGCTAACTTTTATCCTCCTTTCACCATCATCGTTTACCATTATCTGATTACTATGGTATTGATGATTCTTATGCGTTTCACTATTAGAAGATTATATAACGAAGTATACAAAACCTCTGCGTCAAAACAGAATACAATCATATATGGAGCCGGCGACGGCGGCACCATGCTCATGCGCACAATCAATCAAGACAATACCTCAAAATTTATCATTAAGGCTTTTGTAGACGACGATCCAAAACGAGCAAAATCACAAATCAACACGATCAAAGTTTACTCACCAGAAGTGGCCATGACACCAGAATTTATTGAAAAATACAATATCGAAGTGATGATTGTGGCCATACCAAGCTTAAGCGAGGAACGCAGTAAAGAAATTATTGAAAAAGGCTTAGCTCTAAATCTTATTGTAAAATCCATCCCTGCTTTTGACAAATGGGTAGATGGAAAATTTGCAACTAACCAAATCCAAGACATTAAGATTGAAGACCTTTTAGGACGCAAACCCATCATTTTGGGAAAGAGCAATGTCATTCGTGAAATCAACAATAAAGTGGTTTTGGTGACAGGTGCCGCAGGTTCCATTGGAAGTGAGATTTGCCGTCAGGTGATGCATTATAATCCTACTAAGCTCGTCATGCTCGACCAAGCTGAGTCGCCTATGTACGACTTCCAGTTTGAGATGAATAACACGCCTGATTTCGAAAACCAGCACGACAAGATGGCTTTTGTCATCACCAACGTGAAAGACCCAATTCGCATGAGAGAGGTCTTTGAGATGTACCATCCGCAAGTGGTGTTCCATGCTGCTGCTTATAAACACGTGCCTTTCATGGAAGAGAACGCCTACGAAGCTGTATTTGTCAACGTGTTTGGCACCAAACTCGTGGCTGACTTGGCCGTGGAATATGGTGTGGAAAAATTCGTAATGATCTCGACCGACAAAGCTGTAAACCCAACCAATGTGATGGGTGCCACTAAACGTATTGCAGAGATTTACACACAGAGTAGACAAGGCAAAACCAAGTTTATCACCACGCGCTTTGGTAATGTTTTGGGGTCAAATGGTTCCGTTGTACCACTGTTCCGCAAACAAATTGAGAAAGGCGGCCCCATTACCGTCACCGACCGACGCATCACTCGTTTCTTCATGACAATTCCTGAAGCCTGTAGCCTTGTGCTTGAAGCAGGTTCTATCGGAGAAGGTGGTGATATCTTCGTTTTCGACATGGGTGAAAAAGTAAAGATTTGGGATTTGGCAGAAAAGATGCGCAAACTCGCACATCGTCCTGATATTGAAATAATAGAAACAGGACTGCGCCCAGGTGAAAAACTCTACGAAGAAGTCCTAGCCAATGAAGAAAATACCATCAAGACAGACAATGATAAGATCATGCATGCCATTGTCAGAAAATATGAAGCTTCGGATGTGGATGCCATGTTAGTTGATTTACACGAAGCATTGGAAACCTGCGAACCGATGAAGATTGTTGCTCAGATGAAGGTCATTGTACCTGAATTTAAGAGCAATAACAGCATTTTCAGTCAGTTGGACAAATAATCCGAGATGTACACCATCCATACCGACCCTCTGCATCGTATTGCCTATGCCACCGATGCGTCAGCATACCGCGAGGTGCCTCAAGGCGTTGCTTTTCCTGAAAATGAACAAGATATTGTCTACTTGATTGAGGCAGCAAGCGAACGCAAGACTCATTTAATCCCAAGGGCGGGCGGTACTTCCATAGCTGGTCAAGTAGTGGGTAGTGGCATTGTGGTCGATATCAGCAAGAATTTCAAGAAGATTCTGGAAATCAACAAGGAAGATCGCTGGGCAAGAGTGCAACCAGGTGTTGTTTTGGATGAGTTGAATCTTGCTTTGGAACCATATGGATTATTTTTCAGCCCTGAGACTTCCACCAGCAACCGTTGCTGTATCGGCGGCATGTTCGGCAACAACTCTTGTGGTTCACACTCCCTAATTTATGGAAGCACCCGACATCATGTGTTGGAAGCCCGAGGTGTGCTTTGCGATGGTAGTGTCGAAGTATTTAAGACATACACTATCGGGGAATTGGAAGAGAGATTCGAACGTCGTTTTTGGGAATCCGACAGCAATTCCCTCATCCAAAGCATCTACTCCCAACTTATCCGCTGGGCTTTAGACGAAAAGACTGTCCAACTCATTGAGGAAAACTATCCAGATAAAAGCCTTCGCCGACGTTCTTGTGGCTATGCCATTGACGAAGTCATTGAGGACCTGCACCATACCGAAAAACCGTTTGAGGAACGTACTATCAACCTCTGTAAAGTGTTGGCCGGCAGCGAAGGCACCTTGGCTTTCATCACCGAAATCAAAGTCGACCTTGATCCTTTGCCGCCCAAAGAGAAAATGGTGGTCTGTGCCCATTGTGACACGTTGCAAAAGAGTTTCTTGGGTAATCTGGTTGCGTTGAAATTCCATCCTTCTGCTGTAGAGTTGATGGACCGTAACATTTTGGAACTCAGCAAACAGAATGTCGAGCAACAAAAAAACCGCTTCTTCGTACAAGGCGATCCCGCCGCTATTCTCATCATTGAACTGCGCGGTGATACAAGGTCTGAAATTGATGCCATCGCTGACCAATTGGAAAAGGCATTAATCGAAAACGAAAAGCATTTGGTCTATGCTTGTTCAAGAGTTTATGGTTCAGAAATCAGCAAAGTTTGGAGTCTGCGAAAGGCAGGTTTGGGCTTGCTCACAGGCATGAAAGGCGATGCCAAACCTATTGGAGTTATCGAAGACACGGCTGTGGCACCGGAAAAGTTGCCTGCCTATATGGACGACTTCGCTCAAATGCTTGAAAACCTGGGCTTGAGCTGCGTTTATCATGCACATATCAGCACAGGTGAGTTACATTTGCGCCCCATTATCAACATCAAGGAGGCTGAAGGCAAACGCAAATTCCGTGAGGTGGCCTATCAGACTGCTTTGTTGGTCAAGAAATACAAAGGTTCACTGAGTGGCGAGCATGGAGACGGTCGCTTGCGAGGCGAGTTCATCCAGTTGCTTTATGGCGATGAGGTCTATGCCTTGATGCAAGACCTCAAAAAGTGTTGGGATCCGCTGCAAGTGTTCAATCTGCACAAGATTGTCGACACCTTGCCTATGGACAGTATGTTGCGCTTTGAGGTTGACCAACAATATGCTATTGAAAAAGTAATTGGCAAAGGTAAGACCTATTACAATTGGAAAACTGCTTTCGATGAATGCAAGGTGGAAGGTGCTACAGGTGCCAAAAACCAACTCCATGCCTTGATGTGCAGCATTGAACAATGCAATGGTGCCGGCGACTGCCGCAAATCAAACTTGATAGGCGGCACGTTATGTCCTGCTTTCAAAGTAAGCGGCGACGAGACCAAGGCCACCCGAGCCAGAGCTAACATTTTACGCGAAATCTTGACAAGGGGATGGGAGAGCGAAGCCTTCACTGTCGCAAATTGCGTCCCGCAATTTGAAAAAAACACTTCCTCGAACTGCGAGACGCAGTTCGCGACAATGAAAAGCATCCTAAAATCAAAGGAATTGGCTGAAGTGTTGGACAGCTGCTTAGCCTGCAAAGGTTGCCGCAGCGAGTGTCCCTCCAACGTCGATATGACCCGCTTGCGTTCCGAGATTTTGCAGCAAAAGTACAATGTAAGCGGCATGCCTTTGCGTTCCTTTGCTGTGTCATATATGGCTACAGTAGAGCAGTTGGGGCATATCGTTTGGCCGTTGTACAACTTGTTCGCATCGTGGAAGTTCTCGTCCAAAATCATTAAAAACATCATCAAGTTTGCCACTGAGCGTGACATTCCGACTTTGAGTCGTGTCACCATGCGAACCGCAGTAAAACGCGAAAGCCAACAACACAAAAGCCAAGCTACCAAAGGCAAAGTCTATCTTTTTGCTGACGAATTCACCAACTTCCAAGAGGCTGAACTGGGTTTGACCTTTGCCAAACTGCTATTGCATTTGGGCTACGAGGTGGAAATCCCAAAGCACGTGGAAAGCGGTCGTGCCGCCATGTCGAAAGGCAACTTGAAACTCGCCAAGAGGTTTGCCTTAAAGAATGTCAATTTTTTGAAAGACAAGATTACAGCGCAAACGCCTTTGGTCGGCATCGAGCCTTCGTGCATCCTCAGCTTCCGTGACGAATACCCTGATTTGGTTCCTACTGAAGTGCGCCAAGAAGCTAAAGAATTGGGTCGTAATGCATTGCTTTTCGATGAATTCATTATGCGCGAAGTGGCTACAGGACGCATCTCTGCCAACGATTTCAAGACAGACGCAGTGGAAATTTGGCTCCATGGCCATTGTCACCAAAAGGCTTTGGTAGGAACGGAGAAAACAGTCCAAGCCTTTAAACTGCTCCCTGGAGCCAAAATACATGTCATCCCCAGCGGTTGTTGCGGCATGGCTGGATCATTCGGCTACGAGAAAGAACATTACCAAACTTCGTTGGCCATTGGTGAAATGGTACTGTTCCCCACCATCCGCAAAGCTGTAAAGAATTCGGATGGCGTTACGCCTTGCATTGTTTCGGCTCCTGGCACTTCTTGTCGTCAACAAATCCTCGACGGTACGGGGATTCATGCCGTGCATCCTATCGAAATCCTTTACCGTTGGGCAAAATAATAGAGAAAAATTGTCGTTCTCATAAAAAACACTATCTTTGCGACATTGAACCTATAAATCATATTCCATGAAAAAGCTTTTGATACCCATAGCACTGGTTTTATTTGCTTTCATGGGTTGCAACCGCACGAAAAGCAATCCTAATGATGTCGATGTAAAACTTTATACCTTGATTGACAGCGTGTTCATTGAAAGTGAATATGGTGATGACTATGCCTATTACACTTTAAATGCCGACCTACCTATCACCAAAAACGACAGCTTGCGAAAAAATATCCTCCACTGGATGTTGTCTGACGAAACAGAGGACTACGCGACATACTTTGAAAACGAAAAAGACTATTTCTTTTCCGAGGAGGGAGATGAACCACGTTCGTATCTCGAAAGCAACTATACCTTATCGGAGCAGACCGACTTTTATGTGACTTATATCTCGGAAGGTTTTGTCTACACTGGTGGCGCGCATCCTATGCCTTGGTATTTTGGTACGTCTTTCAGCAAGATTGATGGTAGCATTATCGGCTACGATATTTTCGATGATCCAGAACAGTTAAAGGGTATTATTTCTGAAAACGTTCGCAAGCAATATTTCGAGCCCAACAATACTGAAGAAGAAGAATACCTTTTCGAGGATGAAGAACCCTTTCAGCTACCTTCCAACCAGCCTTGGATTGAGACCGACAGTGTGGTGTTTTGTTACCAAGCTTACGAAATTGCACCTTATTCTGCAGGTGCTCCTTTATGTAAAATCGCTATTAATGACCTAAAGCCATATTTGAGCGAAAAAGGGAAATCATTATTCAACAACAAAGGACAATGAATAACTATTGCATTATTATGGCTGGCGGCATAGGTAGCCGTTTTTGGCCCCTCAGCAAAGACAATTTTCCCAAACAATTCCTTGATATATTAGGCACAGGAAAAAGTTTCATACGCACTACCTACGAGCGTTTCAGTACCATCATTCCTGACGAGAATTTCCTCGTAGTTACCAACAAAGCTTATAAGCAACTCGTTTTGGAACATCTGCCCATGTTGCGCCCAGACCAAGTGCTTTGTGAACCAGCACGGAGAAACACTGCGCCATGCATTGCCTATGCTGCATATCATATTCAAAGCCGCTGCAAGGATGCCAATATTGTTGTCACTCCAGCCGACCATTTGGTGACCAATGAAGTAGAATTCCATCGCATTATTCGTTTGGGGTTCGACTTTTTAGCGAAAAACCAAAACGCTTTGATGACCATTGGCATTAAGCCGAGCCGTCCTGAAACGGGATATGGTTATATTCAAGTTCCCAAGCGAGAGACATTGCCTGAAGTAGTGAAAGTTGAAATGTTCAAAGAAAAACCCGACTACGACACTGCTGTTAAGTTTGTTGCTGAAGGTAACTATTTTTGGAACAGCGGTATCTTTCTTTGGACTTTGGAGGGCATTATGCAGGCATTCAAACAATATTTGCCTGAAATGGTTAAGGTTTTTGAAAAGGGTATTTACAACTTTGGCATGCCTGAGGAACAAAATTTCATCAACGACCATTTTGCAGATTGTCCCAACATTAGTATTGATTATGGCGTTATGGAGAAATCACCAAACACCTTCACTATTCCTGCAGACTTTGGCTGGAGCGACATTGGCACATGGGGTTCATTGTTTACCCACGCCAAAAAAGACGAAAACGGCAACGCCAAACGCGGTAAGGTGGTTTCTGTAGACAATCGGAACACTATTATTAATATAGAGGAAGGTACTGAAGCCGTAATAGAAGGATTAGAAAATTACTTGGTTGCATACCGCGACCATTCGTTGCTCGTATGCAAGCTCCATGATGAGCAGCAGATTAAGGTTTGGATTGAAGGATTAAAGTAAAAAACAATTGTCGTGGAAAGTCAACCGTTGGTTTCAGTCATCATGCCATGCTACAATATGGCTTCGTATGTTTCAGACAGCATCAAATCTGTCATTGCGCAGACCTATCCACATTGGGAATTGCTTATTGTCGACGATGCTTCTACGGACGAAACGGTTAACATAATTAAATCTTATGCTCAAGCTGATTCCCGAATAAAGTTTGCCATAAAAAAACAAAACTCTGGCATTTCTGATACACGAAACCAATGCATCCAAATGGCTCAAGGCCAATTCTTGGCTTTTCTTGATGCAGATGACATTTGGCATCCCGAAAAATTGGAAAAACAGTTGAGTTTTATGTTGGCAAAGAATATTGGGTTTACCTATTCAACCTACGATTGGATCGACGAGGACGGAAAGATAATGAACAAATTCATTAATACCATAGGTAATCTGGATTACAAAACCTACCTTCGAAATACCATTATCGGTTGCTCTACTGTAATGGTCAACAAAGCAATCACCGGTGATGTTTTTGTTCCTAAATTCCGCACCAGTGAAGACACAGCCACATGGCTTGATATTCTTAGAAAAGGATTAATGGCTTATGCTATCGATGAGTCTTTGGTTTCCTATAGAATCAGAAGAAAATCAGCAAGCTCTAATAAAATAAGAGCCTCTATTGATTTATGGAAAGTGTATCGTCAGCACGAAAAACTCCCATTCTTTAAAGCTATCTATTATTTCTCCTGCTACGCCTTTAATGCCGTTAAAAAACGCTTATGAAGAATAAGTTTTATCTATATCGTAAAGCTTGGCGTTTTGATGGAGCACCGCAAGAAGAGCCACAATTGCAAGAACAAGAATGGAAGGAATTACTCAAGCAGGGAGGCTTGTTGGTAAGAAATACATATACATTTGATTGTCAAGAAAATACTAGTTTTTGGTACCTCATCAAAGACCAATTTGAAGGATTAGAAGAACTATCAGGAAACACGAGAAAGAAAGTCAGACGCTCATTGGAAAAAATCGAGTTTCGAAAAGTTGATAATGCTTTCATTAAACAAAACGGGTATCCTATATTAAGAACATCTTTTGATGATTATCTGATAAAAGATCGTATCACAAACTATCACACTTTTGAAAACTACCTAAAAGAATGTGGAAACAAAGATTACGATTATTGGGGGTTGTTTGACAAAAACGATAATCGGTTTATCGGTTTTCTTACTGTAATGTTATGGGATACCTCGTGTGAATATGGTTTAGTTGCCGTGTTGCCCGATTATAAACGGAAAAACACAGCATATCCTTACTATGGTTTGTTCTATACCATGAACCAATATTACTTGCAAGAAAAAGGCTTTCATTATGTCACTGATGGTGCTCGAAGCATTACCGAACATTCCAACATTCAGCCTTTTCTTGAAGAAAAGTTTCACTTTCGCAAAGCCTATTGCCAACTTGCGGTATACTACAAATGGTGGATGAAGATTGCAGTAAATATTTTGTACCCATTCAGAAAAATCATAACTTTGCCGCGTGTAAAGGCAATTCTCAACATGGAGGCCATGCAGCGTGGAGAAAAATAAACACATAATAGGATTCTTTTTCAAGTGGTGCTTCGACCGTATCGTGGCATTGATTGGACTTATTGTCCTATTTCTGCCTTTGCTTATCATCGGCATCCTCATAAAAATCGACTCGAAAGGTCCTATGTTCTTTATGCAAAAACGTATTGGTAGAAATGGCAAGCCTTTCAGAATCTGCAAGTTCCGTACCATGCTTCACCAATCTGAAGGTGATACGGTCACCACAGCCGACGACCCTCGTATTACTCGTATGGGTCATTGGCTGCGCCACAGCAAGGTGGATTGCCTCACCGAATTGGTTAATGTCTTTATCGGACAGATGAGTTTTGTCGGGCCTCGCCCTGACGTACCTGGTTATGCCGACCAGTTGCAAGGCGATGATCGTCGTATTCTGCAACTTCGTCCTGGTATTACTGGTCCTGCCAGCATCAAGTACCGCGATGAGGAAGATCTGCTCGCACAGCAAGCCGACCCGAAGTCTTATAACGATAATGTCATTTGGCCCGATAAGGTGAAAATCAATTTGGATTATTTGGACAATTGGAGTTTTTTTAGAGATATAAAGTTGATTTTCAATACCATATTCTAAAATTGTCATGAAAGAAAATAGCCGCATTACAACATTGGTTAATAGTAAATTTTATCCTTTGCTGTTGTTTTTTGTTTCTTTTGTTTTTGTGACTTTGTTTTCACGCTCCACGTCTTTCCTTTATGTCTTTGAAGGTGCCGATCCGGCCATTTTTAAGCAGATGGGCTTGGCTTTATTGCGTGGCAAAACTTTGTATGTTGATTATTTCGACAACAAAGGTTGTATACTATATTTCATTCAAGCCTTTGGCCTTTGGTTAGGTGGCGATTTTTATATTCTGCTGATGCAAGCGATTTCATTGACTTTCACTTTTCTCATTTGGGATAAATTACTTGCCTTATATCGAGATGAACGAAGCCGACTGATTTGTCTAGGCGTTGCATTATTTATGTTATTCTGTTTCTATGGTGCGGGGGACCAAACACAAGAATGGTGTTTACCTTTTATTTCCTATCCTTTGTTAGTTTACTTTCGCGCATATAAGACAAAAACGGAAATTCGCCCGTTACAGATGTTTTTTGTCGGCCTCTGTTTTGGAATCATTACTTTTATCCAAATCAACAATGCCTGTGCGTTTTTGGGATTTATTATCTACTTGTGGATTCAATACCTGCTTAAGAAAGATATAAGAAAACTATTTATAAGTATTGGATATTTCTTTGCGGGATGGATAATCATTGTCATTCCATGTGTACTCTATTTCTATATAAAAGCGGGATGGCTTGGTGTCAATGAAATGGTTTATGCTTCCTTCTTGTCCAATTTGGAATACATCGGAGCACAACATAGAGTGAAATGGTTCCATTGGTTGCCTTATTCTATGTTTCTTCTTTTCTTCTTGACCACAATCATCCTTAATCTGCGAAAACAAAGAGATTTTTTTATTCCAATGCTTATCTCCTTGTTATTGTTTATCGGAACTTTCGGTAGATTGTGCAATTCATTCTATTTGACCGCTATTTTACCTTTGTGCATTGTTCGCATGATGACAATTGACCTTAAGGCAAAACTTGCACTCAGTATATCCTCAGCAATCTGTACTCTATTTCTCGGTAGTATTGAAATATTCCATTTTGTAAACGACCTAATCCTTCAAAACGAAAAAGAAATTGCCATTTATGAAAACTTTCATCGTTGCATACAAAATATCCCTGAAAATGAACGTGATTCCATTTTCAATTATAATCTGATTTGGCATGGATACAGCATGATGCAACACGAAAAACTACTTCAGTGTAACAGGGTTTCTTTAGGATTCGATTTGCCGACTTTAAAAGAGAAAACTTCAAAACCTGCCTCAAAACCCAAATGGATATTAATTACATGGAATTACATGGTAAAAAACGATAGATTGTTCATAAACAATTACTATGAATTGGTAGACTCTTTTCTGTATGATCAACTGTATTTTACCAAACCTATGATCGGAAAAAAATTTGAAGTTTGTTTATACCAAAGAAAAGACTAAACCTCAACCTCACGACCGCCATCAAGCAAATGACGTAAGTTCCTGTTTTTACATGTTTTGGCAACCTTGGGTTGCCAAAACAAAAAAACCCCGTAAAAGTGGGGAACTTTTACGAGGCCAAAAAATTAATAACATGAAACATAAAAATTGCGCCCCCTTCAGGACTTGAACCTGAGACCCCCTGATTAACAGTCAGATGCTCTGACCAACTGAGCTAAGGAGGCTGCACAATGTCACAGAACTTTCTGTTTTGCGGTTGCAAAAGTACGGCTTTTTTCATTACTGACAATATTTTTCCGACAAAATTTTTCAAATATTTTATATCTAACTGATAATCAGTACGAAAATTTAGTATCTTTAAATAGAGATTTCCAAAAAGGAATGGCGTTTTCGTCTTATAATTACATGCGGCGGTTAAGAACGCTTACGACTTTTACATTTTTTCAACCACCGCTATTTAGCTATAAAACATTCTCCATCCCCACAGGGAATCTCTTTTTTCTTACCTTTGCACAAATTTTGAATTTTGAATCTTGAATATTAAATCCTTGAATCCACAATGAAAAAAATCCTCGGAATAGGAAGTGCCTTGGTCGACATCCTGACACAAGTTCCCAATGAACAAATCCTCAAAGAATTGAACCTGCCCAAAGGTAGCATGACTTACGTCGATGCCCCAACCTCCGTCAAAATAGGGGAGCAATTGGCCTATCTTGGCAACCAAATGGCCTCGGGAGGCTCTGCGGCCAACACTATGAGTGGGTTAGCCCAACTTGGCATAGAAGCAGGCTTTCTAAGTAAGATTGGCAAGGACGAAGTAGGACAATTTTTTGAAAAACAAATGAATGACAGCCACGTGCAACCGCTCATGCTGAAAAGTGGCACACCTTCAGGCCGCGTACAAGCCCTTGTCACTGCCGATGGTGAACGCACTTTCGCCACCTGTCTCGGTGCAGCAGCAGAAATGTGTGCCGACGACATCAAGCCTGAACTCTTTGAAGGATGGGACATTTTCTATGTGGAAGGCTATCTTGTCGCCAACCCGACTATGCTCAGAAAAGCCATCGAAACAGCTAAGGCACAAGGCATGACCATCGCCATTGACTTGGCCAGCTATAACGTGGTGGAAGAAAGCCGCGATTTCCTGCTTGAGCTCGTCAATAATTATGTCGATATTGTGTTTGCCAATGAGCAAGAAGCCAAGGCTTTGACTGGATTGGATCCTGAGGCTGCACTGCATTATATTGCCGAGCGTTGTGATATTGCCGTTGTAAAAATCGGAGCAAAGGGAGCTTACATTCAACGCGGCTCTGAAACTGCCACCATCCCACCCATGAAAGCTGATGTGGTCGACACCACAGGTGCTGGCGACATGTGGGCTGCGGGCTTCCTCGCTGGACTTGTCAAAGGTGAGCCGCTGCAAAAATGTGGCATGATGGGTGCCATTGTGGCCAAAAACATCATTGAGGTGGTTGGCGCCAAAATGGATGATGCACGATGGGAGAATATTCATGCGGCAATAGCAAAATTGTAAATGAAATTTATTGCTCATGTCATTCCACTGAAAGGAATCTATGAGCAATAAATTTCATATTAATGTTGGAGTAAAGCCAATTTTTCGTAACTTTGCGCCCACTATAGTGATTTTCTCGAAAAGTAAATATTTAATAATTAGCTAGTTAGATAAAAAATGAAGGAATTCCAAACAAAAGACATCCGTAATGTTGCCCTCATTGGTGCAGCAAAATCGGGTAAGACCATCCTTGCCGAAAACATGCTTTTCGAAGGCAAGCTCATCAACAGAAAAGGTAGCACCGAAGAGAAAAACACGGTTTCCGACTACCGTCCAATCGAAATGGAACGTCAGATTTCGGTGAACGCTTCCATGATGTACACCATCTACAATGACAAGAAAATCAACATCTTAGACACTCCTGGTTTCAGTGATTTCTCAGGTGATATTGTCAGCTGCCTTACCGCTGCCGACATCGCTGTCTGCACTGTGAATGCCCAATCAGGTGTGGAAGCTACCACAGAAAACGCCTGGCGCCATGCTGCCAACACCAACAAGCCCGTTGTGTTCTTCATGAACCAACTCGACCACAGCAACGCCAACTTTGACAACACAGTCCGCGAACTGAAAGAATACTTCGGCGATAAGGTCACGCCTATCCAATATCCTGTCAACGCCGGTGAAGACTTCAACGCCGTCATCGACTTGATCATCATGAAAATGTTGGTCTTCAAGAACGGCAATGGCGCTCCTGAAGTTCAGGACATTCCCGCTGCCGAAATGGCCAAGGCAGAAGAGCTGCACAACAACCTCATCGAGCACGCTGCTGAAGGTGAAGAGGCTCTGATGGAGAAGTTCTTCGAAGAGATGACCCTGAGCGAGGAAGATATGGAACGCGGTATCCACCTGGGTATCGTTAACCGTGAGATGTTCCCAGTGCTTTGTGGTGCTGCCAAGCGTGGTGTGGGTGTTACCCGTCTGATGGATTTCCTCATCAACGCCTGCCCGTCGCCTGCCGACATGCCTGCTATCAAAGCCAAGAACGGCCAAGAGTTCCACAACAGCGTCGACGACCCGACCGCCTTGTTCATCTTCAAGGTGACTACAGAACAGAACCTTGGCGACGTGGCCTGGATGCGTGTCTATGGCGGTACCGTGGTGAAGAGCCAAGACCTTATCAACCCGCGCACTGGCAATAAGGAACGCCTCTCTCAGCTGCTCGTCTTCAAAGGCAAGAACCGTGAAGAGGTAGAGAAAGTCAACGCTGGTGACATCATCTGCACCATCAAACTGAAAGATGGTCGTATCGGTGATTCTTTGGTTGATGCCAAGGCTGGTGAAGCTATCTTCCCCGAAATACCTTTCCCGACTCCGATTTTCTCGATTGCAGTCAAGGCTGTCAACTCACAGGAAGACGAAAAGCTGGGTAGTATTCTCAACGATATCCACAAGACTGACCCGACTGTCATCGCCGGTATGTCGCGCGAGCTGCGCCAGAACATCCTGCAATGCCAAGGCGAATACCATTTCAACACCCTGAAGTGGTACTTCGACAATGTCTATAAGATTGCCATCGAGACGGCTGCTCCTAAGATTCCGTATCGTGAAACCATCACCAAGAGCGCAAGCGCCAGCTACCGTCACAAGAAACAATCCGGTGGTAGCGGTCAGTTCGGTGAGGTGCACATGCAACTGGCTCCTTACTTCGAGGGTTATACCGACCCGAGCGAACTGCAGGTGCGCGACAAGCAAGAGTACGAACTGCCTTGGGGCGGTAAGCTCATCTTCGCCAACTGCGTCGTCGGTGGTGCCATCGATGCCCGCTTCATGCCCGCCATCCTGAAGGGTGTGAACGAACGCTTGGAGCAAGGCCCGTTGACAGGTTCCTACGCCCGCGACATCATCGTCTACATCTACGACGGTAAGATGCACCCAGTTGACTCCAACGAAATGGCCTTTAAGATCGCCGGTCGTATGGCCTTCAGTGCCGCCTTTAAGAACGCTGGTCCGAAGATCATGGAACCTATCTACGACCTCGACGTGCGCATGCCTGCCGACCTTATGGGTGCCGTCATGACCGACTTGCAAGGCCGCCGCGCCATCGTGATGGGTATGGACAGTGACCACAACTACCAGACCATCCACGCCAAAGTGCCGTTGGCCGAGATGGACCGTTATTCGACTTCACTCAGCTCACTGACCTCGGGTCGTGGCACCTTCACCATGAAATATGCTGAATACCAGCAAGTGCCTACCGACGTTCAGAACCGTCTGTTGAAGGAGTACGAAGAAAGCCAGAAAGAAGAAGAATAAAGTATTTGTATTTTTTCATAAGTATTGCATTTTTTCCCCGCCGCAAGTTTTTGTGGCGGGGTTTTTTTATGCAATAATCTGAAATAAAAGGTATTGAATTACAGATTTCGTTCCTTCCACTGTTGGCTGAACGACTTGGAAGCAAATTCGGGTAAAGCCCTAGTTTCGCCCCAAAGCGGTGCCAACAAACGCTTCATTTCCAATTTCTTGAAAAACAATGGACTATCCATCTTTTTTCGCGACTTGCAGTGCCAAATCATGGCTTTTAGCAAAGCGTCGTATTTGGTATTGCCAGTTTTTTCAGTCATGGCCAAATGGCGATTTTCGATGATCAAATCGTCTAACGGAATCTTCATGGGACAGATTTCGACACACTTACCGCACAACGCACAGGCTGAATTGAGGTAGTTGTAATCCTCCATGCCCGCCATCAATGGCGTCATCACCGTGCCTACAGGACCAATATGCTTGGTACCGTATGAATACCCGCCTATGTTTTTATAGACCGGACACACACTAATGCATGCCCCACAATGGATACATGACATCACTTTGCGCTGTTGCTCTTGCGAAAGCATCTCCGAACGGTTGTTGTCCAAAAGGACCACATACATTTGCTCGGGACCTTTGCCCGTTGTGGATGGCCCAAAAGTGATGCTATTGCAAGCCGCCATGCTTTGACCAGAAGAATGCAACGAAACCAAGGGCAACAACACACTCAAATCGTCAATGCTGGGAATCACCTTGGCAATGCCTGCCACTACAATGTGAACTCTTGCCATCGAAGTGGATTTCAAGATATTACCTTCATTCTCGGTAAGTACTACGCCACCTGAATCGGAAAGCAGAAAGTTGGCTCCAGTAATACAAATAGGTGCGTCTTGCGACTCAATACCCACTTCATGCCGCACAAAGTTGACCATTTGCTTTGCAGAACTGTCGGGCTTCAACTTGAAAGCTGAAGTCAGGATGGCATTGTTTTCTTCCTTTGAGAGATGCAAGGAAGGCGCAAGGGGGTGATAAGACTTCTTGTGTGCCTTATGCAGCACAAAACGAGCTACTTCAGTCTCCACAAGGCGGATCTCCTTGCGCTCCAAGAAGCCATTCAATTCTATTTCATCGAGGACAGTGGAATTGGAACGCATAATGGCATCGGCCTTTTCCTTGCAAATGAGATCATAAATCATCGTCAAGGCATCGTCGGCATTGCGCGCCCATAATACTTTGCCTCCGTTTTCAGTAAAGTGCGTCTCAAAGTCGACCAAAAGCTTTTCCAAACCCAAGAGTGACTTGTTGCGCAGGGTATAGGCACGCTGTTTTTCCAAGTCGAGGTTACGGTAGTTTTCCTTGCCTTTGGCAAAGTTGTTCTCGAAGCAGCTGGTGCTGTAGTTCATCTTCTGCCAATGCTCGTCATCAAAAGCTAAGGCACAGCCTTCTTCAAATATGGTGTTAGGGTCACTTATCATCATGATTCTCAATAGGTTCTATCTTTTCAACTCTTCTTTTATGACGACCTCCTTCAAAGTCGGTGTGCAGAAAAGCTTGCACCATCTCCCATGCAAGTTCATTGGAAATGAAGCGTCCAGGCAAGGCAAGGATATTGGCATCGTTATGCTGACGGGCCAATTTGGCTAATTCTACATTCCAACACAATGCGGCTCTTACATTATGATGGTGGTTGGCTGTCATCTGGGCTCCATTGCCGCTGCCACAAAGGATGATGCCTAACGGATATTGTCCACCTTCTATAGCATTAGCTAAAGGATGAATCATATCAGGATAGTCAACGCTATCGGGGGTGTACGTGCCATAATCGTCAACTTTGTAGCCTGCCTCTGTTAGTTTTTCTATCAAATATTGCTTCATTTCAAAGCCACCGTGGTCACTTGCTATGGGTATGATGTGCTCCATTTTTCTGTTGTTGATAAATCAATTCGCAAAAGTACATATTTTCGTTGTTCATAAAGTCCTTATTGCATTATTTATGAATGATTTACTCGCTTGAAAAAAATCAACATTTTTGAAATAATAAATTGAAAATCAGTAAAATAATAAGTTATCAACAGCTATTTTGTTGATAACTTTTTCAATCAGGTGCATAAAAAAATACCTTTGTTGATTCAACAATTTTTCAACCTAAAACCATCCTAAAATGAACATCATTTCAAATACTCGAAATCATTTTTACACAGTTTTTCATTTTTTATCGAATAGCCGAAAAGGTATTGATAAGTCTGAAAAAGAAAATCTTGTCCATTTAATCGAAGATACTCTCAAACTGAAAACCATTAATGCAAGAAATTTATTGAAAAGTTTTCAACCAATTCACAGGCTTATTAACAGCAGTAGCAAACTTTATAATTTTAAAAGATTAAAAATATAAAAATGAAATATTGATAATTTGGGTGTTGATAATTCCGGGTGGAATTTTTCGAGATTTGAAAAACGGGTATCTCTAATCCAACGAAAATGTCTAATTTTGACCCGAATTTAATGAGCCAATGAAACGGATAAAAAGCGTTATATTCTTGATATTGATGGGTTTGTTTTTCAGTAACGAGGTATTCTCACAGACTGAATATCAGACTTATACCTATCCAAGTGGACAGATTTCGAGTGAGGGGACATTGCGTGATGGTAAGCCGGATGGACTTTGGAAGACTTATTACGAAAGCGGTCACTTGAAGTCGATTGGCAAGCGCACGAA
The DNA here is from genome assembly GCA_946405575.1 of uncultured Bacteroidales bacterium. Classification (GTDB taxonomy): domain Bacteria; phylum Bacteroidota; class Bacteroidia; order Bacteroidales; family F082; genus Limimorpha. The sequence goes on along the minus strand of CAMJHP010000028.1, from coordinate 6,757 downwards.
TTTCCTTTTGGACAGCACTTGGGTATTCTTTTCAGAAGCTGGCGACACCACTCTGATCGTGAATTATGCCAAGGACTTGAAAAATGGACCTCGCTTTACCTTCGGTAAAGAAGACATCTTAGAGGAACCATTTGTGAATGATGTCAGGTCAGGTGAGGGCAGGAGATACGATAAGAAAAGGAATCTCATCCAGACCATGACGTTCAAAAATGGTTTCGAGGAAGGCATTTCACCTGTCTTCGACACTATTGGAACATTGCGTGAGATCATCACTTATCGCAAAGGTTTTGTCATGACCCGTGAGGCCTTGAACCGTTACGACCGAGAAGGCAAGAAACATGGCTATTGGAAAACTTTCTATGAAGATTGGAGCTTACATACGGAATGTTACTATCGTCATGGTTTACGCGATGGATTTTACAAGGAATACGACGAGAAAGGCAACCTGAAGAAAATCACAAAATATGTGAACGATGTGGAGCAAGTGTTGGAGGGTGACCAAAAACCGCTTATTGTGAAACATGAATATTATCCTAATGGCAAGGTAAAACGCGAAGCTTCCTTCCGCGACGGCAAAAAAGAAGGCATTTGGCGTGAATTTGACGAAGAAGGCAATGTTGTCAACTCCCAGACTTACAAAAAAGGCGCATTGGTAGGTGAAGGCATTGTGGACACCGATGGCAAGCGACGTGGCGAATACAAGGAGTTTTATCCAGACAGCACCTTGCGTGCCGAAGGTCTTTTCATCGATGGTGAGCGTTCAGGAGAGTGGAAGTTTTACTATAAAAATGGTCAGATACAGGAGGTTGGAAGTTATAACGAAGGTCAGCCCGATGGTTTTTGGACTTGGTATTATGACAATGGCCAAAAGCAGATTGAGGAACAATTCTATAAAGGTCAACCCAATGGACCTTACAAGGAATATGACGCCAAAGGCAATGTCATTGTTTCGGGAACTTATTTCGACGGCATGAAAAACGGCAAGTGGACTGAAGAAATTGGAGACATGCGTACCCAAGGCGAGTACCGCAACGACAAACAAGTGGGCGAATGGGTGTCGTATTACGACAACGATAAAATGGCTTTTAGGGGAACTTTCAATGCAGGTTATCCTGATGGTGAACACTTGTTCTATTATGAAAATGGAAGGTTGCGCGAGATACAGAATTATAAGGCAGGCGTCAAACACGGTGATTGGAAGAAATATTTGGATACAGGTGAGTTGTATTTCACCATTACTTACGATCAAGGCAAAGAAGTGAAGTATGACGGTGAGGCGTTAGATGAAACTGAAATAGTCAGAGAATGAAGCAAATACCTTTTTTACATCAAGGTTCAAAAGTGGCCATTGCTGCGCCTGCACGATGTGTGACCACTGAAGAAATGGAGTATGCCATCCATTGGCTGGAAGAGAAAGGTTTTGTTCCTGTGTATGACGACCGTCTTTTCGCAGGTCATCATATCTTTGCCGGTGATGATGATTTCCGTGCCTCTGTATTTCAAGAATATCTTGATAATGAGGATATTGATGCGATTTGGATAGCAAGAGGTGGTTATGGTAGCATCCGTATCATTGACAAGTTGGACTTCACTTATTTTTTACAATATCCGAAATGGATCATTGGCTTCAGTGATGGAACGGTGCTACATGGAAAACTGAGCCGTCTGGGCGTTCCCAGTCTTCATGCTGCCATGCCTTTCTATTTTGCCAACAAGACCCTAGAAGCCAAACAGTCCTTGTTCGATGCTTTGACGGGCAAACCTTTGCAATATGAAATTCCTTCAAACCCATTGAACCGTTTGGGCATGATGGAAGGTGAAATTGTTGGTGGAAATCTGTCTGTTCTGTATGGCATGATAGGATCCGATACTTTTCCTGAATTGGATGGAAAAATCCTGTTCATCGAAGAAGTAGACGAATATATCTATCACGTTGACAGGATGATGCATGCAATGAAACGGGCTGGAAAACTGGAATATTTAAAGGGTCTCATTGTTGGTGGCTTGACCCAAATTCACGACAATGCTCATCCCTTTGGAATGAGTGCTGAAGAAGTGATAGCCGAGGCTGTTTCAGAATACAATTATCCCGTTTGTTTCGGTTTCCCTGCCGGACATTTTGACGACAACCGAGCAGTGTTTTTCGGTTTAAACTCTCGGCTGATAGTATCGGAAGAAAAAGTTGTATATTTGGAAAGTCTTTCGTTTTGAGTGAAATGAACAAGTGCTTGAATGTCATAGGTGTAGTATTAGTGCTGCTGCTTTTTTCCTATTGTGGAAGGGAGAGAATGCAACGTTTTGAAGAACAGGGGAGTAGTGCTCATACGGCATTGGCTGGGATTGACTCGCTGATGTGGCGGCGGGCTGATAGCGCTTTTGTGCTGCTGCAGGAGTTTGTTGTTGGTCCTGAGGCGGAAGAACTTGATACCTTTGACGGGCACTACTGTCAGGTGCTGATTGCGGAGCTGCTGTTTAAGAATGACTATGGGCAGAGCAACCGCGAAGAGGTGCTGAAGGCGGTGGGGTATTTTGATTCGATTGTGGGGATGGATGGGGCGGACATACACGGTAAAGCGGACACACGCGGTGTGTCCGTACAAAGGGATGCGTTTTTGGCGGCGCGGGCGCATTATATTGATGGTGTGGGGTTTTATGAACAAGGGGATTTGGCGAACGCCTGTACGGAATACCTCAACACCTTGCGGATCATGGAAAGCCATTTCTCGGAAAAGGAGTTGGTGGATAAGAAGGCGCGGTTTATGGCCTTGACATACGGCCGCCTTCTGGTTATGTTCAAAGACCAATTTATGACTGAACCTGCCATTTATTGCGGCAAACAGTACTTGGTTTACAACCAGATTGCTCCGACTTCGCTTAATGCCAAAGCCAATATTTTGTATAATATTGGATTAGAATATCATATATTGGATGAAACGGACAGTGTGGTTTTCTATTATGAAGCGGCGTTTAATGCCTTGCACGACAGAAACACTATTGTTTACAGGGATTTGATGACTTCGCAAGCATTGTTTGATTATTACGATCTCCACGATACCATAAAAGCCTTGGACAGTCTGAAAAGCATGGCAGTACAAGCCGCAAGCGAGGCCGAAAGAATAGCCCGATATTCAACCATTGGCGATATCTATGAAAATGCTGGGCAACTCGATTCGGCCAAGTTTTACCAGGAACTAGTATTTGAATTTGCAGAAGATGCCATCGGTCAAAAACTTGCTGCAAAGGCTTTGCATGACATTGCCATTAGCGAAGGCGACACACTGGAAGCCAATCAATATGCCCCATTCCTCATAGAAGATGTAGCCGCAGCAGCCGAAAACCAAACGCAGGTCTCAAAACTCAACGACATGTTTCAACAGCATTTGCAGTGGGAGCAAGAGCGAGCCGAGGCCGAGAGGCAGCAGGCGGCGCGGCTGCGGAGGAACAGGATGATCGTTGTGGTGAGCGTTCTCGTTGTGGTGGCGGCGCTGTTGGCTTGGTTGCTGATTAGGCGCAAGATGAAGCAGCAGCGCGACGAGGCAAGCCAACAGATGGAGGCCGAGCGACAAACCCATCGTATGGAACAAGCGGCTATTTCTGGTCGGCTGAAACGCAGCAACCAAGAGGTGCGCGAATTGAAAGACCAGATCAAGCAATTGGATGATTTGACTGCAAAAACTGAAATTGCCGCATCTTTCGATGAAGAACCTATATGCCGTCTCATTATGGATCGGGTGAACGAAGGGCAGTTCAAATCGCAGATGGATTGCACCATCTATAAGGACTATGCCTTGGGCAAGGAGCAGGTGATGGCGTTGCGCGAGGCTGCCGACCGCCACTTTGGGCAGTTCACGAGCCGACTGGCCAAGGCCTATCCCGAGCTCACCCGTGGCGACCTCGACTATTGCTGTCTCTATCTGCTCGGGCTAAGCGATGCTGATATATCCGCACTGATGCAAAAAGCCTACCCTACAGTTTCGCAACGCTCCAGAAAAATAAAAGCCATTTTAGGGGAAAATTCACCGCTTCCCATAGCCCTTAGGGGTATTGCCAGCAACGACTTATAATATTGAATTATAAGATGTTGTATAATAATACATACAAACTCACACATAGTTTTTCTTGCCATAAGTATCTTTACCACCCTACTTTTGCATCGCAAACACTAATTCATAAAGCGATGAAAAAAGTAAAAACTATGTTTCTGATGCTCTTCTTAATCCTTTCGGGAGCATTGTGCCATGCCAGCGGTGTGGCCAGAACGGAAAACGAGAAAGGGGGAGATGGAATATCCAGCTCTGGTGGACGGTTTTCAACAATGACCATTGCCTATGCAAACTATCATTTGGCGTTATGCTATTATGCTCAGGAAGCGAAAAAACCATAGACAACCCCATAGACAATGAGGGATGATGCAGTTTCTTAATAGTTGAAATCCAAGCATTTATATAATTCATTCATTGCTAATTGATAGACAAGGCGGTCGAAGGGCTTGACAACGCTTCACAAGAAGCCTACTTTTGCATCATCTTTTAAAACTACAAAGCGATGAAAGACGTAGTTTTACAACAAACAAGAACACTAACCATAAAAATACAAACACTATGAAAAAGGCAATAACATTTTTCGCATTAATCACCCTGTACATTTGCGGCAAAGCCCAGCAAGGCGAAATCATCTATACCGAATACAATCCCGACTGGTGTTTGGAAAGCATACAGTATAACCCTCCCGACAGCATCAAGTTAGACTTTGATGGCGATGGTGTGATGGATTTTGCTATCTCCATGTTCTATTATAGAGAGATTGAGATCAAGCAAATTCCATTAAATGGATGGGAATTCCGTGGGCATAACGACACGTTGGAGGCGGACTCTCTTGTCTCTTCTGCGCCTTACGGATGGTGCTCATATCCAGAGCATAACAAGGCAACCCTTACAATGGGGGTTCGAAAAGTTGTCAACGATACAACAATTTATTATGGTTGGTTCAACGAAATCTGGATTGACTCGACAATACTCGGAGTTGATAACGGCGGTGTTCCGAGAATAAAGGAGTATATATGTGTCCATGATGCGGCCTTTTGCACTATTCCAAACTATCCGTTGAAATGGGGTCAAACCAGCTATACAGGGATTGAAGATAAAGAAGGACCAACCACCTTCGCCAACCTTCATCCCAACCCCACCAACAGCCTCGTTATGATCACAGGTGAGAACCTGCAACAGGCCGAAGTGTTCAACATGCTCGGGCAAAAGCTGCTCGGCGTGAAGGGCAAGGGAGACGAACTCCACATTGACATGGCCGACTTGCCAGCTGGGGTCTACTTTGTCACCGTCACCAACGAGGAAGGTCGTCGTTGTGTGCGAAAAGTGGTGAAAAAGTAACCAACCATGAGGAGTCTACCGAAATCCCTTATTCCCGCGGCAGCAGTGGCGACTTTGGTTGCCCTGCTGTTGGCGGGATGCCAAGAAGGAAGCCGCAAGGAACATATCCTCGTTCTTCAGAATTTGCAATTCTGAAGAACGAGGATCAGCATTTACAATGCGAAAAAAGTCTTAGCTTTCCTTGGCAATCCGATTCATCTCGTTCAAGATGTGCTTTAAATTCTCAGGCTTGGTAAGATTAAGCCAGTCGCAGAAGGTGATACCCATGTATTTGGCGGTCTTTTTCCAGTTGCCTTTGTGGTCTTTCTTGAGTGAGAAGATATAGGAATTGCCGCTGCCGAGAAGCACTTCCTTCAGGGCGCAGACTTTATACACAATCTCGTTGAAAAGACTTTCGCTGGTCACTCCCGTTTTGCACTCTATGACAAACAGTTTGTTAGCCTTCATGAAGCACACATCCAACTCGTTGTTATGTTTGATAATGCCATTGGAGATATGCACACCCATGGCGATGTCGTCGGGTTGTAGCACACCTTTTATCAAAGCATAGACATATTCCTCAAACCATCCCCCCGTAAGGTATTCTATTTCATAGTTTTGCAAAGAACCTGGTCTTTCAGGAACGAAACCAATGAAATCCAAGAACTTGCTGAGGTTAGGGATGGCGGTCATATATTCCTTTTCAGGTTTTTCGACCTGCGAGATGATGAGGAACTTCCAGTTGCGGTATTTCTCGCGCAAGGTACTCATCACTTCATAGTCACCACGGCTGAACATATTTTGAGAAAACATGGTGAACAAATGCTGTGAGAAAGTGGTTTCCTTTACTTGTTTGCGCGGTTGGTCCACATCGCTTTGCAATCCGTAGAGGCCAAAATACTCTTTCAGAGTCATACGGTGCTTGACGGGAAACACCTCGTCGTCATCATCATAGATGCTGTGGTCGAAAATGGTCTTGACAATCAGGTTTTCGCGGGTTTGCGTGTAGAAAAACAAGGTGTTGAACTCCTCGAAGACATGCTGCACCGACAAGGTCATGTAACGATTGCCGCCTGCAAGGTTAAGGTAATATTGCTTGTTGGGAATCAAATTACCCTTGATGGTACGGCAGATGCGCTCATACAAGAACTTGTCCTGATACCGTTTGACGACAATGGTTTTTACAAGCGTTTCATCAATATCCAACGCTTTGATTAACAAAGGGATGCAATTAATTTCTTCCTCAGCAGAGATAAGCAGCAGTTCGTCGCCTTCTTCGTAATATTCCTTGGTGAATAGATATGCCGGCAACGGATTGATTTTGTCTATGATATTTACTATGGTTTTGGACATGGTTTAGTATTATCAGTTAAGTGGCACACCATATTCATATA
>CAMJHP010000027.1 GCA_946405575.1 uncultured Bacteroidales bacterium | reverse complement strand
AATCCTTTTTTTTACGCGTCAACGCTCAGACACACTTTTGGGGACAGTATCTGTGATTCCCTATTTGATACGGTTTTTGATGGTTATTCATCAAGTGAATGCTCAGGATTGAAACACGATGCTGTTGATATTCGAACTTGCTCGACTATGACTAGTGACTATGACAATGACCACTTTTACATAAGGTATAAAGTTTCTTGTTTTGTTGAAGCTGTCATGGTCATTGTCACAAGTCATTGTCATATAGTCTCGCAGTCAATTAGTAAATCAAGTTATTGCGGCGGCGTATCCCGTTCTAACCCATAAAACGAATCAATATGACTCCATCAAGATTCAACTTAGGACTGAGTTCCTTGTCGTTCCATACCGGAATTGAAGAGATATGTCTTTGTCTTAAGGACATGCAAGCTGACGATTATATGATGGGCCTTGTCCAAGAGGTGAAAGATGCCAACCAAAGGCTTTTAGATGCCCTGCGTGTTGGCACGGCTAAGCATAATGTGCAAAAGGAAGTCAAACAGCTCAACGACAGCATTGTGGCGGCGCATCGTTTCATCGATTCTTGCTGCTATTTGCCCGATACTGAGGTGAAAGCCAGCGCCAAGGAGCTCAAAAAGCTTTTTGGCTCCTATGGCAAACCCATCACGCGGATGGATTTAAACAGCCAAATATCCGTGGTGAGTCTCTTGCTCCGCGACCTGGCCAAGCCCAAGATGCAAACTCATGTGGCAAAGCTTCCCTTGCTGCCTGAGCGTATCAACGGCATTCAGGAAGCCTTGGAAGTGCTCATGACAAAGCAGCTTGAGGTGGACAGAGCCAAGAGTAGGGTGGTGAAGCACAAGCCTCTTCCCGTCCTGAAGCGAGAGGCTAACGACAAGCTTGTGGTCTTGGTGACCTATCTTCAGGCGATGGCAGCAAAGGAGCCTGAAGCTTATGGCAAACCCTTTGCGGTGGTGACTGAAATCATAGGGCGGTTGAATGCCGCCTATACGGGCGGAGCACCCAAAACCTCGAAAAAGCGGGATGAGGCTGATGGGGCTATGGAGGCTACGAGGGTTGCTATGGGGGCGTGATCGGAGGGATAATTTATGGTTGATAGTTAAGTATTTAGGGTTGATTCTGTTGAATTTAGGGCTAATAATATTAATGGAAGGAGTAAGCGCTCTGAAAAAACAACAAAAATTGTTATAAATAACCTTATATTAGGTTTGCTCATAAAACAATTATTGTGTATTTTTGCTGCTAATTATTTAAAAAAGAAGAGAGGTTAATCATTGCTTATGGGAAAATGTAAGTACTGCGGAAAAGATGCTGGCATATTCTCAACCAAGCACAAGGAATGTGAAGAGCTGCATGAAAACGGAATCCGAGAAATGGAGGATTTTATGTTTTCCTATCTATGCAAACCTCTGAGAGATAGGGATTTTACAGAACGTCTCGAAGGGATTCAAAACAGAGGCTACATCGCTGATGAAGAAAGAATTGATTGTGCTGTAAAAGCCTTGAATAGATTTACTGAAGCCATTCGACGACCATTCACGCACGTTGTTGAACAAAATGTAGGTCGTTTAATGAAGCTGCTGAATGCATCATACAGTGCTTTGAATAAAGACAACGCATTAAGCAAATTGGCTCAAAAAATAGTCAAGGGGCATCTGGTTGCATACTTCACAAACGGGGCAACTGAAAATCAGGTGAAGCATGATGTAAGGGACGTGACGACGGTGCTGCCACTAAATGCTGAAGAACAAAATGAAGCATATTTGTATGTGCTGAACAAAGCTGCTGAGAATTTTATGAAAGACGGTATCCTTACCGATACAGAAGAAAGCTTGATTCGTTCCTATGCTTCTGCTTTTTCGCTTCCCATCGATAATTTGCCTGTGAAATACCAGGACACAGATTTGGCAAAGCTGGGTCAAATAACGGTCTTGAAGAATTTTTCCAAAGGCATAATGCCCTCCACATTTGTTCAACTTCCTGTGCTTTTAGGGAAAAATGAATCATTGTTGTGGACATACAACAATGTGACTTTTTATCAGGAAAAGATAGAGAAAGAATTTGTCAGGAATAGTGGAGGGTTCAGCTTTAAGGTGATGAAAGGGGTTTATTACCATACTGGTAGGTCAAAAGGGCATCCCGTTGAGCATAAGTATATGGAAAAAGTAGCCGTTGGCGACTTGTATGTGACTAACCAAAACCTCATATTCTATTCAACGGAAAAAGGTGTGAAGATACCATACAAGAAATTGGTTGGTATCACACCATATTCCGATGGTATAGAGGTTCTGAAGGATGGTAATTCAAAGCGGATGGTGTTTCAAGGATTTGATAGCTGGTTTGTGGTGAACCTGCTTTCGATGGTAAGTGTATAATGTTGAAATATAATGAAATTAGATAGTTCACTATGAAAAATGTTCAAATCAAAGAAGCGGTCAAGCAAGCAGTAGATGCGCTCGGTGTTGATACACTTAAGTCGTCAAGTTTTGTAAACGTCTTGGCCGATTATGGAGCATTTCGAATAGCGGATGGAAAAGAAAAACTCATTATAAAGAGTTTGATTGCCGATGGCTATGGCGCAAAGATAATTGGATGGCTGAATGAACACAAAGCAGACTGGAAACAGCAAAACGAGGATTATGTTTTAGATTTTGTTTCGAGAGGCAATTTTGACAAAAAAGAAGTCTCGGAGATAGTCAATGGATTGCTTCAAGGCGTTGGGCTTATTTCAGAGGCTGATGCAGCAGAAACTGTGATTACAGATCCTGAGCAGGAACTTGAAGATGCAAAGAAGAGTTACACGAAAAGCTTAGAGAGACTCGTCACAAAAACAAAAGATTGTTTAAGTCTTGATGATGCATACTATGGTGTAGAGGCATGTAATGAATTGTATTTCTGGGAGGGAAAGATAGCATTGCTCATGCAGCACTTAAACGAAAAGGATGTTGATTGGTGTAAGAACAAGAAATTAGATTGCCTGGCTAAGTATAGAGCACCATATAGCAAAAGGAAATCTGTCGCACAAGCTACAATTGACAGTTTGACAGGGGATTACAACAAGCTATTGACAGATAGTATTGTTGTATCAAAAGGTTTGCTTACTGGAGCGAAGCCTTTCTATGAAGATGCCATAGTTAGCAAATTAGATGAAATGGCAACGAAGTTGCGTAAAGCACAGGCTATACTCAGGTTGCCAGTTACATTCGACAGCAAAAAGGACATGCAAGCCGCAATTGAAGCAGCTGATAAGCGAAGAAAATCAGTCCGTATTGCATTATTCTCAATAATTGCGATAATAGTTGCGGTCATCACAATAATTGCCATTTCCAAGGCACGATATGCAGCGAACAAACCCAGCATAATAGCAATCGAGAATAAGATTGGAGAAGGTGACAGTTTGTTGTCATTGAAGCAGTTTGACAAAGCCTATTTAGCATACGAGAATGGAATAGAATCCTATGGGATTAGCTACAAGCAACAGATGTATCAATCTAAGGTTGATGGGAAACTGAAAGAATTAAGTGAACAAGCCATTGATGAGTTTGAAAGGCAATGTAATGCCATTATAGCAGCAAATAATGTCTATTTGCCAATAGAGGAATTTATCGGAGTTATTCCAGAGCAAGTTAGAAATGATGGCAGATATACTGACAGGATTCAAAGTGTGGTAAAAAGATACCAATTGAAGGCAAATGAATCCTTTGAAATTAGGTTTGATTCATTATTGAAAGACATATCTAAAAACAAAGGAAAGCTAAGCGAAGATAGTAAAAAAGAATTGGAGGCTCTTTTGAAATACAACCCCAATGATTATTGGCTGAACTTTATAAAGAAACGTACAACAAAATGAAAATGAATAAGACTTCTCGAAGAATCATCAAATCACTTTTGGCCTCAGCCGTTTTGTCGCTGTTTCATTCTGAATCGAAGGCTGAAGTACCCTCACTGCCATCACTTGATGATCTTGGCAACAGCAATGCTGAAGAACTAGACATTATGAAGCAAAAGGTTTTCAAGCATGTTATAAAACTAAAGCCGGATGGAACGATGATTGGCGTTGATAGTCATCGTTCACACAGCTCGCACCGTTCGCACGCCTCACACCGTTCAAGCAGAAGCGGTCATAGTTCGCATTATTCAAGTTCCCACTATTCAAGTTCGCATTATTCAAGTAGCTCGGGAACTGCGAGCGGACTGTATTCTACGCCTAAACCTGCTGCTAAGACGTACAAGACCTATTCACTTGGCGACCGTACATTAAAGAGAGGTCTGTATGGAAAGGATGTCAATGAATTGGTTTCAAAGCTTCAGTCCAATTACTATTTACGGAACGACTTTTCAGCGACGCAATCGGATTATTACTTGTTTAATCAAGATGTTGAAAGAGCTGTAAAACAGTTCCAAAAAGACGCTAAAATCAAAGAAACTGGTATAGTTGAAGAAACAGAAGTATCGCTCTTAGGTACTTGGAACAGCTCAAAATCAACACTTGTATTGGGTGTAAGGGACTTGAAACTAAATGATAGCGGTGCAGATGTGCCTGCTTTAATAGAACTCTTAAACAAGGCTGGCTTTCCACCAGAGCCTGAGAAACTGGATGGGAGCAAGTACAATGAAGAAGTGAGGAAGGCAGTAAAGACATTCCAAGCTTTTGCTGGACTTGAAGTCACTGGAATAGCAGACAAGACTACGATTGAAAGACTAAAGGCATCTGCAAAATGAAGATTCTGATCGATAGGAACATTTATTCTGATGAATGCATCAGTAAATGCGTATATAGTTTATCGGAGGTCTTTCAATGTAATAGACAACTAGATGGCAATACTGAAAGCATAGAACTGATTCCGACAAATGGATTCATTTCGGACGAGGATACCAAAAGACTGTTTCTTCAAAAGTTGAATGACTTTAAGTTAAGACAAATAGTAGCAGAAGAAACAAAAGACATCCGAACAATCTTGTATGCAAAAGCATTTGCCGACTACGAAGATTTTAATATTGAGGAAGCCGAATGAAAATGCAGTATCATCTTTTACCATTTGATTTCACCCGAATTGCTGACACAGAAATACTTGTCAACGAAGTGGGTGATATGATGGTTGTTCCAGAGGGCACAATCCAACGGATTATTGACCGACAAATGGAAAAAGATGATTTGTATAAATCCTTGGTGGCCAACTTCTTTATCAGCGAAGAATTGGTGCCTCCTCTACTGGATGTTTATGCTGCTCGATTGAGAGAAAAGAAACGGTTTATGGATTACTTCACGGCGTTGCACATCTTTGTCGTGACTTTGCAATGCAATCAGAATTGTGTCTATTGCCAGGCTTCGAGCCGCAAAGAACAAAGTGAGCATTGTACCATGTCGAATGAAGTGATGGAATGTTCGGTGGAACTTATGTTCCGCTCACCTGCACCAGTCCTTACAATGGAGTTTCAAGGAGGCGAACCGAGCTTACACCCTAAGCTTATCCGTTTTGGAATAGAAAAAGCAGAAGAGAAAAGGCTGTCCGATGGCCGAGAAGTGAGGTATGTGCTTTGCACCAACTGTGTGAATCTGACTGACGAGATGCTGGACATCTGCAAGCAATATCATGTTATGATTTCCACCTCTTTGGATGGACCTGCTTTTTTACACAACGCCAATAGAGGGAAAACGGATAGCTATGAAAAAGTCATTGCTGGGATTGAAAAGGCTCGTAAAGCTTTAGGCAACGAACAAGTTTCTGCATTGATGACGACATCGGTTCAGGGATTGAACCATCCCGTAGAAATTGTTGATGAATACGCCAAACTTGGATTCAAGAGCTTGTTTTTAAGAGCCTTAAATCCATACGGTTTAGCCTCAGACAATCCTGATTGGGAAGATTACACGCGGAAATTTATTGATTTCTATAAAAAGGCATTTGAGCATATTCTGGAGCTCAACAAACAAGGCGTTCATTTTGCCGAAGAGTTTGCCATCATTATTTTGCGCAAGATGCTCACACCATTTAGCACTGGTTTCGTAGATCTCCAATCACCAGCAGGCATCGTTAATTCTGTTCTCGTTTACAACTATGATGGCTATGTGTATGCTTCTGATGAATCAAGGATGTTGGCGGAAAAGGGAGACTACGCATTCCGGCTTGGTAGCGTGTTTGACCGTTACGAAGATGTAGTGTACGGAAATAAGGTTCGTGATATAGCTGAGATTTGGGCAAATGAATCGCTGGCGGGTTGTTCTGATTGTGCCTTGAAAGCTTATTGTGGTGCAGACCCAGTTAGAAACTATTCAACACAAGGTGACATGTACGGCCACAGGCCATCATCGTTGTTGTGTAAGAAAAACAAGGCTATCATAGAATACATCATTTCCTTGATAGTTGAGCGCAAAGAAGAAGTCGTTCCCATTTTTAAAACTTGGCTTCTATGAAAAACAGTTTTGATATAGATTCCAACGACAATGCTTTGTTCGTCACCGAGCAATGCAATAATAATTGCTTAATGTGTTGTCAGCCGCCATCGATGGTTGATGACATAGAAGCATTATATCAGAAGAATCTTCAATTGTTGACTAATGCTCCAGAGGAATTGAAGGTTTTAGGAATAACAGGTGGTGAGCCGACTCTTTTGGGAGAAAGACTAGTTGATCTTATTGTTGAAATCAGGAAACACCTGCCAAACACCGCCATTCAACTGCTTAGCAATGGTAGAAAATTTAAGGATGCTGATTATGCCCATCGTGTGGCACAAGCCGCTGGAGAAGAGTTTTTCGTAGGCGTACCCATACATTCCGATTATTTGAAAGACCATGATGCAATAGCGGGAAGCAAACATGCTTTTGAGGAAACCATTTATGGATTATATAATTTGGCCTCTGAGGGTGTAGAGATAGAATTGCGGGTTGTTATCAATGCCATGAACTACAAACGCTTGCCGCAAATGGCAGAATTCATTTTCAAGAATCTGCCCTTTGTCTCATGGGTGGCATTCATGGGAATGGAAAGAATAGGTTATTCGGTCAAGAACCAGTCTTTGATTTGGTCTGAGCCCTATGAATATGCCTCTTACTTGAGAGAAGCAGTGATGATTTTGGATAGTTGGGGTGTACCAGTTGCAATCTACAATATCCCATTATGTCTGTTGCCTAAAGATTGCTGGCTATTTGCAAAAAGAAGCATTTCTGATTGGAAGATAAAATACTCGAAGATTTGCGATAATTGTTCGGTAAAGGAAAAGTGTTGTGGTCTGTTTAGCACTTCCGCTAAAGAGTATATAGGGCTTAAAAGTCAAAGTTAATTAGAAGTAGAAAACGATGAAAAGCACACACACCATTTTGAGGTCTAATTTGGGATTGGAGCCCAATGCGCTAACCAAAAAGCTTACGGGGTTGCATAAAAACATACCAGAAATAAGACCTTCCATATACTTTGAAAACCTACTGACGCAATTGGGACAAAAGAAGTATTCCAGGAAGGGATTTGGCTTTGCCAAGCCGCAGAAAAAGGAAGTGAAAGCGTTGCTGGAAGAAGAAGCGAAGTTCCTGTTTGAGTCGGAAGCGAATGAAAGAGATAAAAAAGTAGCCGATTATGTTTCTACTCATCTTGACAAAGCTTTTAATGATCGGCAAAAGCAATGGTTAAGGTTGGCTGATTTCTTTGAAAAGCTGGAGGATTATAATGAGGTCAAACAGAATCAGACTTATTTTGAAGCGTTCCTTGAAGAAAAGTCAAAACTAGAGAAACACATCTCAGGCGAAGATGACTATGTGATGGCAGGGGTTAGTGCCATATTCGCCAATTTAAGGCTGCCATACGACCTGAAACTGAATGTGGAATACACAAAACGGAATCGTTGCGTAGCCTTGGATGTTGAACTTCCCTTTGACATAGGTGTTCCCGCGATAAAAGAAGTTTATACGGCACGTTTGGGTTCAACCTACAAAGACAAGCTACAAAGAGAGATTACACAAGAAACAACTGACAGCATTTTAAGTTTGGCGTATTATTTGGCAGGTCTGATGTTTACCGTTTCAGTGAACGTCTGCTATGTACAGGTGGCCATGTGGAAAACAGGTCATACTGAAGGGCAGCTTTGGGTGGAATTTGAAAGAGACAGGTTCGCGGCACTGAATATCAATCGGATTGCGCCAGATGCTGACATTTACAATTGGACTCATGTAATGAATGAAAAAATGGTTCGTGGCGCGATGCGATTGGAACCAATACGCTCAACCACGTTTACTACCAGTATCAAGAATCTAGAAGATGGAGGCGTTACGCATTCCAATTTCATCAGGCCAACTAAACCAATGCAGAAGCCAACTACGTGTGTCTTGACGATGGATGATGCTATTATGATTAAAGATAACATTGCTGACAATCAGGAAATAACTGAAGCTATAGAATTGGCAGATTCACAAAGCAAGCAATTAGTTGTGCTGCCAATCAAATATGAAAAGATACTTTCGGAACTAAAGAAAACAAACTAAAACCGCATTGATTATGGCGCATACACGAGCTAAAATATTTGACATCATCGAAAAGGACAGCCATAACAGCATCACCAGTAAGGTGTATGATGTTTTCATGTTGGTTGTTATTGCATTAAGCATCATTCCTTTGATGTTTACTGTTGAATTGCCTTGGTTCAAGATGGTGGACAAGATAACCACTGTTGTCTTCATTGTGGATTATGTGTTGCGATGGATTACTGCCGACATGAAACTAAACAAAAAAGGATGGTCGTTCGCTTTATATCCTCTCACTCCAATGGCAATAATAGACATGATGTCTATTTTGCCTGGACTGAATATCCTAAATCCGGCATTCAAGATATTCAGGTTGTCAAGGGTGTTGCGTGTGTTCCGTTTGCTAAAACTATTACGGTACACTGACAAAGTGGCTTTGTTTCTGAATGTAATAAAGAAAGAAAGGAATGTGCTCCTGTCAGTGTTGGTAATAGCCGTGTTCTATATATTCTTGACGGCGTTGATTATGTTCAATGCTGAGCCACGAATCAATCCAGAGACTGGTGCTGAAACTTTCTCTTCGTTTTTTGATGCGCTGTATTGGGCCACAGTAACTTTGACTACTGTGGGTTATGGCGATTTGTGCCCAGTAACAGACCTTGGAAGGTTTATTAGTATGCTATCATCACTTTTCGGAGTGGCTATCATTGCGCTGCCTTCAGGTGTTATTACAGCGAGTTATTTGGATGAGCTTCGAGCTTTGAAAGAGACGAAAAACAAAAAAGAGGAGAAAATAAACGAATGAGTAACTTAATTTGCATAATTGCCACGCTGTTGACGCTCTTACAGGTCTCTTGTGCCAATGTCAAGAAAACCGAGGCAGTTAACACTGTACCCATTGAAACGCCAAGGGTTATGGATGATAGGGAGAACCAAGTCATTGTGCATAAGGGCTATACGGTTTCGTACAACAAGGATACAAGGTTGCCGAATTGGGTGGCATACGAGTTGACGGATGTTGAAGTGAACGGCACTTGTAAGCGAAACAGCCGCTTTTTTCCTGACCCTGACGCAAAAGGAAGACAAGCCGACAATGATGACTATCGAAACACAGGATGGGATAAAGGTCATATTGCTCCAGCTGGTGATATGAAGTGGGACGAACAAGCAATGCTGGAGAGTTGCTATTTCACAAACATCTGTCCTCAAAACCACAATTTGAATGGAGGCGATTGGCGGTCATTGGAGGAAAAATGTCGCGATTATGCCCGTCGATATGGGAGCGTTTACATCGTGGCTGGGCCATTTGTAGGAGAAGCTAAAAACGGTGTGATTGGTCGTAATCTGGTTGCGGTTCCAGATGCATTCTACAAGGTGCTTCTGGTTTGCAAAAACGGCAAATATGAAGGTGTTGGTTTTTATTTTGAGAACGTAGCTGGACACAAACCTTTGTCGGTATATACAAAGACCATTGATGAGATTGAGTCATTGACTGGCATCGATTTTTTCTACACTTTACCTGATAAGCTGGAAAATGAAGTGGAGAGTGTCGTTAATGACGAGATTTGGTTTTGATTTTCAATAGTGAATAGAAATATGTATTTTTGCGGTCACTAAAAAATGAAAAAAATGAGCGAATTGAAGTTCGGCGAGAAAATAAGCCTTCTCAACGGGGGCTTTGTCACCATAAAAAAGGAGCTTGGACGTGGAGGCCAGGGCATAGTATATTTGGTTGATTTAAACAGCCAACCAAAAGCCTTGAAGTGGTATCATAATAGCCTTGACCAAGCTTTCTACAACAATTTGGCTAGTAATGTGATGAACGGAGCCCCAAGCTCAGCGTTTCTTTGGCCAGAGCGTATTACAGAACGACAAAAAGGAAGTTTCGGCTATGTAATGGCACTGCGCCCTCAGAATTATTTTGAATTTGGCAACTTCCTTTTGGCGAAAAAAAGTTTCAAATCATTTCAGGCAATGATGGCCGCTGCAATGAAGATTTGCAACGGCTTTATGATGCTGCACCGATTTGGCTATAGCTACCAAGACTTGAACGATGGTAATTTCTTCATCGACCCCGACACGGGCGATGTGCTGATATGCGACAATGATAATGTGATGCCACAAGGCGAAAAGTCGGGCATTATGGGCAAGGCACGTTATATGGCACCTGAAATTGTGGCAGGCGGCATTCCCGACAAGTATAGCGACCGATTCTCATTATCGGTTATCTTGTTTATGCTGTTCTATGCCAACCATCCGTTTGAGGGTGCCAAGGTGGTGGCCTGTCCTTGTATGACTGAGGCATACGAAAAGAAGTTTTACGGTAGCGAAGCGGTTTTCATTTATGACCCTAATAACAAGACCAATCTGCCTGTTAGGGGCATTCATCAGAATGTAATACGCCGTTGGCCTGTCATGCCTGCCGAATTGCGAGAGACTTTTATTCGCGAGTTTAGCCCTGAAATGCTGAAGAATCCACAAAGCCGAATGATAGAACAGAACTGGGGGAAACTGATTGCCTCATTGCGTGACAAGTTGGTTATTTGTCCTCATTGTGGTGAGGAAACATTCATAGATGAGGCAAAGCCACAATGTATGAATTGCGGGCGTGACGTGGATGTTAGTAGGAGGTTGAAACTGGGATTACGCACCCTGTTGTTGACCAATGGAACCCGACTCTTTATCGACTACGACAACACACCAGATGCACGAGTCGCCGTCAATCCACAGGACAGGAATATGCTGCTTTTGCAAAATCTGACGAAAGAAAAGTGGACGGCTGAAACGCCAAGCGGGAAAGTCAAGTCGGTTGAACCGAATGAGTTTATGCCTGTCAAACACGGCATCAAGGTTGGCTTTAATGCCGCCAATAAAGGAGAAATCATAATCAATAATCAATAAAATCACATCATTATGTCACTATTAGACGAAACTGTAAGTGTACCGCGAAGAACCATGATGCTCTTTTTCATGATTGATACTTCCGGCAGTATGGCTGGGAGCAAAATCGGAGCTGTCAATGATGCGGTGGTTAATGTGCTACCCATGCTGGACGAGATTTCCGTCACCAATCCGGATGCTGAAATCAAAGTGGCAGCATTGGAGTTTTCGACGGGTTGCAACTGGCTATACAATGAGCCGAAATTAGCTAACGAGTTTGTTTGGCAAGATGTTCAAGCCAACGGATTGACCTCATTGGGTGCTGCTTGCGAGGAGTTGGAAAACAAACTGTCGCGCAGCAAGGGCTTCATGCAGTCTGCAAGTGGCTCGTTTGCCCCTGCAATCATTCTATTGTCCGACGGCGCTCCCACCGATAATTTTGAGGCTGGTCTGGCGAAACTGAAAGCCAACAACTGGTTCAAGTCGGCCATCAAGGTTGCCATTGCCATCGGTGACGATGCCGACAAGGAAGTGCTGACCAAGTTTACGGGCACCAACGAGGCGGTGTTTACGGTTCACAATATCGATGCACTGAAGCAGATCATCCGTGTTGTGGCAATTACTTCTTCGCAGATTGGTAGCAAGAGCAGCACTGCTGGCGACACCACAAAGCAAGACCAGGTGATTAGCGAAGTGCAGAATGCCGTGGATAACATCGACGGTGCTGAAGTTGCCACAAAGGTCGATGGCAGTTCCTACGCCGACGATTGGGATTAAGGACTTTTCCCATGAGGTGTTTTGATTTTCATTGCCAAGGCGAGAGCCACAAGGCAACGGATAAAGTGTGTCAGGACTATTCCTATAGTCATATTGACGAGGATGGACTTGCCATTGCCGTTGTGTGTGATGGCCACGGTGGAAAGCACTATTTCCGTAGCGATGTGGGAGCGCGTTTTGCCACAGAGATTATCGCGAACAATGTAAGGGAGTTTATCAATAACATTGACGAAACTTTGCTTGTAGGCCAGCCATTTACCCAACAAGCGGCCATTCAGACGGAAATAGACCGTCAGGATTTCCGCAAGGAAAGGCCTGTTGATAATGCTTTTCGGCAGTTGTTTGCATCCATTATCGGACAATGGCAGCAGCGGATTGAACAACATGCCGCTGAGAATCCTTTGACCGATAAGGAAAACACGCAGGTTGAAGAGCAATACAGGAAAGAATTTCAAGAGGGCTACAAGCTGGAGAAAATCTATGGCTGCACATTGATGGCCTACGTCAGTATGCCGAGGTATTGGTTCGCTTTCCATCTGGGCGACGGGAAAATGATTTCATTCGACCAGGATGCCCAATGGAAGGAGCCTGTGCTGTGGGACGACCGTTGTTTCCTCAACAAAACCACCTCGATTTGTGACTCTGATGCCTTAAATGAGTTCCGTTACACTTACCAAGGTGACGGTGGCTTCCCTATTGCTGTTTTCCTTGGCTCAGATGGCATGGATGATTCATTTGGCGAAGATACCAATCTCGTGAATTTCTATGTGCGAGTGGCGAAGTCATTAGTGAAAGATGGCTTTGAGGCCACCTTTGCTGACATCAAAGAGACCTTGCCTGTGTTGAGCAAACGGGGCAGTCAGGATGATATGTCGATTGCCTGTGTGTATGATGAAGAGGAATTAAAAGTGGCTTTGCCAAAATTCATTCTTTGGCAAATTGCCATAACCAAGGCAGGGATTTTGAAAGTGAACAACAAGATTCTTGAAGCTACTGACAAAAGAAACGACTTGGAAGAAAAGGTTATAACCTTAGAGAAAGACAAGATAGCGCTTCGATACGCCCAAAACGACATTGAACGAGCATATACTGAGAAGCAGCAGCTGGTGAAGAAGATGAACGTTCTGCTGGAAGAGTATTATGGGAAGGATTATGTCCCCTATCAAGATGAGGTTGGGGAGCAACCTAAAGAGAGACAACAGGTCTGGCGCATGGATGACCATCCATTTAGGGTGCATTTGGTTTGGGTAGAAATTGAATAATAGAGCAAAAATGCAAGAGAATGGATAAAAAGGAAATAGTATTTCAGCACGTGTTGTATGATTTCATCTCAAGGCTACCATATTGTGTGTATAGAGCTGATAACGAATACAATGAATTAATATGGGGTAATGTACGATATGATTATGATTCCAGCTATCATTGGCCTAAAACCAGAAAAGCACTGATTGAATGTGGAATAAACATGGATAACTCTGTGTTTTGGGAAAACATCCGAAAGCCTTTTTTCCTTTATTTAAACTGGACCAATGTTATGGTTGGCGATGGTTGGATTTCATTTATAGGGGAGGACATTTCTGTATTATATGACCATTGGGATAATGGTAGTTATTGGGATGAAGAGAAAGAAACCCAACATAATGACCAAAACATAAAAATGTTGAAATCCTTATTTGAACAGTATATGGATACTCTTTGCGACCGGGATAGTGATTTGGATATAAACTATTGTATAGAACGATTTGGAATGGTTCGCAAGTCGTTTTTTGAAAAAAGACTGTCATGCATTGACGACTTTCTTCAAAACTATAAAAAGCACTACATATTCCAAACAGGTATCAGTAAATCGAATTTTTTGAGGATTTGTAAAAATGATGCCTATTTACGCCTGAATGCTAATAAAAATGGCGAACTAACTTGGGATATTTTATCTTTTATGAGGGACCATATCGATTTTGGTAGTTGTGATTCTGATTATAAACTTTCATCTGAACTATATAACGTTGTTCACTTTGAGCCGTATGAATTCCAAAAGAAAACGAAAGAAAAAGTTATTGGTTTAACACGCCTTATTACAAAGGAAAATATGAACTTATGCTATAATAAGGCAGATGAAGATATCGCAAAACTTAATAAGAGTATTGCAAGATTAGTTAATAACGAAGGAAATCTGTTTGAAATAAAAGATTACCAGTCGCGTTTTTTTCTTCAACTAAAGCAATATTTTAAAAAAGACAGTAAAGTTCTGTCGTTTGTTGAGGATGCGACTCATTATTCTGATTTTGAGCATAATAAATCCGGTGATGCACATCGTTCATTCCTTGTGGTATCAAATATTGGGAATTCGGATATTGTCTCTCTCACACTGATTCCTTCAAATAAAAAGTATGCTTTATACCTTTTTTATGTAAAGAGAGGGTTTGTGCAGGTGGCAATTGCCTTAATTGTTGGCTATTTCAAATCATATATAGACAATAAACGGCAAAATATGTTGATAAAACCGTTATTCACAGATTTTGGTATAGTAGGATTTGAAAAATTATAATAAATAATTGAACTTCAAATAATTATATATATATGGAATTACACAAAGCAATTAGAAATATCGTTGAAACGGACGGTAAACAAATCGTCACGGATGTCCGTTTAGTCAATATTTTGAGTGACTTCAGAGCATTTGACTCAATACCTGCGTCGAAATACATTTTAAGGGCAGTTATTGCAGATGGTTATGCACAAAAGTTGCTTGCTATTGGAGATTGGAACACGCAAAGTGAAAACCTTTGCAATCAGTTCGTTGCTACGACTGGTTTCCAAAGCGATTATGTTTCGATGGTTTTTCAGAGTTTGGCATTTGGACTGGGCTATTTGTCTTCGATTGATTCAATACAATCTTCATCTACTTTTCAAAATAGCAACGATAATCAGATTAAGTCCAAAGTCGGGCAGTTGGTGTTAAGGCATGATGATTTAGTCAAATTGGATAATGATTCATTCCTAAAGTATAAAGATTTGGCAGAAGAGTACCTAGACTCTATAATTGAGATTAAAGGGGATTGGAAAAAAGAGTTAGGCGTTGATATAAAAATATCTAGTATTTATGAAGTGTATATGAATGGTAGCAAAGTGGATTTGATATTTGAGATTGAGGGTAAAATTACTATTAGATATGAATGCATACAATTCAAAGTCGTTTTTTATGATAGGAGTGGTAGGATATTGAAAACCGAATTGGCATATAAAGAAAAAAGCAAACGAACTTTTGATGTAGTGAGTAGTGATCCATTACGCGAGGAATACTTTGGTCATATTGGAAATATTGGAAAAATTGTTGTTTATTGGGAAAAATCATATTAAATCGAGTATATTATGGGTATTCAAGATGCGGTAAAAAAAGTTATTGATGACAATGGTATTGAAGTCGTCAATAATGATAACTTTATTAATATGTTGTCTGATTATGGGGCTTTTGACACGATTCCTCTATTGAAGTATATTCTGAATTCGGTGATTAAAGATGGCTATTTGAAGCAGATGCTTGCAATTGGCGTTTGGAACGAACAGAGCGAGAACCTGTGTAATAGATTCGTTGCAAAAACAGGGTTTCAACCAGACTATGTTTCACTTGTTTTTCAATCAATTGCATTTGGATTGGGTTGGATAAGGGAAATACAAATGCCTGAAGATGCTGTTTCTGGTGAAATAAAGCAGCAAACAATATTACCAAACAAAGAAGAACCAGTTGTATTGGTAACAGATAAAGAAAAGGCTGATTTTTTACTTAGTAAAACTGAATTCGTTAATGATATGAAAGCAGAAACTGGCTTGGAATTGACCAATTTGTCTTTTGATATTTGTGATAATTGTAGTTTTTACATTAATTTTGAGATTAATGGTAAAATCAAGAAGAATGTCAAAGATGTTGGGATTGATTTGATGGTATACAATGATAAAAACAAAGTGAAAACCATAGAGAGTTTGTGGGGGTACGAACAATGGTGGCTTGAACACGATGGAGAATTGTTTCCTGGTCATTCAGAGGAATCTTGTTATATTTCAATGCCTATGCCAATAGAAAAAGTAAGTAAAATTCGCATCGTTCAAGAGCGTTTATATGATTGATAGGAAAGTTTTATGCGAAAACTAACAGAAGAAGCATTTGTAACGATGGGCGTATGTTCCAGGTGCAAGAAGCCTTTCGGAATTACAGTTGACAGAGTTGACAGCAGGCACAATCAATACGTGTTTGTTTGGGCATTCAAGGTTAATGCTGAGCAAGCCCATCGAGAGGGGTATGACACAAAGAGTGTTCATGGCTCCGTTGTGCTTGATGATGAATATCCTGGTTGTCCGTATTGCGAGGAAAAGCGTTTCTATACATGCGGAAAATGCGGGAGCATTGTGTGTTGGTATGGAGAAAGAGAAGTCGTTTGCCCGAAATGCGGCACCAGTGGACTTGTCACCGAAGTTGAATCAATCGATTTGAAGGGAGGAGAATTCTGACAATGAGTTGGCTTTCAAATCTGTTTTCCAAAGATGAGCAGCAGCCTTCAGAAGTCTCTTCTTCACCAAAGCCTATGGCTACGGCAGCGGATTATTGCAAGCAAGGGCAAAAGTTATTGGATGGCGGAAAGCTGTTGCAGGCTTTGGAGTATTATCAGGCAGCGACTGAAATAGATAGCGACAATATTGTTGCATTGCGTGGGATGATGAACATCTATGAGATGATGGGCAAGACAGACAAGGCAACAGTAATATCGAAAAAGCTGAATGAACTGACGGCAAAGAGTCCCGCACAAAGTACAACAGGACTTTCACCGGATATCCAATTGGAGAATGAAATGAAACGGTATATGAATTCAATATATACCATGTTGGTTGTTGAAACGGACGAATTTGGTTTAAAATTAGGGAGGTTTTCGAATAAAGACGATGCCGTTTTATTGGAAAGCGAAAGAAGCATTCATGAGTTGGAGAGAAGCTTGGGTAAGAAAGAAACAGATTTTGACAAAATCAAGGATGGAGTTTTCAACCAATACTGCTCAAAACCATCTCAAATACAATCGGTTATTGACAAGTTATATAAACAATACAGCACGTCGTGTAAAGAGGGCTTAATAAAAGCAGAAGCGGGTTATACTTTCTGTCCAGAAACATTAAAAGAGCTGAATAGCATAGAGGAAAGTATTAAAGCTCTGGATTTCTATTTGCACAGAAAAACGGACATGAGGCCTTTTCAAACAAGCAAGAATGAGGCGATAATTAACCAAATGCTTGTTGAGTATGGCGAAGTCTGTAATGACAATGTTGTTGAGGTTAATGGAATCTATGGTTACGCGGATGATGTTCTTGTTAGACTGAAAGAATTAGAAGACAATATTACAACCCTTGACCCAAAGAAGAATCTATCAAACAAGTATGCCCAGCTGAGGGGAAATGCTATCAGAGATAAACTTCAGCTGCTGTATAGAGAGTTGATTGAAGCGAATTTGATTAGAAAGAAAAAGGATGGCATGAAATCATACGTGGTTTCGGATGAAGCTTCGATCAAGGAAAGATCTCTTCGTTCGCAAATTGTAGCGTTGATGGGTGAACCCGGAAATAAGTGGTGCAATAATGAGATTCAAGGAGCGAAGAATCGGAAGAAAGAGAATGATAAGAACAAAAGGAAGTTCATTGGTATTGCGATTGGAGCTGCGGCTGTTATAACTTTATTCATCCTTTTTACGGAAGTCATGTTGTATATTTTGCTTGGGATTGCAGGATTGATACTATTCATCTTTTTTGAAGAAGGCGGTAATAAACGATAACGAGTTATGAGCATATTTTCAAAATGGTTTTCGAATAAAACAGCTCAAACAGCAGAAGCTCAAAATAGCAATCATCCCAGCGTTTCTGTGGCTGATTACTGTGAAAAAGGCGAGAAATCTTTGGTAGCAGGAAGATTTGTTGAAGCCATGGAATACTTTCAGGCAGCCATTGAAACTGACAAACGTTTTGAGAAAGCTTATTTATTGCTTTCTGAAGCTTACGAGAAGTTGGGAAAAACAGATAAAGCAAAGGCGACGTTATATGCGTTACTAGCAGTTGAACCAAATAACGAGAAAGCACGAGAGGGTATTGAAGTCTTGGATGAATCGAATGTTGTCAAGTCAAAAAGTGCTTCTACTGGAACGATTACTTTTCAAACAGTCAGCTCAAATTCAAATAAAGCGCAAAATGGTAATAATGGAGTTAATAGTAATAAAGGCAAAGGTGGTGATGAGTTTTGGGGTGTGTTTAGAATCGTTTTGATAATAGCAGTTATTTTAATTGTTGACATCATCCTAATCGCCAATGATATTCTTGAAATACATCGAGGAGGAACACTTCTGTTTTTAATTGATCTATTTGTTTTCGTGTTGCTTGGGAAGCTCTTTGGACTTGGTGATTGAAACGAAGATGTTTTGTGTTTTGCTGGGAAAAGTAGTCAAACTGAATTTGAGGATTTGAAGGTGAAGATGCAAAAAACTTCCTACAAATCTACTGCACTTTTGAAAAAATGCAGTATTTTTGCAGCAAGTTAATTGAGAAAAAGTGGACATCAAAGAGTATATAAACCAGAATGGGGGGTATATCTCTTCGGCAGAGGCCAAGGAGAAAAACCTATACAACCAGCTTCTTTATGAAGCCGAGAAAGGGACTATCATACGGGTGCGCCAAGGAATCTATGCGCTTAACGAAGGGCTGGCCAAACCTATGGTTGACGTCGAACGACTCGTGCCTGGCGGCGTGTTGTGCATGTATTCAGCCTGGTCGTATTATGGACTGAGCACACAGATACCCGTTTCCTATTGCATCGCTATCGAACGCAGCCGTAAGGTGGTTCTGCCGGATTACCCACCAATAGAACTCTTCTACCTCAGCAGTAAGGTTTTTGAACTTGGCGTGACTGAGGCTGTCATAGAAGGCTTTACAGTGAAAATCTATGACCTAGAGAAGTCGGTTTGCGATGCTATCAAGTACCGCAACCGCGTGGGAATTGATGTTAGCTCTGAGATATTCCGCAACTATCTCTCGCGAAAGGATTGCGACATCACAAAGCTTTACTCCTATGCAAGCGCCATGCGCATCGGTAAGCGCACGGATGAACTCGTTAAATACATGGTATAACTGTTATGGCAAAGAAAAAGAACCTCAGCAACTATGGCAAGTCTGTCAAGGAACGCTTGCTTAATATCTCACGAGATGAGCAATACAGCTCCCAGCTGCTGCTCTCACGCTATTTCCAAGAACGTCTGCTGTACAGGCTGTCGGTCAGCGAATACAAGGACAGGTTTATACTGAAAGGTGGCGCGCTGCTCTATGCCCACGACGGGTTTCAGGCGCGTCCCACCTTGGATATCGACTTCATGGCAAGGCGCATCAGCAACGATGCTGAGAACATCAAGGGCATATTCAGTGAGATTTGCCAGATAGCCTGTGCCGAGGATGGCGTCACGTTTGACAGCGACACGATAGAGACGGGCGAGATTGCTATCACCAAGGAATACCATGGTGTGCGCGTTTCGCTCAAGGCTCATCTGGACACGGTACAGCAACGCATTTCGATGGATGTGGGATTTGGCGATGTGATTACCCCATACCCTCAGCAGCTGGTGTTTCCGGCTTTAATCGATACGGTACCTGGCACAACCATCTTGGCCTACTCATTGGAAACCGTCGTGGCCGAGAAGTTTCAGGCGATGATTTCACTGTCGTTAGGTAACAGCCGCATGAAAGACTTCTTTGACGTGTACCAAATCATGACGAGACAGAATATCGATGCCGAAATCCTTGGCGAGGCCATCAAGGCAACCTTTGCTAACCGCAACACGAAGTATGTGGAGAATCATCCTCTGTTTACCGAGGAGTTCTATACCGATGCCAACCGCAACTTGTATTGGGAAGGGTTCCTCAGAAGGATAAAGTTTGGCGAGTCTCTGCCATTTGTCATAGTTGGTACTCTCATTAGAGAGAGGTTGCAACCGTATTGGGAAAAACTATAGCTTTGCCTCATACAGCAGTTCGTAGTCAAGTTCCTTTGTGGTGAGAATCTGGTAGCAATCGAAGAAGTCCTCGTTACTTTTGAACGGAGAATTTTAATAATCTCCGTAGAAAAATCATCTAAGATAAGCACGAATGATTCGGACATCTTCAACAGGTCGGTCGTTGGTGTCGGTAGTTACTTGTTGAATGGCATCTACCACATCGAGCCCGGAAACGACTTCGCCAAAGACCGTATATTGACCGTCTAAGTGTGGCGTTCCTCCGATGGTCTTATACACTTCGCGCATCTCAGGAGTGAGTTTTACCCGACCGTTTGTATAGTTGTCAATTCGTTGCTGGACGCGGTCCAAGCTCTCGTCGTCAAAGACCTTTCCCCAAACAATATAGAATTGCATTGCGGAACTACGTTGCTCTGGATTCACATCGTCACCTTCGCGAGCTGCTGCCAACACGCCACGACGATGGAATATGCCTTCATCGAGCCTGAATTCAGCTGGTATGGTGTAAGGCCTGTCACCATCACCGAGCAGAATGCCGGGCTCGGCATGTTTCGAATCCGGGTCGCCGCCTTGGATCATGAAGTCGCGAATCACACGATGGAAGAGAAGTGAATCATAGGCTCCTTCCTCCACCAGCATCTTGAAGTTGTCACGATGCAAAGGCGTGGCATCGTAAAGTTTCAGCTCTATGTTGCCTTTTGTGGTTTCCATAACCACATGGACTTCCTTTTTCTTGCAGGAGGTCAACAGCGCTATCGTGGTTGCAAACGCAATAATCGTTATAATCCTTTTCATATTAAGTAGGTGAGTATGTTTAGTTTACATATAAGGTAGGAGAATTTGGCCGTCAGCAGTCAGCCATCAGCTATAGTGCTACCAAGCTGATAGCTGACGGCTGATAGCTTACAGCTAAGAAGCAATAATGCAGATTAATTCTAATTCTGAACATTTACTTATGCTTCAATAATTGCCACAAAAGTACAAAAAACTCATGTCTTTGCAAATTATACTTTGTTTTTGTGCTCGGTCGAGGTGCTCTTATGTTAGATGGATCAGTTGGGAGTGCGGCGGATGCACACCGTAGCCGAGTATTTGGATTTGTAGTACTTCAAAGGCAAATTTGGCTGATGCGGTAATTTCGGGAAAAAGTGGCTGTATTTCAGAAATTGTGTATTTTTGCAGTATCAAAGCGGATACTATGTCTGATAAAGACCTACTGAACCAAATCGAACAGCTTGGCAGGGAAATCATCCCAGCTGATGGACATTTGTATCTCTATGGCTCGAGAGCACGGGGTGATTTTAGGCCTGATTCCGACTGGGATTTGCTAATCCTTTTGAATAAAGAAAAGGAGGATTATTCCGATTTCGACAAATATTCCTATCCTTTTATTTCCTTGGGGTATGATGCTGGAGTGCCGATTTCAGCCCATCTTTATACGATGAGTAAATGGGAGGAAATGTCTTTTTCTCCGTTTTACCACAATGTTGAACACGATAAAATAGTACTGATATGAGCCTTGGCGATGAAGAAAGAAAAATCATGGTGGAGTTTGAAATCGAAAAAGCCCACCGGCTGATAGACCAATTCCCAATCCTTGAAAATGCCAAATTGTGGGATACTTTAGCCAACCGAGTGTATTACGCGGTTTTTCATGCGGTCACTGCTTTGCTGATAAAGAACGGGCTTCATGCTGAATCTCATCAAGGCGTTTCGGTGCTTTTCAGTAAACACTTTGTCAAAGAAGGCAAAATTGATGCTGAATACGGAAGGCTTTTTGCCCGATTGGAAAACATGCGTGAAAAAAGTGATTACACCTGCCTTTTTGAAACGACCGAAGAGGAAGTTTTACCAATGATTCCCAAAGCAAAAGAATTGGTGGCGATAATTGAAGGTTTGCTTGACTGAGTTGCTTGTTGAATACAACAGTTTTTTATCCTTTATTATTAGACAGAACACCTTGTTCGGCTGGATTTGCAATCCGACCGTAACTGGGTTTTTGGATTTGTAATCCTTCAAAGGCAAATTTGGCTGATGCGGTATTTTCAGGAAAATGTGGCTGCGTTTCAGAATGAATCCCTTTTAAAGTGATAAAAATTCAAGAAATCTCACTTTATAAGGGGCTTTGTTGAGTTCGGCCACGGCAGGTTATTCCTCTTTGGCATTTCGGCTTGACATACTGACAACAAGGTAACCTTCAACAGGTCGGTCGTAGGTGTCGGTAGTCATTTGCTGAAAATAAAAACGACGAGTTGGAAAAAAGTTATCATCACCCCTTGCGAAAAACATAGTTTTGTCATTAACTTTGCAAAGTCGAAAGACAAACGATACGAGATTTAATTATCAACATCATAAGAAAAAAAGCCATGACTGATTGTATAGAAATCACCGAATCCAATTACAAGGGTTATTGTGCGATTGACATTGCCGCCTTTTCATTTGCGCAACCCGGTGCGATGGGGGAGCCGGGGGGAGTTGAGATTATCGATGCGCAGGGGTGGTTTTACCACACAAACTATTGCTACGATGGTGTAAGCTATGACCAGCTTACGGAAATTGTGCCAGTCCTGAAAGACTGTAAAATCGGTATCGTCGGCCAACAAGTACCTGAAGGCTGGAAGGCTGTCTATTTGGGATTCGGCAACCATCTTATCATCAAAGCAGATTATTACGACAAGTTTGAAGAAGAGATCCGTAACAGACACATTGAGGAAGCAGTCGAATTGTATCAACAATGGTCGGAAATAGTGTTGAAATGCATTAACAATCACGCATAAGGCCTTATGCTGGTCGTTTTATGATTTACTTTTGCTGGCCACATAAACGGCAGAGCGGTGCATCCTCATCCAATCCCATACTTCTCCGCCAGCAAATCCATCAGTTCATCGGTTTGGGCCATGAATTGCATGGCGTCTTCTTTCCAGTTCGGATAATCTTCTTCCGTCTCGTTCTTGCCGCGCATGGCGTTCATCTTCGCCAAGAAGGAGGTGTCGCGCTCCAACTGCTTGAACATGGGTAGCATCTTGTGGCAAAGACTTTGCATCTCGGAGAAATTGGATTGTTCAATTAAGGTGTTCATTGAAACCAGGTCGTCGGTAGTTGATTGTACAAAAACCTTAAGGATGTCTGTCATGGCCTCCTTGTCGTTGCCCATCATTTCACTGAAGGCAGGGAAGTCTGGATAAGCGGTTTCAGCTTCGTTTTCGCTTAAAGCGACACTTCCGAAAAAGCTTTCTAGTTGTTTTAAATTAAATGGTTTCGGCAAGAATCCATAAAAGCCCTCTGACTTGGCCATGTCGGTCGTATATTCCATCCTTGCGGTCATCAGGATGACGGGTTTGTCGGGATCAACTTCTTTCACGAGGTAGAGAATGTCGTTGCCGGTCACGGCACCCATCTCACGGTCGGTGAGGATGTAGTCGTAGTCTTGGATTTGCAGCAAGGCATTGTCGAGGTCGCTCATCGAACGGCAAGGGATGGCTTGGTGGCCTAAGCGGTGCAGCATCGTGTCGACAACAGAGAGTAAAGTGTTATCGTCGTCAATAATTAAGATGTTGAGACTCTTCTTGTTATTGTCAACCGTTTCGCTCTTTATGTCAGGTTCTTTTTCAACCTCTCCGACGGGTATTCTGACTTCGAAATGCGAGCCTTTGCCCACTTCGGATTCGATTTGGATCTCGCCACCAAGCAAGTCGACGAGACCTTTGACCACCGACATGCCATAGCCACTGCCTTCGGCAAATTGGTTGTAGGTCTCGATGCGAACGAAGGGCTTGAACACTTCCTCCAGCTTGTCTTGTGGGATGCCCACACCGGTGTCGATGATGTCGAAAACGACCAGATTGCGCCCCATCCGCGCTTTGAAAGTGACACTGCCTTCCAAAGTGTATTTGACTCCATTGGAAAGTAGGTTGCTGAGTATCTGTTTGATTTTCAGTCTGTCGGAGAGTATTATGCTGTCGTCTTCAAAGGAAGGCTCATAGTTGAATTGAAGGTTTTTATGGCGTGCGATGGGCTCAAACATTTCGGCTGTCTCGTCGCAGAGTTGGCGAAGATTGAAGGTGTCGTGGCTGATTTGCAGCTTGCCTTGTTCAAGGCTTGAGAACTCCAATAGGTTGTTCAACAGGTTGAGGATGTGGTCGGCAGATTGCTGTATCGAGGTGATTTCCTTTTCGTTGCCGTTTTTGTCCATAAGCTCTACGTGGCCTATGATGGAGCTGAGCGGTGCCTTGATGTCGTGTGAGACCGAGAGCAGCAGCTTGTGACGGCTTTCCATGATTTCTTCGGTCTTTTTCTTGGCCTCTTCTGCAGCGCGACGGGCACGATAACCTTTGTTCACGTCGCTGATAATCAAAATGATGAAGATGATGATGAGGAGTAGAGTCGCTCCTCCGATGAGTAGGGATGTACGTGTGTTTTCGTGGATAATCTCTTCGCTTTTCTCGATTTCAGTAATGGTGGAATCCAGGATTTCTTGGTTGAGTCGAATCAATAAGGAGGAAATCTGCTCGGAGAGTTGGTTGTCGGCTTTCACCAGTTCCTGAGTCTTTTTCTCGTAGTCCTTGATTTTTTTCCAATACTCCTTTTTGGCTTTGTCGGAAAGTACGCGTAGGTCGGCCAAGATGTTAACTGTGTCGGTTTGTTGCCGTTGGATGTGTAGTGTGTCTGTGCGTTCGATGGAGACACGGACAAGGCTGTCTCCTTGTTCCTCATCTGGGTTGAACACCTTGCCGACGCGTTGCCAGAATCCCTTTTTCTCCACTTTTTTCGGCACGTGGATGACGGTGTCTTTCGAAACTGTGGTCACCACAATCTCTTCCTCCGGCTTTGGAGGCCTATAGTCGTCGATAGTGCGGTCAAATTCCGCCAAAGGATTGAAGTCGTGGAATTGTTTTGACAGTTCGTTGCTGATCCTTCCTTTGCTCTTGATC
The DNA here is from genome assembly GCA_946405575.1 of uncultured Bacteroidales bacterium. GTDB lineage: Bacteria > Bacteroidota > Bacteroidia > Bacteroidales > F082 > Limimorpha. Next base: position 11,894 of record CAMJHP010000027.1, on the reverse strand, counting down.
AGGTTCTCTATCTTGTTTACCATCAATTTGTTGTCTTCGCTGATTTCAAACAATAAAAGTGAATCGGTTTGGACATTGATGGCATTTCGGTAGGTGTTGAATTCGCGTTTGTATTGGGGCTGCTCGGTGAAGGCATAGAGGTTGGCAGCGTTTTGGGCGGCATGCACGTTTTTGGTGAATTCGTTGACCCAATTGAGTGCATTGTGCTGGGTGTCGATGTTGGAGCGTTGGTTCTCTATGCTTTTGCGCAGGTTGGAGATATAGTAAAACAAAGCCGCACACAGGGCCAGGACAAACAGATAGGTGATGACCACCTTCCAACTCGTCCGGCTCCCGCTCGGGTAATCGGTTTTGTTTTTCTTCGACATGATGGCGCAAAGATAGAACTTTTTCCTAAATTTGCCGCAAAATCTAACCTTTGACCTATGGACAAAAAGAAGTTGTTATTGGTGCTTGCCCTAGTGGCAGTAGTCTTGTATTTGGTCCTTCGCAATCAGTCCCAAAGTGAAAGCAAGCTGGAACAAACTTCGGTCGCTGCCGATGAAACCGAGTTGGCCATCCTCTCGGTCAACGATATGCATGCCAGCATCGACCAGTTCCCCAAGTTTGCCACGATGGTGGACAGCCTGCGGAGCGTTTATCCCGACCTGTTGCTTTTTTCGGCAGGCGACAACCGCACGGGCAATCCTGTCAACGACCAATACGTCCCCGTCAATTACCCTATGATTGAGTTGATGAACCAAACAGGCTTCGACCTTTGCACGGTGGGCAACCACGAATGGGACGGTGATATCGTCAACTTTCGGAACGACATCGATCGGGCCAAGTTTCCTTTCTTATGTGCCAATGTGTTCATCCCCAAGACAGTCAATCTCGACATAAAGCCATTTGTGGCCTTCGAACATCAAGGCGTGAAGATGGCTGTGGTCGGTTTGATTGAAGTTCGTCACGACGGCATTCCTGGGGCGCATCCCGACAAGCTGAAGGAGGTGAGCTTCAAACGCCCTGAAGCGGTGTTGCCCGATTACAAATATCTGAGAAACGAGAACGATGTGGTGATTCTGCTCTCGCATTGCGGCTTTGAGGACGATATGGAGCTGGCCCAAGCTAATCCTTGGCTCGATGCCATCATCGGTGGACACACTCATACATTGATAGAGCATCCTACTGAGACCAATGGTGTGCTGATTACCCAATCGGGTTCGCATTTGAAATATGCGACTCTCGTGAAGTTGAGAGTGAAAAACCATAAGGTGGTTAGTAAGGAAGCTATAGTATTGGATGTCAACAGTGTGCGTAAGGAAAAGCCTGAAATTAAGCAGTTGGTGAACAAGTTCAACGATGCACCAGCCTTGAATGAGCCTATTGCCATAGCGAAAACGAAGTTTGAGACCCCCGAGGAGTTGGGCTCCTTGATTACGGATGCCATCCGTGAGGTCAGTGATGCCGATTTCGCCTTTCAGAATACGGGTGGTGTGCGTGTCAATTACTTGAAAAAAGGACCCATCACAGTGAAGGATGTCTACAGTATGGACCCATTTAACAACGACGTGGTGGTGTATCAAATGACAGGCGCGCAGGTGAAGAAGTTCATTCTGAATACCTATCGCAAGAATGGCGGTTATCCTTCATACGTTTCGGGTATGACCTATTCCGTGAGTGATGATGGTAAGACAGTGTGGGTCAACACGAAAGGAGATGAGTTCTCCACGAAGAAACTGTATAAAGTGGCGATGAACAGTTATATGGCTTCGACGGTCAACATCGAGAGTGAGGATGATGGTCAAAGCAAGTTCATGACTTCGGAAGAGATGCTGATAGAGTTTCTACGCAAACATAAAGAGGTTGATTATCAAGGCGTAGTTAGAACACAATAGGTTGCTGAGCAGATCGAAGTAAAAAATGTGTTTGCACGGATTGAAGAGTTTTTGTACTTTTGCCGCTCAAATTTTTGAAGATTGAAGTCGAAAAAGATGAAAAAAGAATTATTGATTTTTGCAATTGCCTTGTTATTAGCCAGTTGCAGCAACAAGAAAGAAGTCAAGTTGATTCCTTCTGAAAATTTCAATACGGTAGTGGAAGGCAAGAACGTGTCGCTTTATACTTTACACAATGGTTTTTTGACAATGCAGGTGACCAATTATGGCGGTCGTGTGGTAGCCCTATGGATGCCTGACAATCGTGGCAGCTTTGAAGACATCGTTCTCGGATATGACCATATCGACAAGTATTTGAACAACAGTGGAGAACGCTATCTTGGTGCAGTGGTGGGCCGTTGCGCTAATCGCATTTCCAATGCATCCTTCACTTTGGATAGCATTTCCTATCAGCTGCCTAAGAACGATGGCGAGAACACTTTGCATGGCGGTCTCATCGGTGCCGACAAGCACGTTTGGGACGTGATTTCGGTCAACGACAGCGTCATTACAATGCACACCGTGTTTGCTGACGGCGAAGACGGCTTCCCGGGTAATCTTGATGTGACAATGAGCTACACTTTGACGCGCGACAATCAGTTCCAGATCCGTTATGCCGCGACAACCGACAAACCCACCTTGTGCAACTTCTCGCATCACTCTTTCTTCAACCTGAAGGGTGAGGGCAATGGCACCATCCTTGACCACGAGCTTCAAATCAATTCGCGCTATATGACCACCATCGATGAGCGTCTGATTCCCAATGGCAAGTTCTCGGGCGTGAAAGAGACTCCTTTTGACTTCCGCGAGAAACACTGCATTGGCGACAACATCGCTGCCGATGATGAGCAACTGAGAAATGCCAAGGGCTACGACCACAACTGGATTATTGACAAGACCGACATCAAGGCCTACACTTGGAATGCTACGCTGACTGAGCCCCAGAGCGGTCGTGAGATGCAGGTGTGGAGCGACCAAGTGGGATTGCAATTCTATAGCGGCAATTTCTTCAACGGTAAGGGCATCGGCAAGAGTGGCAAGCCCTTGAATTTCCGTGAAGGTCTGGCACTTGAAACACAGTATTTCCCGGATGCAGTCAACCATGAGACCTTGACTCCTGTGCCGGTTCTGCGACCTGGCGAGGAATATCATCAGCTCTGCATCTACAAGTTTGCGGTGCTGCCCAAAGACAAGAAATAAGGTTTTTCCGAAAAAGTTGAAGCCTCGTGTCAGCGGATGCGAGGCTTTTTTTATCTTTGCAGTATCAAAACTAAGAGCTATGCTGAAATTCAAATGTCCGCTATTGGTGGTTACCGATATGGAGAAAGCCATCACTTTCTATGAAGAGGTGATTGGTGACCGCGTTGCTTTCAACTTTGGTGAGAATGTCCAATTTGAAGGCGGCTTCGCGTTGCAGGAGATGAAGAAATGGAAGTCAATGATCCATAACGCAAAAGTGCGCAGGAATGGCAATGACGCCGAACTTTACTTCGAAGAGGAAGACTTCGATGATTTCATCGATTATTTGAGAGGCTTTTCTGAAATTTTGTATGTCCACGGCGTCGAGGAAACGCCTTGGGGACAACGTGTTGTCCGCTTCTATGACCCTGACTTCCATATCATCGAGGTCGGTGAGCCCATGGATGCCGTCATCAAGCGTTTGTTCGAATCGGGCATGACGGTGGAACAGGTCTCGGAGAAGTCGCAGTATCCTATCGAGTACGTCAAGCGTTTCGCGAAATGAACTATCTGTCGGTCAACGCGATATCCAAGTCGTATGGCATCAAGACGCTGTTCGAGGATGTCACCTTTGGCATCGAGAAAGGCGACAAGACGGCCCTGATTGCCACCAATGGCTCGGGCAAGTCGACGATGCTGAAGATTTTGGTGGGGAAGGAGTCGCCCGACACGGGAACCGTCACCTATGCCAACGACATCAAAATCGGCTATTTGGAGCAGTTACCTGTGTATGCTGCGGGAACGCGCATATCCGACTTGTTGGTCGACCTCAATGATGAGCAACATCTCAAGGCGCGACAATACCTGACCCGTTTTGCCATCACCAACTTGGAGCAGTCGGTTGACGAACTCTCGGGCGGACAGGTAAAACGTCTGGCCTTGGCTTTAGTATTGCTTCATGAGCCAGACTTCCTGATTCTTGACGAACCTACCAACCATTTGGATGTTGAAATGGTGGAGTGGTTAGAGAAGTTTTTAACCCAATCGAGTATGACGCTGCTGATGGTCACCCACGACCGTTATTTCCTTGATAGGGTCTGCAACAAAATCTTCGAACTCTATCAAGGTGTGATGTACACTCATAACGGCAACTTCGACTATTATGTGCGGAAGAGCCGCGAGCGTGAAGAGGTGAAACGTGCCACAGCAGAGCGCAACAGCCAGCTGCTGAAATATGAGCTGGAATGGATGCGAAGCACGCCACAGGCCCGTACAGGCAAGTCGAAGAGTCGCATAGATGCGTTCTATGACTTGAAGGAACGCTCGAAATACCAGGAACAGGATGAACGCCTTGAGTTTGGCTTGCAGATGCAGCGTTTGGGTGGCAAGATACTGGAGCTCAGCAATGTGTCGAAGTCGTTCGGTGACTTGACGGTGCTTAAGGACTTCGACTATGTCTTCAAGCGTGGCGAGCGCATCGGCCTGATTGGCAAGAACGGGGTGGGGAAGTCCACCTTCCTCAACCTCATCACTGGCGCAATGCAACCTGACCGAGGCAGGGTAAAGACGGGCGAGACTGTCACCTATGGCTACTATCGTCAGGAAGGCATACAATTCGATGAAAGCAAGACCGTGATTAGCACCGTGCGCGACATTGCCGAGGTGGTCAATTACGGCAAGGACAAAGTCTATACGGCTGACCAGCTGTTGGCGCATTTTATGTTCCCCTACAAGATGCACCGGCAACCTGTGGCTTTGCTCAGCGGCGGTGAGAAAAGACGTTTGTATCTATTGACCATCTTGGTGCAGAATCCCAACTTCCTCATTCTTGACGAGCCCACCAACGACCTGGATTTGTTAACGTTGCAGAAGTTAGAGGACTTTCTGCAAAGCTATAAGGGTTGCTTGTTGGTGGTTTCGCACGACCGTTTTTTCATGGACCAAGTCGTCGACCAACTCTTTGTCTTCCAAGGCGATGGCATGGTGAAAGGCTTCATGGGCAACTACAGCCAGTACAAGGACTATCTGGATGCCAAACTACGCGAGGAGCGCAAGGAGAAATCGGCGCAAAAGAAAGAAGAGCCCAAACCCGTGAAGCAGCGCGAAAAGGTGAAGCGTTCTTTCAAGGAACAGCGTGAATATGAAACACTTGCGCAAGAGATGGAAGCCCTTGAGCAAGAGAAAGCCAATCTCACCGAAGCCTTGAACAGCGAAACCGATTACCAGAAACTACACGAGATGGGCAACCGCTTGCAGGAAATCAAGGACCTACTTGATGAAAAAGAGCTGCGGTGGCTGGAGTTGGATGAGATTGGAGGATAGTTTAAAACATTTATTTACAGTAATATATCCGACAGCAAACGACAACAAACGACTGCTGTCGACAACAAACGTTTGTTCAACGGCTTTGTCTTGAAGGATGTTGTTTCTTTGCACTATAATGTAAAAAGAAATAGATATGGCAAAGAAAACAACAAAAGACAACAAACAAAAACCGGTCGCAAATTGCGACCAGCTCGAAGAACCTATCACAAATTGTGATAAGTCTGTTGACATTTCAGATATTGAGAATATGATTTTTAGTATCCGAGGTGTGCAGGTAATGATTGACCGTGACTTGGCTATGCTTTATGGTGTAACTACAAGCCGACTGAATGAGCAAGTAAAACGAAATAGGGCTCGTTTCCCAGAATCATTTCGTTTTCAGTTAACTGAAGCTGAACGGGAAGAGGTTGTCGCAATTTGCGATAACCTACGCTCGCTAAAATATAATCCTTCTCTTCCATACGTGTTCACGGAGCAAGGCATTGCACAGTTATCATCTGTTCTACATAGTCCTATCGCCATAGAAGTAAGTATAAGAATTATGAATGCCTTTGTTGCCATGCGGAGGTTTATGATTCAGAACGCAGCTGTTTTGATGCGAATAGCGCATTTGGAAAAACACCAAATCGAAACAGACGAAAAAATCGATTTGATACTTGACAAGATTGAAGAACATTCTCCGAAGTTGCTTCCTGAACAGGTTTTTGCGACTGGCTGCGTCTGGGATGCGTGGACCTACATCTCCGACCTCGTTCGGAGTGCCCGACAAAGGATTGTCCTGATTGACAACTACGTTGACGATCGGGTTCTTTCTATGCTCACAAAACGCTCCAATGGCGTTTCAGCGATCATCCACACACGCTTTAACGAACAATTTCTCACCGACCTGAAGAAACACAACACCCAATATCCCGAAATTGAGTTCATTCAGTTGCCCCACCGAAACCACGACCGTTTTCTGATCATCGACGACAAAGTCTATCTGTTGGGTGCCAGCTTGAAGGATATGGGGGCGGGGCTTTGCGCGGTTACTGAAATGAGCATTGCGCCTGAGGTGATTTTGGGGATGGTGGGGTGAGAAAGCGGTTTCGTTATGTTGTTTTTGTTTCAAGTAAAACCAAAACTAATTAGAACTAAATTGGTTTTAATTCTATTGCAAGACTAGCAAATATTTCAATAATCGAAATTCTTTGTATTTTTGAAGACTCTTTCAAATAAGACAATTATGCACACATATTCCGAATTTACAGGCCTTTATCAATTGTCCAAGACCCTGCGGTTTGAACTGAAACCCATTGGAAAAACTAAGGAAAACATCGAAAAGAACGGCATCCTTGAACGCGATAATGAACGCGCTATTGCTTATAAAGCCGTCAAAAAGGTTATTGATGAATACCACAAGGTTTTCATCGAATTGATGTTGGATGGTTTCGAGTTGGATAAAGGCTCTTTGGATGAGTTCTATTATCTGTATCATCTTCCGACCTCTGACCCGAAGAGGAAAACAGACTTGACCAAAGTTCAAGAAGTGTTGCGCAAGCAGATTTCGGAACGTTTCACCAAGAGTGAACAATACAAGCGTTTGTTCGGGAAAGAACTCATCAGAGAAGATTTGGTTGAATTCGTCAAAACGCCTCAGTATGAGAACATCATTCGTGAAATGCCTGGCAATGAATATCTGACTGATAAAGAAGTGAAACAAATTCAAGAAAGTGTGCAAAATGACATTGCTCAATTCGATGATTTCACGACTTATTTTGTCGGTTTCTACGACAACCGCAAAAACATGTATGTTGCTGACGATAAAGCTACTTCCATTGCCCACAGGATGATTGACGAGAATTTACCTAAGTTTGTCGACAACATGGATGTGTTCGATAGGATTGCGGCGAGCGATGTGGCGACACATTTCGATGGGTTGTACAAGGCGATGGAGTCTTATTTGAATGTGAACGAAATCACAGAATTGTTTCAGTTGGACTATTTTTCCATGGTGCTGACACAAAAGCAGATCGATGTTTACAACGCCATCATTGGCGGCAAAGTGCTTGATGATGGGACAAAAGTCCAAGGACTCAACGAATATGTGAACCTTTACAACCAGCAACAGAAAGACAAGTCGAAGCGGCTGCCCAAACTGAAGCCTTTGTTCAAGCAGATTCTCAGCGAGCGTAATGCCATTTCATGGTTACCCGATGAGTTCGAAAGCGATAATGAAATGTTGCAAAGTATTAGGAGGTGTTATCACGACTTGAAAGAGCAGGACTTTGGCTCGTTGAAAACCTTACTTGGAAACATCAAGGATTACGACCTTGAACACATATACCTACCTAATGATTTGCAACTAACTGACATTGCCCAAAAGCATTTTGGCAGTTGGTCGGTCATTAGATATGCTGTTGTGGAAGACTTGAAAGCCAATAATCCTCAAAAGAAAAAGGAAGATGTCGAGGAATATGAAAAAAGATTGGCAAAAATGCACGACAGTTATTCTATTGCATACCTTAACGGCATAATACAGGGAAAAGTGGAGGATTTCAAACCCATTGAGGATTACTTTGCCGGGATGGGTGCTGAAGACAATGAGAAAGGACAGAAATTGAACCATTTTGCCAGAATTGAGAATGCCTACACGGAGATTAAAGCATTGCTGGACACGGATTATCCCAAGGGCAAAAACCTATCGCAAGACAAGGCCAATGTGGAAAAAATCAAGAATTTATTGGATGCCATCAAGGATTTGCAGCACTTTGTTAAACCATTGCTGGGCAATGAAACGGAAAGCGAAAAAGATAACCAGTTTTATGGTGAGTTCACGCCAATGTGGGAAGCCCTCGACCAAATTACACCCTTATATAATATGGTGCGCAATAGGATGACGCAAAAGCCATATTCCAATGAGAAAATCAAACTCAACTTCGACAATTCCACTTTGTTGGCGGGTTGGGACTTGAACAAGGAAACGGACAACACTGGCACTTTGCTTAGGAAAGACGGTAATTATTATCTCGTTATCATCGATAAGAGGAACAACAAGGTTTTAAAGCCCGAAAACTTAGATTCTGAAGGCGATTGCTACGAGAAAATGGAATACAAACAATTGGGGCAGATTAGTCAACAATTACCCAGAATTGCCTTTTCTAATTCTTGGAAGAAGAAAATAAAGATTCCCAAAGAGGTCATAGAAATAAAGGAAACGGAATCATTTAAAACCGATAATGAGCATTTGCAAAAACTGATTTCATACTATAAGTACTTTATAGCACAACATGAAGAATGGAATAAATACTTTAACATCAAATTCTCTAATCGAAACGATTATAAAAACCTTCCTGATTTCTATTCTGAAGTGGACTCGCGTTTTTATAATGTTTCATTCCGCAATGTTTCAGTAGACTACATCAATCAGTTGGTGGACGAGGGGAAAATCTATCTTTTCCAAATCTACAACAAAGACTTTTCGCCTTTTAGCAAAGGCACACCTAACATGCATACACTCTATTGGCGTATGCTTTTCGATGAAAGGAATTTGGCCGATGTGGTATACAAGTTAAATGGCGAAGCCGAAGTGTTTTTCCGCAAACACAGCATTAAAGTTGACAAGCCGACCCATCCGGCCAACAAGCCCATTGCGAGTAAGAACGCTCAAAATGAGAAGAAGACAAGCACTTTTGCCTATGACCTCATCAAAGACCGCCGCTATACGGTTGACAAATTCCAGTTCCATGTGCCGATAACGATGAATTTCAAGGCTGCCGGACTGAACAACATCAACCCATTGGTCAACGCCTATCTGAAAGAGTCGAATGCCACGCATATTATCGGTATCGACCGTGGCGAAAGGCATTTACTCTATCTGTCGCTTATCGACATAAAAGGCAACATCGTTGAGCAATACTCCTTGAACGAGATGGTGAACGAATACAAGGGCAACATCTACCGCACCAATTACCATGACTTATTGGATGCCAAAGAAAAACAACGTGACGAAGCTCGCCGTAGTTGGCAAACCATTGAGAACATCAAGGAACTGAAAGAGGGCTACATGAGCCAAGTGATTCATAAGATTGCAGAACTGATGGTGAAATACAACGCCATTGTAGTGCTTGAAGACTTGAACATGGGATTTATGCGCGGTCGCCAGAAAGTGGAGAAGCAGGTGTACCAGAAGTTTGAGAAGATGCTGATTGACAAGTTGAATTATCTTGTGGACAAAAAACTTGATGCCAAAGAAATGGGAGGCGTGTTGAATGCCTACCAGTTGACCAACAAGTTTGAGAGTTTCCAGAAATTGGGCAAGCAGAGCGGATTCCTGTTCTACATTCCAGCCTGGAACACTAGCAAAATGGATCCAACGACGGGCTTCGTGAATTTGTTCGATACTCGCTATGAGAATATGGAGAAATCAAAAGTGTTTTTCGGCAAGTTCGACAGCATTCGATACAATTCCGCCAAAGGCTGGTTCGAGTTTGCCTTTGACTACGACAACTTCACTGCAAAAGCCGAAGGAACAAGAACAAAATGTACACTTTGTACCTACGGAACCCGAATTGAAACCAAGCGCAATCCAGAGAAAAACAACGAGTTTGACAGCGTGGAGATTGACTTAACAGAAAGGTTCAAAGCGTTGTTTGCCAAGCATCAAATTAACTTGAACGGCAATCTGAAAGAGCAGATTTGTAGTCAAAACGATGCCTCGTTCTTTAAGGAATTGTTGCACTTGCTCCATTTGACGCTGCAAATGCGAAACAGCGTGACCAACTCTGAAGTTGATTACCTTTTGTCGCCCGTAATGAACACCTCGGGCGAGTTCTACGACAGCCGTATATGCGGCAAGAACCTGCCCGAAAATGCCGATGCCAATGGTGCATACAACATTGCTCGCAAAGGCTTGTGGATTATTGAGCAGATTAAACAGACTGACGATTTATCGAAACTTAAATTGGCCATCAGTAATAAAGAATGGCTGCGGCATGCGCAGGGATTGTATTGATTGTGAATAAAATATCGTTCTTTGAAATATTATTGAATTTCTACTATTGTAGATTAAGCATTATTCAGGTCGCTGTAGCATTTCAATGTAAAGAAGAAATAATTTCTACTATTGTAGATGGATAGCCCTTGAAGGCGTGTTTGATAGTCTAAGAGACCCGATTAATTTCTACTATTGTAGATTGCATGGGCATCTGTCACGGCAAGGAGGTCTAAGAGACTCTTCTAATTTCTACTATTGTAGATGGTTTCCGAAGAAAGATTGGTTGAAGAGTGGGATAAACTGAATAATTTCTACTATTGTAGATAGGTTTCGTTCACAAAAGAAGAAATAGACTGATTGAATTTCTACTATTGTAGATATGATGAAGATTTCGCGGATGTTCGCCCCGTTCTAACAGACTCGTATAATTTCTACTATTGTAGATTCCATCCTCCTTCCATAGCTCATGGTATCTAACAGACTTGTATAATTTCTACTATTGTAGATAAGTGGTTTGTATTCAAAGCTTCGTATGTCTATGAGGCTCATTTAATTTCTACTTTTGTAGATTTAATTAATTCTTCTTGTTCTTTTATTGTCTATGAGGCTAATTTAATTTCTACTATTGTAGATTAGGCACGGCGCCAGCATTGGGCGATGCCTGGTGTTAGACCATATAACATATAAAATTTCTACTATTGTAGATTCAATCGCCGTAGTGTATTTAGCGGCGGTCGGTGTTAGACCATGCGAAATTTCTACTGTTGTAGATCCTGCCCTCTGCGCGGCTTTCAGCACCCAAGGTGTTAGACCATACAAAATTTCTACTATTGTAGATATGAGGTAGGAGAGGTCGTTGTCCACGCGGGGTGTTAGACCATATTAAATTTCTACTATTGTAGATGCGGAGAATGGGCAGAGGGTCTAACCCCCTCTATGAGGCTGATTTAATTTCTACTATTGTAGATAAGGTGGTGAACTACCTGCCCAGCGACACAGGTGTTAGCCCATACAAAATTTCTACTATTGTAGATGTCGTAGTATTTCTGCTCGGCTTTGGTCATGGTGTTAGACCATATTAAATTTCTACTATTGTAGATCGGTGATTGATTGATTAAATGACGCTGCAAGGTGTTAGACCATAGAAAATTTCTACTGTTGTAGATGTCAGGTCGCTTCTTTCGGCGACGAGGTTGGGTGTTAGACTCCTCAAATCATCTTCTCCACATTCCACGAAAAAGCCCTCAGCCCCAAATCTGGGGTCTTGAGGTCTTTTTCGTGCAGCTGTTTGAGGATGCCGTCCACCTTGTCGTCGTCGACGATGCTGATGATGGCATTGTTCAAGGTCGGCCAGGCATGAGTGCCGTAGTGCGGCTCTCCCGTCTCGCTACCGTGGCCCTTGATTTCGTTCCACTCGGTGAAGCCTTTCGTGCCGTTGTCGTTCAGCACCTTGGCGATTTCGTCGTAGTAGGCTTGGTTGTATGTGATTAATATTGCTT
>CAMJHP010000026.1 GCA_946405575.1 uncultured Bacteroidales bacterium | reverse complement strand
TATGTCACAAAAGGCTGTTTCCGCCAAAATGCGTATCTTTGCCGACCTAACCAACAATGACTGTCAAAACCTCATGAATAAAAAACTCTTCTTTATCGGATGGCTCGCTATGTTGCTGCTGCTTGCCAGCTGCCAATCCAAAACCAACATAGACAAAATCGACGCACTGAAAAAGCAAGTCAACAAGGAGGCCAAGGCTCTGAACGAATTAAATACCAATACTTTCCTTCAACTTGAGAAGGACCTTTTCTCCTGCGACTCTGCTTTACAGTATTTACCTGAGGAGCAACTGGACAAAGCCTTTCAGAAGCTGCAACTTGTGAACGCTTACGTCCAACAGTTCAAGGAGACACGACCCGTCATGCAAGCCGAGATGGACTCCACGCTACAACGCCTCGAACTGCTCAAAACTGATGCCCAGACCCATTATCTTTCCGATTCGTTGGTTGAGGTTTATATTAATGCCGAGACCCAACAAGTTGAAAAGTTGAGCAACCAAGTGGCCTATTTCAAAGACCGTTTGGGCAACTGTTGCAAGGACTTGGACAATTTTATAAACAAGAAATGAATGGCCTTCCCATGAAACGACACTGGATTTTCTTCCTGCTCTTTACCCTCGCATTCGTCGTTCCAATGAATGCGCAAATCAACGTGCCCACCAAAGGCAAGAAAGTGGATGCCAAGCAGAAGGATCAAATCCAAATCGATGAGCAATTAGCCTCTCAGTTTTACCGCGAGCAAAATTATGAAAAAGCCTGTGAGTTGTACGAAAAACTCTATGAGAAGACTAACCAAATTAGTCATTTCCAGCAGTTTATAGAATGTTTGCTCCATCTGAAGGAATATGACAAAGCCGAGCGTGAACTGAAAGCCTTTGCGAAAAAGAACCCTGGTTACTACAAAACCGTTGCAGACATTATTTATGTCTATACCATACAAGGCAAGTCGGACAAAGCCAAAAAACAGTTCAACGAAATAATGAAAGACCTACCTGACCACGCACCCACCATTCGCAACCTAAGCTATGCCTTTCAGTCAAGAGGGTTGAACGAAATGGCCATAGCGGTCTTGGAAAAAGGCAATACACTTCTCGACGGAAAGGAAACTTTCTATCTAGATCAAGCCTACATTCATCAGTCATCTGCCAATTATCAAGAGGCTTTTCGGTATTATTTCCTTGAATTAGAAGCCCATCCTGGGCAATACAACAATGTCCGCAACCGACTGCAAACTATGATGTTCTATGACGTGAACCATAGCATCTCCGACGAGCTACGCATTGCTTTGCTAAAACAGACCCAAGAAAAACCTGACAATTTGGAATTTGCCCAACTCCTCGTTTGGTTTGCCCTACAACAAGAGGACTATGACATTGCTTTGGCCCAAAGCCAAAGCATTGATCGCAAGACGCACGACCAAGACACCCAAATCAACAATCTATCGGGCATCTGCCTCAACAACAAGCAATACGACATCGCAAAGCAAGGTTATGCCTATATTCTGAACAAAGGTGTCAGCAGTCCCTACTATGGACAAGCCCTCACTGGCAGCATCAAAGCCGATTATCTCAAACTGAGAGCCTCAAATAGCACAGAAACAAAAGCTTACGAAAAACTATCGAAACGAATCGACGAGGCTTATAGCGAAATCAACACCAACGACCTGTCGAAACTAATCTTGATTCAGGCCGACATTTTGACCTATCAACTCAACAAGTCGGAAGAAGCCGTTGCCTTACTCACGCAGACCATTGAGACCGTTGGAAGCAAACAAGACAAAGCCGAACTTAAGCTGAAACTTGCCGACATATATCTCTACAAAGACGAGGTTTGGGAAGCCACGCTGCTTTACAGCCAAGTCGACAAGAGTATGAAGGAAGAACCTCTCGGCCACGAAGCCCGCTTCAAGAATGCCCAACTCCGCTATTTCATTGGTGAATATGAATGGGCTGAGAGCCAACTGAAAGTGTTGAAAGCTGCTACCTCAAAGCTCATAGCTAACGATGCCATGACGCTCTCTTTGGTCATCAAGGACAACCTCGAAGTCGACACTACAGGAATGGAACTCAACAAATTGGCCCGCGCTGACTACAGAATCTACCAGCAACGCGAAGACGAGGCCGTCGTACTGCTTGATGATATCATCGCTACAGGCAACGAAGTCAGCAAAGCACACGCGCTGTTCCGCAAAGGTGAAATCGAGGAAAAACGTAAAGCTTTTGAAACTGCCGAGCAACTGTTTATGCAGATTATGGAGCAATACCCCTATAGTTATATTGCCGATGCCGCACTGATGCATGCCGCACTGATTGAACAAAATGAATTAAAAGACAAAGAATCGGCCAAGCGGCATTACGAGAAATTGATTGATGAGTATCCGACGAGCATTTATACCGCGCAAGCGAAAAAGAACTACAGAAAATTGTAATAAACTACGGATTACACAGATGAAACAGATTTCCGACAATGAAATTCAGAGGCACAAGTGCCAATTGATACAGATTCCTGCCATCAGCAAATAATCTATCTGTAATAATCAGGAGCTTGCGACTCACAATTTTCGGAAATGAATCGGTAAAATCTGTCAAATCTGTAGTTAAATAAATGAACGACAATGTATGATGTTAGACCCAAGAAAGCCTTAGGCCAGCATTTCCTGACCGACCAAAACATAGCCCAACGCATTGTAGAACAGCTGTCGCCCAACGTGGAAAGTGTTGTGGAGGTAGGTGCCGGTATGGGCATTTTGACCCAATTTATGGTGCAGGACATCTTGGACAAGTTCTATGTCATCGAAATCGACAAGGAGTCTATCACCTATTTGGAGAAGCATTTTCCTATGCTCGGCGAGCGGCTGATTGAAGGCGACTTCCTCCGTACCGATTTGAGCCAATTCGGGAAACAAAACATAGCCGTCATCGGAAATTTTCCCTACAATATCAGCAGCCAGATTTTCTTCCAAGTGTTGAAATACAAGGAACAAGTCGTTGAAGTCGTTGGCATGGTGCAGAAGGAAATGGCAGAAAGAATGGCCGCCAAGGAAGGCAGCAAGACCTACGGCATCCTAAGCGTGCTGATGCAAGCTTGGTACGACATTGATTACCTCTTCACGGTACACGAAAATGTCTTCAACCCACCTCCTAAGGTGAAATCGGCGGTTATCAAGATGAGGCGCAATGCGGTCACCGACTTGGGCTGCGATGAGAAGCTGTTTGTGAGCATCGTCAAGCAGGCCTTCAACCAGCGCCGCAAGACCATGCGCAACTCATTGCGCCCGATGCTCAGGCCAGAAATCATCGAAAACGAGGTCTTCAACAAACGTCCCGAGCAACTGTCGGTGCAGGAGTTTATTGATTTGACGAATCTGATTGGGGGCTAAATCACAACCTACCGCTATCCGCATTGCTCCCCTGATGGTTCTCGAAACGCTTTAGGTTCTTGCGGTTGAAACTGTAGCGCACGGAAAGGCGGATGTAGCGTGCATCGATGATGTTGTCACTCTTTGAGACGACACCGTCTAAAAGGCTCACACGGTTGCCAACATCGTTGTTAAACACATCGTTCACACTGATACTAGTTTGCAGGTTGCCTTCCAAGAACCTTGCCGAGAGGTGCAGGCCCATTTTGGGATGACCTTGTGTCTTGGCATAGCCACTGAGATGCGAAGAAGAATACAAAGCATAGCCGCCCAATTCCACATCGTATTTCTTGAATAGCACATACGAGAAATCAAGATTCGCAAAGTAACTCCACAATGAATTGCGGTAGTCGAGGGCATCGCTGCTGTTGTAATTCTCATATTTCGCCTGACCAAATAAACCTATGTTCAACCGGTTGTCGAAGAACCTTTTCGACATATTCAGAATGAACAACAATTCGTCTCTCGTGCCGAAATTGCCGTAAGTGTAGCCGATGATGGCGCCGTCAGCATCCAATTGCGGCACCTGTAGCACATAGTCCTCATCATGACCATACGTAACAGCAAAGTTCAACCAATAACGATAGCGGTATTTGAACGTTACACTGTTCTGTGTGGAGTGTTTCAGGTTGGGGTTGCCCTCCACATAATAGACAGGACTTTCGTACTTGCGGAAGGGATTCAGATAAGTGAAATTGGGCTTGCCATAGTTGCGACTGTAGTTGAAGGTGAAATAATGGTCCTCATGGGGTTTGAATCGCAAGGTGAAATTGGGACGAAAGACGTTGTAGTTGTATGGTGTCTTGATTCCTGTGGTTTCCGAAATGCCCAAAGTGCGCACATACGAGTCGGTAAGCGTGAGGACATAACTGAACTTCTCGCTCACCTGATGGTCAAAAATGAAATAGCCCATGAAGGAGTTCTCCTTGTAATTGAAATCGTTGGTTACCAAAATGTCAGGTTGCCAAGTGCCGTCAATGAGATTTTCATAACTGAAATCATTTTCCAAATCGGAATAGTGGTAAGAGAGACCAGATTGGATTCGGATTTTGTCCCATTCACGGGTATAGTCGGCGCGGGTCGAGAAAAGCCAACCGGAATAGGGCGAAGCATCACGGTTGTAAGTCACCGAATCAAGCAAATAGTTGTATTGGCGCAGGTTGCCCGACGCATTGAGGTTGTGGCTCAAATTGGCATCCACCGTGATGTAATGCTTGGGGTCGTTGAAGTTGTGCTTGTAATAGATGTCGCCCCAATAAGAACGCGAATCGTTCCGCGCCGTGTCGGTGGAATGGATGGCCGTTCCACGGTCGAGGATATACTCATCGATGTTGTCGTGGTCGAAATCGAGGTCTCCCGAGAAGTTGATGTCCAATGAGTTGTTGTCGTCAAACTGGATGCCTGTGCCCGTGTTCAAATAATAGGAGTTCATATTGCTGGTATGGTTTGCCTCGCGCCGCATCAGCGTGTCGCCACCCTCGCGATACTGCCAATAGCGGTAGGCATACTCCCTCGGATTGTAGTTTTGCGACAGATACAGATAGGTGTTGGTTTTCAAGGTTCTGAAGTTGAGATTGAGCGACGACCTCGCACCAAGGCGTTTGCGCAGTTGCAGGTCGCCTGAAACGCTGCCGTAGAAGCCCGTGGCCAAGTTCTTCTTCGTGATAATGTTCACCACAGGGCCATCCCACTCGCCCGCGAAGCGTGGCGGGGTTTCATACATAATTTCCACCTCGGCGATGTCCTCGGCCTTTTCGCCTTGCAACATATCGGTGATTTGGCTGAACGAAACGCGAAGCGGCCTGCCGTTAAGTAGCACGAGCACGGGCTTGTTCAGGACTGTCAGCGTGTTCTCGCTCACCTTGTAGAACGAACCGGGGATTTCCTGGAGCGCGTCAATATAGGTGGCCGCAGGTGGCAGTTTCAGTTCGCTGATGTTCATTTTCAGTTTGTCGAATTTGTCCTCAAAGACCTTGGAGGCGGTTACTTGCACCTCATTCAGTTGATGCACGTCGGGCTGTAGGCGTAACGTGTCCAAGTGCACATCTTTGTCAAGATTGATCGAGAAAGGCAGATGCGCAAAGCCCGTGAACTTCACCAAGCCTTTGTATTGGCCTTCCTTTAGGCCGTGTAGTGCAAAGTCGCCTTGCTTGTTGGTAATGCCGTAAGTGGCTTTCACCGTGTCGTTGCCTTGCCATACCATAACAGTGGCGTAGGGCAAAGTTCCTTGTTCGTCGCAAACCGTACCGCTCAACGTGTGGGTCTGGGCTATGCCTGCCATTGAAAGCATTAGCATAAGGGTTAAAGTTGGAATGTGTTTCATTGTTGAATTAACTTTGTTGAATCTTCGATTTGTTGATTGTTTAACTGTTGAATTGTTGATTTTGTGGCAAAAGTAGCCCAAGCCGATGACCTGTCAACGGGTTTACAATTTTGATTTGGCGGCTTACAAATCATTCTTTAAGAACGATTTGCAAACAACTAAAACACAATAAGATAAGGAAGTGAAATTACAAGCGGTTCTTCAATTCGTCAGGCTCGAAACCCAACTTTTTGCGCAATTCGCTGCGGCTTTTGTTGATGGAATAGACGCTCAAACCGAGCAGGTCGCCCATTTCAGCGTTGGAGAGGCCGCTGCACGAAAGCAGACACACCTTGGCGTCGGTTTCGTTCAGGTCGGGGAATTGTTCGGCAATCATCGCCTGCAAGCCCGGATAGGCCGCCTCGATGACCGATACGGCACTCTCAAATGCGGTCTCCTTCCCGTTCATCACCTGTCGCACCAAAGGTCTCCACTCCATTTTGGGGTCGTAGGCGTTTTTCTCGATGCGTGAGGCGGATAGAATCAGGCGGAGGCGGGTCGTAAGTTCCTGTTTCACAAACGGATTTTCCTCGGTCTGCTTCGGTTCCGTCACTTGGATTTCCGGTTTTTGTTCTTCCATTGGGGTTTCAATGGTTTCCGCTTTCGGCTTGCGTTTCAGCCAATACAGCAGCGCACCTATTATTAGTGCAAATAAAGCCACAATGCAGAAAACCAATGTTTTATGCTGCTTTTGCAGTTGCTTTTCAGCCATCGTATTTCGCAAGTTCAAATAATCGTTTCGTTGTTGCTGACGGCTATAATTTCGCACCACGCCAAATTTCGCACCATAGTATGTTTCGTCGGATATAATCCGATGCGACAAAAAAACAGGGACAAGATCATGTTGTCGGCCATAACAAGAAAACAAGTCATCACCACTAAATTTATACTTTTGACTGCGCGACTTTGCCCTCGCCCAAATTCGGAGATAATAACCAGTCGAATCGTCGCTTAATGGTTTAATATCGTGTCTGACATTATGATCAAAAAACAATTCTTTTATGCCGTATGCCTTGGTTGCCAGTTTCAATCCTGTGTCTTCTGTCTCCAACAGCCTCAACACTTCCAATCCCGCATCCCTATTGTCGAAATGCTTGCCGCCTAACATTATACCTTGGTTGAACAAAGCCCGCCACAGCGCATCATCGTTGCCGCTTTCTGTTGCAAAATCAATGCTTTGGGCAAAAGCGAGCGTGGCATTGTCGAAATCATTCAAAAACTGGTAATTCAAGCCTAACATATTCTGCACGAAGGCTCTTTCATAAAGGTGATGGCCGAAATAACGGTCGGCGGAGTCCAAGGCTGCAGATGCTTCCTTGTATTTATCTATCCAATGCAAATGCCGTCCCATCTGGAAAAAGGCGCGAGCAATGGTCAGACTGTCACCTGCACGAAGGCCATATTTCGTGGCTTCCTCAAAAGATAGCAAGGCCAAACTATCGGCATAAATCGTCTGCAAGTCGTAACCTTTGTAAAGCGCGGCCAAAGCCGCCTTCTGGGGTTGGCCTTTTTGGGCAAAATAGGCAGAAGCGTGGTCGAGGTCGGGCGAGGTGTATATGTGGTTCATTACCTTATCTAACAAGAAGTTGCCATTTGATTGAGTTGGATCAGTGGCATCGCGGTCGTTGCCGTAGATGGCGCGGCCTTGCAGCAAAGCCATCTCCATACGCTCGTCTTCACTGAAATAGATTTCCAAATGCATCACACTATCAATGAGGCGCAAGGCACTATCGGGATGGGTTTCTACAATGCTTTCGGCTTGGCAGAGCAACTTTTGGGCTTCGCGGTTAGGTTGGCTGCAAGCCATAAGCAGCAACAGGCATCCAAAAATCAAGGGTCTCGTTTTCATACGGGCAAAATTACAAAATTGTAGTTATCGGCTGCAAAATTATCGTGTTCAGGAACGTCGTCCGCTGAATTACCGTTTTCATTTCGGTTTTTACAAACTTTTTCCCAAACAAAAAACATAAAGATATGAATTTCAATATAATACAAAAAACAATTTTACAAACTGACAGTATTATGGTTACAGAAAAGACGTGCAATAGCGCGTCTCTACAAGAACGATTGAAATCCATGTTTATTCGTAAAACCGATGTTCCTTCAAATAAGTGAACACCTTCTCCGGCATAAAATGCCTGACATCGCGTCCTTCCTTGATGCATTGGCGGATGAAGGTAGACGAAATCTCCAAAATCGGGGTTTTCAGCACTGTGACGGAAGGATAATTAATGAGCTCTCCCCCATCGTAACCTTCCCGTGGAAAAACCAATAATTCGTAGTTGTCGAGGATTTTTTGATACTCGCGCCAGTTCTTTAGATTTTGCAGGCTGTCCATACCACAGATGAAAATGAACTCGCAGTCTGGATATTGCTCAGAGAGTGCAGTCAAAGTATTTATGGTATAAGAAGGCCTGGACAGATGCATTTCGATGTCGCTGACGAAGAAGCGCGGGTCATCGCCCACGGCAAGTAGCACCATTTTCAGACGTTCATCGTCGTCCAAAAGGTCTTCTTTCTGTTTCAAGGGGTTTTGGGGAGTAACCACAAACCACAACTCATCCAAATCGGCGAACTCGACCAAATAGTTGGCCAGCATCACGTGCCCGTGATGAATGGGGTTGAAGGAACCCGAATAGATGCCTACTTTTTTCATGTTATTTGTATTTTTAATTGGCCATTTGACCCTTCTACAAGCTCAGGGTTCAAGGGCTTTATCTCATTATTCTTCTTCAAGGAAGGCTTGCACGACTTCGAGAATCTCTCGCTTGGCAGTCTCGAGGTCGTCGTTGATGACGGTGCGGTCGAACTTGCCTTGGGCAAACTCCATCTCCCAAGCTGCCTTGGCAAGGCGTTTTTCAATTTCTTCCATTGAGTCGGTCTGACGGTTGATGAGTCGCTCGCGCAGCGCCTCAATCGATGGGGCTTGGATGAAGACCGAAAGGGCTTGGTCACCGTAATGTTCCTTGATGTTCACGCCGCCGCACACGTCCACGTCGAATGCCACATGCTTGCCTTCATCCTGCATCTGTGCGACCACGGAGAGCAAAGTGCCGTAGCAACGGCCGGGATAGACCTCTTCCCATTCAAGGAACTCGCCGTTCTCGACACGCTGCTTGAAGTCTTCCATGGTGAGGAAATAATACTCGCGACCGTTCACCTCCTCGCCACGGGGTGGGCGTGTGGTAGCCGAAACCGAGAACGCCATCTCAGGAATGTTGGCCATAACATAATTGAGCAAAGTGGTCTTGCCCGAGCCTGATGGTGCACTGAAAATCAGAAGTTTACCTTTTTTCATAGTTGTTTCATTTTGCCTTCAGCTATCAGCAACTTGCTGACCGCTAATTGCTGATAGCTGATTGCTTACAAAATATTACATACCTGTTCCTTTATCTTCTCCAACTCATCCTTCATCTTGACGACAATCTTCTGGATGTTCACCTCATTGGCTTTTGAACCTAATGTATTGATCTCGCGCCCCATCTCCTGAGCAATGAAGCCGAGTTTCTTGCCTGCCTGGTCGTCGTCGCAGCTCTCGTTGAAGTAGTTACAATGCTGACGCAGACGCACTTTCTCTTCGGTGATATCCAATTTTTCAAGATAGAATATCAATTCCTGCTCGAATCGATTCTCATCGTATTGTCCAGTTGAAGTCAGCTCGCTGAGATTTTTGGTGATGCGCTGCTTGATGACCTCATGGCGGCTCTTTTCGTATGGCTCCACTTGACCCAACAGGTCGAGAATCAATGCCACACGATGCAACAAGTCTTTCTTCAAGGTCTGGCCTTCTTGGATACGGAAATCGTCAACAATATCCAATGCTTGATCAAGGGTCTCACCAACTTTGGCGACAAAAGCTTCATCAAAGTTCTCCAACGGCACATTGAAAATGCCAGGCATCCTGAATAGGACAGAAGCCATATCTTCCGCCGGCGCAATACCGAGTTGAGTCGAAATGGATTCTATTTGTTCCTTGTAGGCTTTGACAATGTCTGGGTCGATATGATAGGTTTGGGTTAGGTCCGTGTCGGTGATGGTGATAATCACGTCCACTTTGCCACGTTGCAGTTTGACACCAATTTTGTTTCGGAAATCCAATTCTGCAAAACGCAATTCGTTGGGCAACTTTACCTGAAGATCCAACTGTTTGCTGTTGAGAGTTTTAACTTCTACTGATACTTTTTTTGCATTGTAGGTTTGCTCGGCAATGCCATAACCTGTCATAGAACGAATCATAAATCCTGATTATTAGCTAAATGTGATTATTGCTCGACAAATCCCCAAGGTTTGCCGTAGAGACCACTTTGGGCCACACTAGAAATAGAAACTTCCTTCACCAAATTGATTCTCGAAGAAAACACTCCATACCCCCCATTAATGTTAGTGTAATCGGGTACAGTCTGTGCATAGCCAGTCTGCGAGTTAATCTGAATGTAGTTGTAAAGCTCATCACCGCCAGCCGACACAAAAATCTTCATAGGCTTATCTTCGAAATAGCGATACACGTTGGGCTGGTTTTCATTTATCACCGTGTCGCCGCCGATAGCATCTTCCAAAAGGTTAAACAAAGTGTTCATACCATAATTGACATAGTAAACCCGTTCGCTTTCTTGGAATAAATCATCAACGGATTTGACACCGAAAGAATAAACTACCTGCTTATCTGTAAGCGGGCCTCCATTGATGGATTCCCGATAATAAAACACCATCTTTACATCATAGAAAGCCGCATTGTCGGCCAACGTGAACTTGACTTTCGAGGTGAAATCATTTTCATCTGCCATAAAACCCAACATAGAAGTGATAATCTTAAAATCCTCACCACCTACCAGATTTGTCTCAGCCGTAATGGTGTCATTACCCTTATGGACAAAAAGTTTGTACTTATATTTGGCTACGTTCGTACTCACATGAAGAGGTTGGTTTGTCCAATACACCGTTTGATTGGGTGAATAGAAAACTCCCTCCTCTTTGTCGTGGATAGTAATTGTATCAAGTTCCAACGTGTATCCTGTGGGTTGATAATGACCGCCATAACCTTGCGAGTACTCAACAATATAAGCACGCAATTTATCTGGGTAATTGGATGAATCCGCAATAAGCGCTACATCAGCAGCATTGATGGGATGGTCGTTGCTACCCGAAAAAGCCCGATTGATGCGGATGAAATTGGTATCCTGCGAGGCATCTAGAAGGCCATAAATAATGGGTATGTCCTTGTAATCAGCATAGAGTTCCACATCAGTAGTGCAAGCGTTGAAAAAGGCCAAGCCTGCCAATAGTGAAAGGGTTAAAAATAGTTTTTTCATCGTTTAGGTCGTTTTTAGAATGGGCAAAAATAATGCTTTTTCTGTAATTATTGTTGTTAATGGTAAATTATTGCTCCTGAAAGCCCCATGATGTCTCGGCAAAAAGGTCATTTAGGGTGCTATTTGACATATTGACTACTTTTTTTACAGTGGTGCGCGATGAGAACAAGCCGTAACCGCCATCGATATTTGAATAAACAGAAACGAAACCCACCGGATTGCTCTGCTGCGCTTGATTGGCCGCAAAATAATTGTATAAATCTTCGCCTGCAGCACTGATGGAAATGACAAAATCATCGACATAGCGAACCACGTTAGGATGATTTAGGTCAGCAATCGTATCTCCGCCAATGGCTATAGCAAGGGTATTGAATAACCAATTCAATGAGTATTCCACGCAATAGTAATCTCCACCAAGGTGTATGACATCGCTTGAGCCAAACGAGCGGCTGATATGTTTCCGTTTCATTTCTTGACCTTCATGCTGTTCGAGATAATTGAATTGCATCCCAATTTCAAAAAGGCCTGTCTCACTTTCGATCTTAAAAAAAGCTTTCTCCACATTATTTGTTGGCGACATCTGAAACACAACCTTGTTTGTCGTAATTAATAATTCTTCATTTCCAATCATTTTTGTCGCTGCAGTCACCGTATCGCCATTGGGTTTAACAACAATCAGACGATATTTATACTTTTGTCCATTCGTCCCCGAGTTAAGTGGTTCTGTTGTGTAATAGACCATCTGGTCGGGTGCATAAAACACACCTTCTTCCTTGTTATGTATAGTCATTGTATCAAGGATAATCTCTCGACCAGTGGATTCGTACGAGCCTCCATAGGTACTTCTCAACTCGATAATCCGCGTGTCAAGCTTGCCTGGATAATTACTCGAATCATAAATCAAGGCCACTTCACTGGCATCAATAGGGTCGTCGCTTGTACCACAAAAAGCTCGGGTTATCTTGACATAATTGGTATCGGCACGATGGTCCAACATGGCATAAATGATAGCCATATCTTTGTAATCTGCATATAGCTCCACGTCGGAACTGCAAGCATTGACAACGACCAAACTCGCCAAGAGCGAAAAGAAACAGATTCGTTTTTTCATCGTTCAAACCAATTGAGTTAAAGCAGTAATATGTAGCGTTTATAGATTCTTTCATTGGGTTACTAGTCCTCTTTAAAGCCCCATGCCGATACGGAAAACAGGTCTCTCTTGCAACTGCTGGCCAGCTTTGCTTCCCTTTGAATCGTCGTGCGTGATGAGAAAAGGCCATAGCCTCCTTCGATATTGGTATAAACAGTAATAAGTGAAATTGGGCTGTCCATCTGCGCTTGATTAGCAAGGTAATAATAGTTCAATTCGTCGCCACCCGCGCTGATGGAAATGATGAAGTCGTCAATGTAGCGAACCACATTGGGATGGTTGGCATCTACCACCGTGTCACCTCCAATGGCATTCCCCAGCGTATTAAACAACCAATTGAGCGAGTACTCTAGATAATATGAATTTCCTATAAGGTGTGTGTATTCGCTGATGGTTCTTGTGCCAAATGAACGGCTGATTTTTTTCATCTTCATCTCTTGACCCGACTTTTGCTCTCGATAATTAAACTCCATCTTGACATCATACAAGGGAGCTACTCCGTCAGCCCTGAAATATAGTCTTCCTAAGGCATTAGTCGGAGCCAACTGAAAATTCACGCCCCTGGTCTCTATGCTGAATTCCTCATTTCCGACCATAGTAGTCTTCGCAGTAACTGTGTCGCCATCAGGCTTGACAGCTACAAACCGATAACTATATCTTTCACTACCCGTCCCAACCTTAAGATGCTCAGGCGTGTAATAGACAACCTGATCTGGTGAATAAAAAACGCCCACTTCTTTATTATGAATGGTCAAAGTATCAAGTATCAAAACACGACCGGTGGGCTCATATTTGTTTCCTAAAGTGCTTTTCAGCTCAATAAAACGAACATCCAGCTTCCCCGGATAGTTGCTCGAATCGGAAATCAAAGCCACGTCGTTCGCATTAATCGGGTTGTCATTTGTGCCACAAAAGGCTCGGGTTATCTTGACATAGTTGGTGTCGGCACGTGAATTCAGCATAGCATAAATGATGGGAACATCCTTGTATCCAGCATACAAATCCACATCGGTGCTACATGAGTAAAAAACACAGATAAAAAATAAGAAATTAAGGATAAAACGTACATATTTCATATTGAAGCAAATCAAATATCGCAACAAAAGTAGTGTTTTTTTCTTTCCCTGTAAATTATTCTGCATTTATTTTTATTTTTGTCCTCAAATTAATTCCAACACCTATGAAAAAAACC
This sequence comes from uncultured Bacteroidales bacterium, assembly GCA_946405575.1. GTDB lineage: Bacteria > Bacteroidota > Bacteroidia > Bacteroidales > F082 > Limimorpha. The sequence goes on along the minus strand of CAMJHP010000026.1, from coordinate 24,743 downwards.
TCCTTATTCACATTGCTTCTTTTCTTGGTCTTTACAGCAATGGCTCAAGTAGAATATGTCTACGATTTCAACAGCCTTACCGAAGGTTCGCAAAATCTCAACGGTCAGGACGGCTGGGTAACACATTACCAAACCGCTACTTCATCGCAGGACTTCGATGTAAGCTATGTTTGTGGATCCGACATGGCTCCCGATGAAAGCCTCGCCATCTGGTATCCCTATGGTGGTTCTGGCGTAGGGCGCACAGCCACTCGCAAAGCCTCGTCCAATTTCAACTTCAGTTTCCAAGTCGGCGGCATTATGGACCTTGAAATTGACATGAACCGTACCTGGTGGGGTTCGTTCTTCGGCGTGGGCTTCGATGCCGACAGCGACGGGCACATCCTGCCTGGCATGACCGACCCCGATGGCGGTGTCTACCTTTTCATCAAGAGTCAAGGTGACAGTGGTCACGCCAAGGTATGCCTTCCCGATGGTTCCAACATCCCTTTCGACTACGAGGAAAGCGGCTGGACACGCTACAAGATGTCGTTCGACTTCACGGCCTACGACGGCGCGGGTGCAGTGACGGTGTTCGTCAAGCCTGGATGTGAGGGTGAATGGATTCAGATGGCTGGCTGCACCAACGTCTGCATGAACCTCACTCCTGGCAGCGGTGATAAGCTGGACTACCAAGTGTGGGACGGCATTTTCTTCCACTCCCAAGGCGGCACAGGCGGCTTCGACAATCTCCTCGTACGCCAGCAGCCCGACGGCAATGCCCAACTCATCGAGATGGCCGACATCCCGAACCAGTTGGTTTTCAACGACCCGATCACCTTGGAAGCCACGGCTTCATCGGGACTGCCCGTATCGTTTGAGATGATGGAAGGCCCCGCCACCATCAATGGCAACGTTCTGACTTTGACAGGTGAAACGGGCATTGTGAAGTTGAAAGCCACGCAAGCCGGTAATGCCAACTGGCTGCCCGCCCCCGATGTGGTGAAGAGCTTTGAAGTCGTTGACCCTTACGCATATGATCCAGAAGTAAAAATCCGCCGCCCATATGAAGGGACAAAGGTCTATTTGGATGTCATTCACCCTGTGATGATTGTCGTCTCAGCCTATATCGATCATCCCGAAGTCATCAAGTTCACCGAGGTCAAAGCAAGTATCGACGGTCAGGAAATCACTCTTAAGACCGACTACCCAGACCACCCTGAAAACGGCTATTACTATGGTTTTTGGACACCTTCGGGCTTTGGCGACTTCGATATGACCATTAGAGTGACGCAAAGCGGCAACAAGACAACTACCTTCGAGAACCACTTCGAGGTAACAAATGACATTGACAGTCACCTAGACATAGTAACCATACACGGCGACCTTGTTTGTGACCCAAGCCACCATAGTGCGAAAGGCGAATATGTGATACCTTCGCATGTAGGTGCTTTCAACAACATTATGGCGCATTTCGATTATAACTGCGTCAACGGCAACTGCGACACTTACGACCGTATAGGCGGAGTGAAGGTTCGCAACTACCGTGGCGAATGGGTGGAGTTGTTCCGTTACATCACACCTTTTGGCAAACAGTGCAGCGACGATGTTGATGTAAGCGACTATACCTCATTGCTTCAAGGTCAGGTAGAAATGGAGTATTATATGGAGCTTTGGAACGGTAGTGGTTCTGACCCTAACTTGGTTTTCACCTTCACCAAAGGCACACCCGACTATCTTTATGCCGATGTGGACGAGATTTGGTTCGGCACCTACGCTTTCGGTGACTATGCCAACCAACAACCTGTACCCTCTGTGGATTATCCTTTCAACGAAAATGCCCAAGCGGCTAAGCTGAAGCTGACCACTACTGGACACAATTGGAGTAGTTCCAACTCAGGAGGCAATGCGTACAACACTGGGAATGCCGCCGAATTCTATGAGACCACACACCATATTCTCGTGAATGGACAATACAAATACGATCAGCACCTGTGGCGCACTTGCGACCCCAATCCTGCCGGTTGTCAACCACAATCTGGGACATGGAGATATGAACGTAGCGGCTGGTGCCCAGGAAGCATAGCCCTTGTATGGGATTATGACTTGACTGAATTCCTCACCGCTGGACAGGCTGAGTTGTTCTATCAGTTTGATCCCAACTATGTCGACGAGTGCCATCCCAACTACCCTGATTGCCATGATGGGCAGAATGCGTGTCCCCATTGCTCCGACCCTGACAATCCGCTCTTGCGCGTAGCAGGTAAAGTCATTACCTATAGCAATGACGAAAATGTCCTCGCCAGCGTGCATCCCGAGTTGCCAGAAGAAGCTTTTATAGCTGAGATTTATCCCAACCCCGCCAAAAGCCAATTCACCCTCAGCACCAACTATGAAAAGGGAGTAGTCTGTGTGTTGGTACTCAATATGCAAGGTCAGATTATGGCCAATTTCACTATGGAAGGTCAGCACACTATTGATGTCAGCCGTTGGCCTGCTGGGGTTTATACCGTGCAGATGTTAGGTGGCAGCGTGGTGACGCGAAAACTGGTTGTGGAATAGAACTACACTATTTACAAAAAGAAAGAGCCAGCGTTTGCCGGCTCTTTCTTTACCACAAATATAAAAGGAAATATTGGTGTCCGCTAGATTTTGAGGGAGTTGAGACAAAACAGGCTGAAATCTCCGAGGATGTTCCAGCCTTTTTCGTTTCCTTTGTTTCTGGTACAAAACACGAACAACGATGGGCAAAGGTACGCATTTTATCGGACAGCCGATGTTTGGTCAGTTGATTTCTTTGATTGACAAGTCAAAAGTTCTCGGATCCAGCCGTGAGAAGGGCGGCAAGAGGCACGTGAAACACTTCGACGCGTGGCAGCACCTAGTCGCGATGCTCAATGCGGTCATCAAGCGTTTCGACGTGCTACGTGAGATTGCAGACCCGATGTTCCCCGAGGCCCGCAAGCTGTCGCCTCTAGGAATAGGGATGATGCCAGGCGCCAACGCCATCAAGATACAGATATGGGTCACGTTGATAGCCAACCTGCCACTCATAGTCATACAGATGCGCATCAAGCGCACGTGGAGCTTCTCCGGACTGGCCCCATATTCAGGATTATGCTCATATACTACGTCAACTACCACACCTTCTTCAAGGAATCCAAAAAGGACCAGCTTGCGATACTCAAGACAAAGGACCCCTCACCTCTATAGCTGACCCTGTTTGATTGTGGGGACTTGTTTTTTTAAAGAAGATTATGAATAAGAAATTGGTAAAAGGATCGTTAATAGAAACATAGGGATTGTAAAAAATGAGAAGAGGGCGACTGATCACCCTCTTCTCATTTTACTTGGTTTCAGAAAATTAGAACATATAACGAACGCCCAAGCAAGAGCCCCATCCGAATCCTGCATATGTTCCAAGAAAGTTCCACATCGGTCGAACATCCAAAGATAACTGCAATGGAATGGGCAGCTCATAATCAATGCCAATCTGTCCGCCAAGCGAAACGTTGAAATAGTTGTTTCCTCCCGTTGACTGGAAGAGGCTCACCTGCGCTCCAGGTCCAACATACCAGCCAAACTTGTCGACAATGTACCAATGCCATTGGTAAACACCTGTCACACTGAAATAATGATAGGTGTTCCAATTCAAGAAACCATTGGCTCCCAAATCGAGTTCGAGACGGTTGTTGCCGCCCAACATTTTCTGGTAGGAAAGCTCGGCATCCGTACCTAAACGGACACCCAGATTGTTCTGCGCATTAGCGGCAAAGGCTATGCCTAAAACTGCCACCATGATTAACAATACTTTTTTCATTTTCATAAAAATTTGATAAAATAATAGATTATAAAACAGATTATTCTTCATATACCACATGCAGCAACACCTCTCCTACCACACCCAAAGTTTCTTTGTCGATATGCTCAAGGTTGTCGTTTAAGGTATGCCACACTTCGGGGAAGCAACCGTTGCTGCTGGTGGGTTGCAGGTCGATAATATCAATCGTTGGGATGCCCGCGACTTGGTTCATCGGAATGTGGTCGTCACTAATCATAGTACCCAACTCGTTAGTAAAATGCGGACGATAGCCTAAATCAGCGGCTTTGCGCCAGACTTTGTTACTCACCCAAGCGGCATAACCTTGCGAAAAGTATTCTTTGGGAAAGTTGGGATTACTCCCGCCAACCATATCCAAAAGGATGCCGTAATAGGCTTTATAGCCATACACATGGGGGTGCTTAGACCAATACTGGGAACCTAAAGCCCAATAGTTAACCGACTCATCATAATACAATTCTGCCTCTTCCTGATGCGGGCCATAGTCTTCCAAATCGAACAAAACGATGTCAACACCCAAATTTTGAGGTAACTCCTGCAATTTGAACTGCCTCGCACATTCCAGCAAAACACCCACGCCGCTAGCGCCGTCATTGGCACCATCGATGGGCTTGTGCGAGTTGGCTACATCGGGGTCGTGGTCGGCAAAGGGACGTGAATCCCAGTGGGCACAGAGCACAATGCGTTTCTTGGCTTCAGGATGAAATACTCCTATGATGTTTTGTCCGTCGATGCCTTTGTCGTTGAACAATCGCATTCTAAAATCTTGTACAATGACAGTATCGGCGAACATACCGAGTTTGGTGACAAGCCATTCGGCACAGTCGGCATGAGCTTGGGTTTCAGGCACACGCGGTCCGAAGTTGGTCTGCTTGGCAACAAAATGATAGGCCGAGTCGGCGTTGAAATTAGGAACGGTCACTGATTTCCTTGGCTTTTCAGTAGGCGTGGCTGTTCCTTGAGGCTGCTTGTCTCCGCATGAAGCCAACAAAAGGGCGGAAGCTATAAAGAAGATAACTTTTTTCATTATGCTTTTCATTTATTTAGGCTGCAAAGGTAAACATTATTCTTCATCTTTGACAAGATGTACATCACATTGTGGGAACGGAATTTCAATACCATTATCATTTAGTGCATTGTATATCAATTCTTTGGCTCTATCGATATAGCTTACACGTTCAGCTACTAGCACCTGTTGTTTTACAGCAATAGTAACTGCGCTGTCGTCCATATCGTCCAAGGAAATGGTGATGCCACGCTTCGAATCCACGATATCGCGTCCGAAAGCGTCTTTGTCTTGCAAAGTCTGCAAGGCTTCGCCCAACAATTCACGGACACGCTGAATGTCGGTACCGTAGGCCACACCCACGGTAATCTTGACGAACTCATAGCCATGGTTACGCGTGAGGTTACTGAAATTCTTGGCAAACAAAGTGGCATTAAGGAACGACATCTCGGCTCCATCAACGGTTTCAATCTCTGTGCTTTGGTAACCTATGTGAGTGACCTTACCACGGATGCCATCGCAGACAATCCAGTCGCCGACACGCAGACGGCCCGACATAAGCTGGATGCCATAGATGAAATTGTTGAGGGTGTCCTTGAGGGCAAAACCAATACCAGCAGAAAGACCGCCAGCCACAAGACTCAGCGAGCTGGTAGGGATGTGCAACGTCAGGACGATGACGACGATGTAGGAAAACCAAGTCAAGACGCTGATGATGCTGTTGCCTAACGACAGGTTGATTTCGTTGTTGCGGATAGTCGTGCGGTTATGCTTCTTCAAGAAGATGGCATAGCGAACTTGCTGCCAAATGGCGTGCAGGGCTCGGTTGATATAACGGAACACGAAAAACAGGCTGATAATGAGCAGAATCCCATAGAACGACAGCCTAAACGTGTCGGCACCGTTTTCGTTGACTAACTGCACGAAGTTGTGGTAATAGATGTTATTGTACAAATCCTCAAAGTCGAACACATCAAGGGCCAAATGGATGCAGAATGGAATCGACAGCAACCCCATCACAGGAAGCACCACGTCCTTGACCAAATCGTAGAACCAAGTGGCACCAAACATCAAAGTCTCCTTGCCTGGACCAGAGATAAAGTTGATACGCGAACGGTAGTCGTCGATACGATGCTTCATGCGTTTCTCACGATAGGCCACAATCAAGTTCAAAATCGTGTAAATAGCTTGGATGGCAGCCAGTTGGAAGTACCACCAAACCAAAATGAGCAGCGAGGCGAAAATATAACCCGCTATAGCTACAAACACTGCTGCACCAGTGACCACGAGCGAAGTCCAGCCTAAGAAACGGTCGCTGCGGGCCACCTTTTTCGCATTGTGCAAACAAGCAAAAAACTGCCAAACAAAGAAGGCAATCAGTACCGGAGGGAAGATGAAGTTCATCAGCGAGTTAGGCATAAATACCACCCGGAAACCGATGACGGCCAAAGCCATACAGAAGGTAGGCAGATATAGTCTGACGCCATATTTCAGTTGTTTGGGCTTCAGGCGGAAGAACAATGCGACAAGGATAGCGGCCAACAGCCATAGGAATGTGTTGGCGAGGTGCGCCGCAATATGTAGCAAGCCATCGCCACCGATGGTGCTGTTGACTATGATGGTGATAAGGATGGCGACCAGCAACGAGATGAAACGCCGCTGGTCTTTTTCAACATACTCCTTCAATGGCTTGAAATAACGGAAAGCGGGGATAAGCAAGAGCGAAACAACAAGCCAAATGGCCATCAATTCAATGACAAACAGCACGATAATGAAGACCTGTAGCGAGTATTCCCATCCGTTTTCAGAGGTCTTTGCCCGTCGGCCTTTGCTAAACAGCGACTTCAGCGAGCCCACATCGTATTTCTCATTCGCGTCGCTCATGGCTTGCCTCCAATAATAACCCGGTCGCTGCAAGATGGTGTACCAAGGAGTTTGCCCATTGATGAATATGCGGTTTTGCAGCACTTGGTAATAGTCGTGAGCATAGTCGTAGGTCTCCTTCAGGCGCAGGAAGGTCTCATAATAGTGGATGCTGTCGGCCACCACGACAGCTTTGGTATCGGCGTACATCTTGAGAAGCTCACCCGCGTAAAAGATGCACTGCTCGCGGTCGTCCTCACCCTGCTCGTCAAGCACAAACGGCACCATGGAAATCGAGTCGGCCATGGCTTTGACTTCCTGGTCCAACTCTAGATGCGCACTGCTGAAGAAAAGCGGGTTAAGCGAGTCGTAGTGGATGAGCAGGCTATCGGGAATGCCCACAATACTGTCAATCTCAGGAGGAAGACGGCGCAGCGACTCGATGAGGCGGGCATGACGTTCCATCTCGACGTTGAGGTTGCTGACAATGTGGTCGAAAGGCCCACGGTCTTGGTTAAACTCGTTGTATTTTTCGGTGACCCTCTGCAAGGCATAGCTCACATCGAAGGTGAAGCCTTGTTTTTGTGAATACAGCATAATTGAAAGCTCGTCGCATTCCTTCATCATATCGACCATCTTCTGGCGTTGTTTCTCGTAATCCTCGGTGAGTCGCTCGCGGTTCTTGTCGATTTGCTGATAATCGACATTCAACTCGTTGCGCAGCATACGGAGCGTACGGTTAAGGTTCTTGCCGTAGGAAATGGCGAAAATGGACGCTGTTGTGAACAGCAGGATAGCAAGGAAAAGAAGGCGCTTGTTTTTCATCGGAAACCTCCAAAATTGATTGTCGGGGCAAAAATAGAAAAAAAGCAAATTGAAGAAACTAGAGAGGCGTTGTTTTTAAGGGGGTGGCATTTCTCCGTACTTGGCATGTTGGAAAATTTGTACCTTTGCACGGTTTCAAATTGATTTGACATGGGCAAGATAAAACCAAAGGAGTGTCAGAACATTGAGTTCAAAAGCATTTGGAAGGACGAATTTCTAAAGTGGATTTGCGGCTTTGCGAATGCTCAAGGAGCTGTGATGTATTTTGGTGTGGATGATAATCGCGAGGTGGTAGGGTTGAATGATTCGAAAAAGTTGCTTGAGGACATTCCCAACAAGATTGTCAATTATATGGGGCTGGTGGTAGATGTGAATCTTTACGAACAAAATGGGCTGGATTATATCGAATTAATAGTCAATCCAAGCAACGTACCTATCAGCTTTAAGGGCAAGTATTACTATCGTTCGGGTTCCACGATGCAGGAATTGAACGGTGCAGCACTTCAGCAGTTTATTATGAAGAAGATGGGCAAGTCGTGGGATGACATTGCCAATGAGAACGCGACTTTTGACGACATTGACCGTGAGGCCATCAATTATTTCCTCCGGAAGGGTATTGATGCCAACCGCATCCCAGAAGATGAACGCAATGCCTCCACCAAGGATGTGCTGACGAGTTTACATCTCTTGGATGAGAACGGACATTTGAAGAATGCTGCATTGTTGCTTTTTGGCAAAGACCCGCTAAAGTTTTTCACCAGCGTAAGATTCAAGATTGGCCGTTTTGGTGTTGACGAAGCTGACTTGTTGATTCAGGACGTGATTGAGGGCAACATCATACAGATGGCAGACCGTGTGGTTGAGGTTCTGAAAGCCAAATACCTAACCTCGCCTGTGCGCTTTGACGGTATGCAACGAAAAGAAGAACTGGAGGTGCCGATAGAGGCTTTGAGAGAGATGCTGTACAACTCGATTACCCACAAGGATTACACGGGGGCTGACATTCAGATGCATGTTTATAACGATCATGTGGAAATATGGAACGATGGAGAATTGCCAGAGGGCTATGATGAAAAGGTACTTTACGACAAACATTCATCGAAACCACGCAATCGGAACATCGCCGATACCATGTTCAAGGCTGGTTTTATCGACACGTGGGGACGTGGTTACAAGAAGATACATGACGGATTTGAGGAAGTCGGATTGCCGATGCCAACGGTGAAATCCCATTGCGGCGGCACTTTGGTGACATTCCAACGTGGATATGATGTCGTAAGTGGACGGAAAAATGTCAGTAGTGATGTCACTAGTTTGTCACCAGTACAATTAACTGAAAGACAGAAGAAAATATGTGATTTGATAGATGATGATGCCTTTATTTCAGGCAAGAAAATGTCACTAGTTTTGTCAGTAGATCTTCGTACCATCAGACGTGACATTGCTGCCATGCAGAAGAAAGGAGTATTGCTTCGTGAGGGCAACACAAGTGCCGGTCGTTGGGTTGTGATACGGAAATGATGAACATTTACCAATGGACTTGATTAGTATTTTACAACTTTTATGAATTAAACCATGAGCAAGTCACCGATTATAGGCGTCATGCCGCTTTGGGACGCGGAGCGCAAGAGTGTTTGGATGCTGCCGGATTATTTGGACGGCATCAAGGCCGCTGGAGGCGTTCCTGTCGTCCTGCCCATTGAAATGTCAGATGAAGATGCTGACCGCATTGTGGAAACCTGCGATGGATTTCTGTTTACAGGCGGTCAGGATGTTGCGCCGGAACTTTATGGGATGAAGGATACTACAGGCACAATTATCCCCTGCCCAGAACGCGACAAGTTGGAATCGCTGTTGCTGACGAAGGCGCTGCAAGCCGATAAACCCATTCTCGGCATCTGCCGTGGACTACAGTTCATCAATGCGTTTTTGGGCGGTACACTTTGGCAGGACCTTCCTTCCCAGCATCCTTCGGATATAGTTCACAGGCAAGGCAAGCCCTACGGCATTCCAACGCATAAAGTCTCGCTGAGCGGCGACCTGCGGACGCTATTAGGCAAAGACATCTTAGAAGTGAACACGTTGCATCATCAAGCCATCAAAGACCTCGGCAAGGATTTGATACCCATGGCCGAATCTCCCGATGGCCTCATCGAGGCGGTAAAAATGGCGAGCAAACGTTTCGTCTGTGCCGTGCAATGGCATCCCGAGTACATGTTCAAAACGGATGCTGATAGTTTGAAGGTGTTTTCTTGGTTTGTGGAAAAGTGTAAATGAAAAAAGCCGCGACAATGGCGGTTTTTTAACGCATTTCATCGGATAGAAGGAAATTATTACCTTTGATTTTTTCGATTTTGGCCAAATTATTACCTTGGATTTTTTCGATTTTTGGCAAATTATTACCTTGGATAATTTCATTTTTTATATCTTTGCAGCCGTAAATCAAGAAGTTGTATGTATTACGAAAGAATCATAGACCGTTACTTGAGCGAATGGGCAACTCGTCCCGTTCACAAGCCCATCTTGCTGCGTGGGGCACGACAGGTCGGCAAATCCACTGCCGTCAGACATTTAGGAGAGAGCTTCAGGTATTATGTGGAAATCAACCTTGAAAAGCAATCCAATTATATTGACCTGTTTAAGAAGGATTTGGATGTAACGCGCATAGTGCCTCAGATGGCAGCCATGTGCGGCACGCCCATTGTGCCCAATGAAACCTTGTTGTTTATCGATGAAATACAGGAAAGCCAAGAGGCCATCATGGCATTGCGTTATTTCAAGGAGGACATGCCTAACCTACATGTCATTGCCGCAGGGTCGTTGCTTGAGTTTGTGCTCGACGAAATCCCGACTTTTGGTGTTGGGCGCATCCACTCCATGTATATGTTCCCGATGACTTTTGACGAATTTCTGCTAGCCAATGGCGAACAACTGTTATTGGACGCACGCGGCCAGGCCAATATCGATGCACCTTTGCCAGCGCCTCTCCATGAGAAATTGATTGGGTTGATGCGCACATTCATGCTGGTGGGTGGTATGCCTGAGTCAGTGGTCAAATGGGTACAAACCCACGATTTTTTGCAATGCCAAGAAGTGCAGGACGACATTATCACCGGTTACGAAGCCGATTTCCCAAAGTACAAGAAAAAAGTGGACCCGCAACTGCTGATTGCCACGATGAAAAGCGCCGCGACCCAAGCTACCAAAAAATTCGTCTATTCCAGAGTGCCTGGGGAATACAAGACAGCGGAAGTGAAAAAAGCCCTTGACCTGCTTATCAAGGCGGGAATTCTGATCCCCGTTACGCATTCAAGCGGTAACGGTTTGCCTTTAGGCGACGAATCTGACGAAAGCATCCGTAAGGTATTGTTGCTCGACACCGGGCTGATGCTGAGACTGCTCAACATGACGATGGGTGATACGAGCGCCATCACTGCACAAATCCTTACTGCTACGGCTGCCGACTTGGTGAACAAAGGCCCTATGGCAGAGATGCTGGCAGGACTTGAACTGCTGCACTACCTCACCCCGAACCTGCACCACGATTTATATTATTGGGTTAGGCAAGCCAAAAACGCAACTGCAGAGATTGACTACCTTCTTTCACGAGACATGAAGGTTTTGCCTTTTGAAGTGAAGGCTGGCGTGCAAGGAGGCATGAAAAGCCTTTGGGACTTCATGCGAGAAAAGAAACTGGACCAAGCCGTTCGATGCTCGTTAGAGAATTTCGGAAAGTTTGACTATATCGATGCCGAAGCAGAAGGTGCTGTAAGGCATGTGGAGGTTTATCCACTTTATGCTTTATCGCAGTTTGTGATGAGAGAATAATGGGAAAAATAACCTTATAATAGATGCTGATGGTTTGCGGGTGTTTTCTTGGTTTGTTGGACTGTGCGGATGAAAAATTCATGTTTGTTTTAACGCCCAATACAGTTGGTGAAGAGTTTATTTGGAGGTTTAGCTTTTTTAAGCATCGTACTCTGGGAGTTGACATTAAACCATCAACGGTTTCTATATAACATTCTTATTGTTTTTTTGTTTATTTTTGCAGCAAGGAAATAATACAATATGCAAACTTTTATTATCAATACAATAAAGCAAATTCCCGCCACCAATAAGAAACTTGATATTAAATCTACGCTTAAATCTAATGAATGGCTGGTTTATACTGATTCCGAAGGAGAAATAGAAAAATTTCTATTCAGGAAAAAAGACGAATTATTAGTGACTGTTAATGGGAAGGCTTCATACTCTAATTGGCAATTCATGGAGGTTAATTCTTCATTGTTAATTGATGACGGAATTAATAAATTCATGTTTGGTGTTATAGTTTGTTGCAAGGATATTATAGTATTAAATGTTGATAGCACTAATAACTACAGTTTTCTCATTAACACAAAGTCAAAAGTATTAAAAGATGCGAATTGGTGGGATATTCAATGTTTTTTGATGAAAAGGTATGATTTAGACCTTTTTAATGAAACAGAAAAAGAATGTTATAATGAAATGGAGAAGAAAGAGCAAGAAGAAAGAGCAAGAAAAGCACAGCGTTTTATGATTTTTTTTGCAGTTTTACTGTTATTTCTTTTTGTTTTTTTATAGTCAAAGGCATTATTACTAATTCAAAAAATACAAAGCAAGAAAAAGAATACAATCGAACTCATCCGAAAATGCTTTTTACTTTGCCAGAGAATAGGCAAGCTGTGGATTTGGGATTAAGTGTGAAATGGGCGACATGTAATATAGGTGCAAATAAACCAACAGAAAAAGGAAATAAATATGGATGGGGGGATAGTTCGGGAGTAATATACACTTTTTCATTTGATGATTTTATCACTGATGAAAACACGGATTTCCATGGTTATGCCTATCCAAAAAGATTAGAGCCAGAACCTCCGACCTCAATTGTTGGAACACGATATGATGTTGCCAAACAAAGCTGGGGTGGTAATTGGCGAATGCCAACACTATTAGAAGCACAGGAATTGGTTGATAAATGTGAATTTGTTATTCGAGATAATGGTATTATTGCATTCGGACCTAGTGGAGATTCAATCGTTTTTCCAAACCCTGCAAAAGAGTCTTTGAATAATTATGAATATGCAGCAGGAGAGATGGACACTAGGCTTATCATTAAAACAGATAGAAGGAATACAATTTGCACATTTATTATTGGACAAGAAATGTTAAATGGCAGTCCAGTAATGGTGGATGGAAAGCCCAAAGTATATTCGAACACGGACAATGCCTTTAGGTCAGATATGCTTCCGATTCGTGCAGTTTGCGATTATTGATATTTGGGATTAGTTTGTTGTAATACAATTTAATGTGTCCTGCGGCCTACTTACTTTGTTCGCACTCAGAAGTGAAACAATCAAAAAAGGTGTAACCCATTGGATTACACCTTTTTTGATAGTGTTTCAAGAAGCGTTTACTTGACCTCCTCAAAGTCCGCATCCGTTACGGTGTCGTCACCGCCATTGTTCTGCGGGCCTTGGTTCGGGTTGCCGCCTTGGAAGCCGCCGCCCATGTTGTTCGGGTCGAAGCCGCCTTGCGGGCCGCCTTGGGCACCGGCGTTCTTGTACATCTCCTCGCTGGCCTTCTGCCACATGGCGTTCATCTCGGCCATGGCAGCGTCGATGCCGGCGATGTCTTGAGCCTGGTGGGCGGTCTTCAGCTTGCCGAGGGCAGCCTCGATCTCAGCCTTCTTGTCGGCAGGCAGCTTGTCGCCGTATTCCTTCAGCTGCTTCTCGGTCTGGAAGATGATGCTGTCGGCTTGGTTCAGCTTGTCGATACGCTCACGTTCCTTCTTGTCGGCTTCGGCGTTGGCTTGGGCTTCGTTCTTCATACGCTCGATTTCAGCGTCGGTCAAGCCTGACGAGGCCTCGATACGAATGCTCTGGGTCTTGCCCGTGGCCTTGTCCTTAGCGCTCACGTTCAGGATACCGTTGGAGTCGATGTCGAAGGTGACTTCGATTTGCGGGATGCCACGCGGCGCTGGCGGGATGCTGTCGAGGATGAAACGGCCGATGGTCTTGTTCTGTGCAGCCATAGGACGCTCGCCTTGCAGCACGTGGATTTCAACGCTGGGTTGGTTATCGGCAGCGGTCGAGAAGACCTCCGACTTGCGGGTCGGGATGGTGGTGTTGCTCTCAATCAGCTTGGTCATCACGCCACCGAGGGTCTCGATACCAAGGCTCAACGGGGTCACATCAAGCAGCAGCACGTCCTTCACTTCGCCGGTCAAAACGCCGCCCTGGATGGAGGCGCCGATGGCCACCACTTCGTCGGGGTTGACGCCCTTCGAAGGCTCCTTCTTGAAGAAGTCGCGGACGATGTTCTGGATGGCAGGGATACGGGTCGAACCACCGACCAGGATGACATCGTCGATGTCGTTGACGGTCAAGCCAGCGTCTTGCAGGGCGCGACGGCAAGGCTCGATGGTGTCGTGGATCAGCTTGTCGGCCAGCTGCTCGAACTTCGAACGGCTCAAGGTGCGGACCAAGTGCTGCGGGATGCCGTTGACAGGCATGATGTAAGGCAGGTTGATTTCGGTCTCGCTCGAAGAGCTCAACTCGATCTTTGCCTTTTCAGCAGCCTCTTTCAGACGTTGCAAGGCCATCGGGTCCTTACGCAGGTCGATGCCGTTGTCCTTCTGGAACTCTTCGGCCAGCCAGTTGATGATGACTTCGTCGAAGTCGTCGCCGCCGAGGTGGGTGTTACCGTTGGTGGACTTCACCTCAAACACGCCATCGCCCAATTCAAGGATGGAGATATCGAAGGTGCCGCCGCCGAGGTCGTACACAGCGACTTTCACATCGTTCTTTTTCTTGTCCAAGCCGTAAGCCAAAGCAGCAGCCGTAGGCTCGTTGATGATACGGCGCACTTTCAGGCCGGCGATTTCGCCAGCTTCCTTGGTGGCCTGACGCTGGGCGTCGTTGAAGTAAGCCGGCACCGTGATGACGGCTTCGGTGACCGTCTGTCCGAGGAAGTCCTCAGCGGTCTTCTTCATCTTTTGCAGCACCATGGCAGAGATTTCCTGCGGGGTGTATTGCTTGCCGTCGATGTCGATACGAGGCGTGTTGTTGGGGCCTTGCAAGACCTTGTAAGGCACACGCTTCATTTCAGCGCCGACCTTGTCGTAGGTCTCGCCCATGAAACGCTTGATGGAATAAACGGTACGCAGCGGGTTGGTGATGGCCTGACGTTTGGCAGGCTCGCCGACCTTACGCTCGCCGCTGTCGGTGATGGCGACCACGGAAGGGGTGGTGCGGTGGCCTTCGCTGTTGGCGATGACAACCGGCTCGTTGCCTTCCATAACGGCCACACATGAGTTAGTTGTACCTAAATCGATACCAATGATCTTTGACATAGTTTTGTTCTCCTATTTTTTATTTGTTATTTGTTTGTTGTCTTAACTTAGGTTGCACTTTGCAACGCCCCGCTTTTTGTCAATCTTTGTGCCAAAAGAAAAAAACTGACAAAATGACAATATTTCATTTTTTGTTCCGTTTTGGGTCTAAATGCCCTTGCAAAGTGGGGGATTTTTTGTACCTTTGCACCCTTATTTTTCAAAAATTTGACCTTTTTTGTATATGAAAAGAATATTTGCCCTCATAGTTTGTCTATTGCTTGCCACCGTCGCTTTTTCTCAAGATAATAAAGGCTTTTTCAGTCGTCTAAGGAATTCCTTCATCGTCCACGATACCGTATATATATTCCTTAACCAAAACAGCAACGACAGCATCGTTGACGAAGATGACGAAGAAGATGATGAAAGCGATGAACGTTCAGAAGGCATTCCCATCCCTATTGACACCCTTGACACCCATGATATGTTTCAAAAGGTGGTGCTTTTCGACAATGGAACTTGGCTGTATTACAATATCGACAGGTCTTTCTTCTCTTACACAATGGATTCGGATCATTGGACTACCGAACAGGTGCATTCATATAATGATGTTGCCCTTAACGATCTTCCAGAGACGGTAGTGCTCCATCTTGTTGATTCCCTATACGGCTATTGTATTCCGCATCCTGGGCCGGTGACATCACAGTATAAGTATAGATGGAAACGTGCCCACAAGGGTGTTGATATTGGCCTCTACACGGGTGATGCCATTTATGCAGCCTTCGATGGCATAGTGCGTGCGGCATTGCCCATAAATATGACTGGAGGTTATGGCAATGTTTTGGTTATTAGGCATTTCAATGGTTTGGAAACTTATTATGGGCACTTGTCGCGTTTCATTGTCAAAAGTGGCGACATTGTCAAAGCTGGCGAATTGATTGGCTATGGTGGTTCAACAGGACGTTCAACGGGGCCTCATCTCCATTTTGAAACCCGCTATATGGGTCAAGCATTTGACCCAGAGCGCATTTTCGACTTTGAAAGCGGAACGCTACGCTCGGAGGAATTTTTGCTAAAAAAGCATTATTTCAGTATCAATTCTCATTACGGGCAAACTGATGAACAATCGTTGGCTGCATCCAAGAAAAAACCTTCAGACCCTCAAACTCCCAAGGCTAAACAAGGAAAGAAAGTGTATTACACAGTGAAAAAAGGAGATTCATTGACCAAAATTGCAAAGAAATATGGAACAACGGTATCCAATATTTGCAAACTGAATGGTATTCGACAAAACAAAGCACTAAAAGTTGGGCAAAAACTTAGAGTGAAATAACAACAAAACCCCGAAAGTCAGTGACCTTCGGGGTTTTCTTTTTTAAGTAGTTGGCTTTATTTCATCCAACCCTCAACATCCTCCAACTGCAAAGCAGGGATGTCGAGTTTGTTCTTCTTGCGCAAGCCGTTGAGCTTTTCGCGCAAAGCGGAAGGTTTCTCGGCTTTCAGTTGCTCGATGGTATTGTAGCCATTGGTGAGCAACAGGGTCGCCCAAATCTCGGCCATACCCAAGGCCATAAAGTCTTCCTTGGTGGCGTTCTTCACGACCTTCTCGGGACGCATCATCGGGAACAGCAGCACCTCTTGGATGGTGGTCTGACCCGTCAGCAACATCACAAAACGGTCGATGCCGATGCCCATGCCCGAAGTCGGAGGCATGCCATATTCGAGGGCACGCAGGAAGTCCTGGTCGATGAACATGGCCTCGTCGTCGCCGCGCTCGCTGAGTTTCATCTGCTCCTCGAAACGGGCACGCTGGTCGATGGGGTCGTTCAGCTCGGTGTAGGCGTTGGCCAATTCCTTGCCGTTGACCATCAGCTCGAAACGCTCGGTCAGCTCGGGGTTGTTGCGGTGACGCTTGCAGAGCGGCGACATCTCCACGGGATAGTCGGTGATGAAGGTCGGCTGGATGTAGGTGCCTTCGCACTTCTCGCCGAAGATTTCGTCGATCAGCTTGCCCTTGCCCATCGTTTCGTCGACTTCGATGCCGAGTTGCTTGCACACGTCGCGAAGCTGGGCTTCGTCCATACCCGTGATGTCGATGCCGGTCTTCTCCTTGATGGAGTCAATCATCGTGATGCGCTTGAAGGGACGCTTGAAGCTGATTTCGTTGTCGCCCACTTTCACGGTTTCCTTGCCCAAGACATCCATCACGCAGCGATGAATCATCTCTTCGGTGTAGTCCATCATCCAGAGGTAGTCCTTGTAGGCCACATAGATTTCAAGACCCGTGAACTCGGGGTTGTGGGTGCGGTCCATGCCTTCGTTGCGGAAGTTGCGCGAGAACTCGTACACGCCCTCGAAGCCGCCCACGATAAGGCGCTTCAGGTAAAGCTCGTCGGCAATACGCAAGTACATCGGGATGTCCAAGGCATTGTGATGTGTGATGAAAGGACGCGCCGTGGCACCGCCAGGGATGGCTTGCAGCACAGGCGTTTCAACCTCCAAATAACCGCTCTCGTTGAAGAAACGGCGGATGCTGTCGATGATGCGGGTGCGAGCGATGAAGATGTCCTTCACCTTGTCGTTCACCACGAGGTCGACGTATCGCATACGGTAGCGCAGCTCAGGGTCGTTGAATTCGTCGTACTTCACGCCGTCCTTCTCCTTGACGATGGGCAGCGGCCTCAGCGACTTGCTCAGCACCGTCAGTTCCTTGACGTGCACCGAGATTTCGCCCATCTGCGTGCGGAAGGCGAAGCCTTTCACGCCGATGAAGTCGCCGATGTCGAGCAGGCGCTTGAACACCGTGTTATATAAGGTCTTGTCCTCCTCGGGGCAGATCTCGTCGCGCTTGATATACAGCTGGATGCGGCCTTTCGAGTCCTGCAGTTCGCAGAACGAGGCGGCGCCCATGATGCGGCGGCTCATGATACGGCCCGCGAGGGTGACCTCTTGGAATTGGTCGGGGTTGTTGTCGTCAAATTGGTTGAGGATGTCCGTGGTGAACACGCTCACGGGGAACGCGGCCTGCGGATACGGGTTGATGCCGAGCTTGTAGAGTTCGGCCAACGAATTTCTTCTGATTTGTTCCTGTTCGCTTAACATGATGTGATGCGTTATTTTGGCGGCAAAGGTACGAAAACGATTGATACCCTTGAAAACAAATCTGACAAAAACGATTTTCAGTGGTTTTGGTGGGGTAGAATTACATGTTTCAGCAAATATATAATCTTTTGCTTAAAGTATTTCGATTGGGTTTATGATGAAGCGGATTGCAAATCCTCCCAAATGGGTAACAATTAACAAAAATCAAGTTTTGTTTAAGCCAGAATATTTTATAGAATAATTACAAATCTTTTATTTTTTCATTTCTTTGCTCTTTTTCCATAGATTGCTCAAACTTTTTGCTAATATATTGAACGACCAAATTGATATTATAGTTTTCTCCATATAACACAATCATAATATCTGTTGTTTGTCCAACCCAGCCAGCACTATATGAAAGATGTCCTAGACTTACTGCAAATCCATAATCTTCGTAATTATCTTTGTACAAGGTGTTATGCCATTCTGGTGCATCATATGAAGTTTCTCCATATTTTTCACTCAAAAGAGAAACAAGCTCTCGGTAATCTTTGATATAATCATTTTTATTGGTGTGATCCGGTTTGAATATATACTTTGCCATCGAGAGTTTGTTATTGGTGAAAATGTATGCCACATCACAACTTTTACCAGCAACAAAGTCACTAAAAAGATATATATCTTTATTATTTGCCACATCTGCTTTGCCCTCCTTTTTCATAATGCTTTCTTTTGATTCACCCCATTTTGCAACTCTAAAATCATTTCCTTCAGATTTGTTTTTTTCAAAGGTAAGGATATAAAACTGTGATGCGGAATGATTGTGTGATGCTGAATAAAACATATGAAGTACCTTCACAAGATACTTATCTGTATACCACACTCGATCAAAATGTTTCATCACGGTAGAAACACGGTCAGGTTCTCCAAATAATGAGATTAACATGTCATCCATTTCTTTGGAAAGTTCCTGTGGATCAAGATTATCTATATCGCTTTTCTTTAAATAAAACTTTATAGATCTCAATTCCCGCGTGATAGAATCCACAAAGATATAGGCCGTGGACTGATGATTTCCTACATAACAACCAACGAATTCAAAATCAGCCATTGCTTTTTCTTGATTGTCTGAAAGATGAGCGCATTTTCGGATATTCTCTGAATACTTATTGACAATATCATCTTCTTTACTTCTCCAATCAATTGTACTAATAAGTTGATAGAAATCGACTGTTTGAACAGAATTGGATATAGTATCAGGGGTCTCATCAAATGCTAAATGTTCTTCCTCCTTTTTATTTATCGTTTCTTTTTCGCTAAAATAATCATCACCATATACTTTGTCTTCGTTAAAATAGTTATTATTCGATACCTTTGTTTTATAAGAAGACAAAGCCTCTTGCATTGCTTTAGCAAATTCTTTGGGCAGTCTTTTTGCTCGCTTTGGTGTAGTATTAATAATCCACACCTTGCCATTTGTGCGTTGAATAACAATTCGTTTTATTTGTTTTTGAGTTAAATTCTCATAATTAGGATATACCAGAACTCGTCGTTGATAAATATTTATAACACTATTACTGACAATTGTATTGTCGTAGGACGTGGGAGCAGCCTCAACTTCCAATACTTCACGTGTATCATCAGTATATTCAATAGACACTTTGTGACCTTCATAAATATCTAAGTACTCGTCACTTGTGTTTAATGCTATGACCAAGCCATAAATTCCCACTCCATTTTCTTCTGTATAGTTTACTGTTCCATTTGGTTCCCATAACGAACCGACAAAACTATTATCTTCTAAAGACAAGGCTGTTTTGCAAATACCTACTTGAGCTGATACTTTTGTAAAGAACGCAATCGTGAACAATAATAAAAAACAGTGTTTTTTCATTTGTATGGTATTTATATTACGATGCAAATATACTACTATTTTGAATATATAAATAAGATTTTGATTTTTACTTCACCACCTCCACAATCTTCTCCCCCAAGGCCAACTGAATCATGGCAATGGTTTTGTTGTCGCCCCGTTGATTTCCTCATAAAGCGCTACAGGCCCCTCGTGCCAAAGCTTGGTTTCCTCAATTTCCAATCTCTTGTACATTTCTGACCGATAAATTCGACGAATGGCTTCCACAATGCCAACGCCCGTATCTTCGGAAAGCATTTCGGCCAACCAACTCACTTTGGAAGGCAACAAAAGATAGAGATTGTCTTGGGTTATTGTGGTCATAATAGTATCTGTTTTGCTTCGAAGAACTTAATGGTCGTCAAGGATTTGGTAGTATGGAAAAGGTATTGGTCAACGAGTTCGAAAGTTTTCAATTCTGCAATCAAGTTTTGCTTGTTCAATAGGCCGCCTTCATACAATGCAAAGGCTGCATAAACTCTATCGTTGGCCACAGGCCCGTAAACAACATCATAATCGTGAGAGAAATGGCGATCGGTGCGGTTTTTCATCACAAAGTCGAGCCACTCTTCTGTAGGAGTATCGAAATAAAGACACTTCAAATCTGCTAACATTTCTGTATTCAACTCATACTCATTCACATAGCCTCTATT
Source organism: uncultured Bacteroidales bacterium (assembly GCA_946405575.1). Lineage (GTDB taxonomy): Bacteria > Bacteroidota > Bacteroidia > Bacteroidales > F082 > Limimorpha. The sequence goes on along the minus strand of CAMJHP010000026.1, from coordinate 4,232 downwards.
TTCTTTTGCCTCTTTCATCCTGCGACGCACCCAGTCCTCAGCTTGTTGGTATGAAGTGGTGGCATAAAACCCCGTCCCATAGTCCAAGGTTCGATTAGATTCCCTGATTTCTGGTTGTGCGACTCGCTCAAGGCTTCCGTGATACAGTATCATGATGCTTTCTGTTTCCTAATGTTGATAAACTCGTCAATGTCCTCCAAAATCCATTGGTAGCTTTGCGTGTGCAAAATCTCGTAGTTCTCGACCAAATAGTCAAGCACACCATATTGGTTTAGTTCTTCAAACGCTTGATTACCAGTCAAACGTTTTGCGTTTTTGTATTGCTCAACGCAAAACGAAACGAAATACGATATTCTTTTTTGCTCGCTGTCCATAAGTTTGTTTAATGGCGCAAAAATAGTCACTTTTTGGTTTTGTCGCAACAATGGATGAAAAACATTCACTTCACCACCTCCACAATCTTCTCCCCAAACGCTTGCTGAATCATGACAATCGTTTTGTAGGTGAAGTTGAGACGAAACACGGATTTTTGTAGTTTTGCGCCTTCAAAACCTAACTCAAATGGAAAAACTTGAAAAAGCCTCAACCAAATGGTGGTTTTTCGTCATTTTGCTGACGGCGCAATCTGTTTTAGTGCCTGTCGTCAGTAGAAATTTCGACCCGAAGAACATCCAACAGATGGTCTATACAACACTTTCCCATGCACCACAAGGACAATTGGGCGGGTTCAACATCCTTTTCCAATCCCTATCGCTTTTGATGTTCGTCCTGCTTTTTGTGTTCAAAAACAAAGTCAGGACATTGTTCAACGGGTATGTTGCCCTTTCCTATTTAGCCTTCGCCTTCATCCAAAACATAGCCGTCACGGAACGCTACGGATTCAGTGTGGTCACCGTCAATTTGGTGATGTTCCTTTTTGTGGCCTACGTTTGGATCCGAGAGACCTTGAACCCACAAAACCAATACGACTTCTGCAATTTGCATTGGAAATATGCCTGGATGATTGTCTTGGCTTTGTTTGCCTACCTTTGTCCGTTTACCAGCCAAGGAGCTTTCGATTGGAACCCGTTGCATTTTTTCTATAAGAACTCTGTAACAGCCTTTTGTTTGACAACACCAGCATTTCTAACCATACTGACCTTAAACATTCCTAAGATTAACATAGTAACCTATAGGATTACAGCCATCATTGGCACCATCATGGGAATCTACAACATGTTCAACTTCCTCAATCCTCATACGGTTTATGTAGGTATTATGCATATACCCCTGTTAACCATTTCATTGTATTGCACCATTTTGAGCTATAGGTTACCTTTGCACAAATGAAAACATTGTTTTTTGTCGTCATGATATTCTAAACAAATGCCAAAAAATTGTATTTTTGCTCTCTAAACAAAAGAACATCATTATGAAAATTATATCCCAACCTATTAAACGGAGCGAAGTAGAAGCTATGTTACCAGGTTATTTCGGCGACATGATAAAGGCCGTTGTCGATGTGCAAAAAGCGATTATCGGCTTGGATGCCGAACTGCACGCAGACATTGAGCAAGAGTTGCTTCAGCAAGGCTCAGAACAAGCCAATTTATGGGGAATCAACCTTTACCCCGAAATGGGAGGTGAGGACTTTATTGAATTCGACTCGCTCATCAACATTCGTCCCTATCAAGGCAATCGTAGCCGTGATGTTCAAGACCCCATTGTTCGCAAACGTATTGTTGAAGTCGTAAACTCACTGATATTATGAACAATTACCAACACACAGAATTGGCTGCAGGCCGTTGGGCAGCAATGTCACTAGCGGAGCAAATGCTGAACATTGGTAGCGAAGTGTCGCGGGCCAACCGTTGGCAGAGCAAAGGCAACATGGAGCAATGCCATCGTGCTGCCGACCGTGCCTTGGAGTTGCTTTCGCTCACCATCAACGCGCAACGCGGCAAGCACAATTTGGGTGAGTTTTGTCGTTTGTACGAAGTCCTTGCCGACTGCTATTACGGTGAAAATTTCTACCAAACCGACCCCGTCAAATTGCAACGATACTTTGACGTGTTTTATAAATAGTCACTATGCAGTTCAAAGACGTCATAGGCCAATCCGCCATCAAACAAAGGCTTATCCAGAGTGTGAGGGAAAACCATGTCTCTCATGCCCAGCTCTTTTTGGGTCCTGCCGGGAGCGGAAAACTGCCTTTGGCCTTGGCTTACGCGCAGTATATCCTCTGCCCAAATCGCACCGAGACCGATAGCTGTGGCATGTGCCCCACTTGCCAGAAAATGCAAAAATTGGTGCATCCCGACCTGCATTTTGTTGTGCCGACGGCTACTACTAAAAAGATAAAAAGCAATCCCGAGTCGGATCTTTTTATGGAAGAATGGCGTGAATATATCATTAAGAGTCAAGGCTATGTAGACACTTCGAGTTGGTACACCTTCCTTGATGTGGAGAACAAGCAGGGCTATATATCGGTGCGCGACGCAGCCTCTTTGCTGCGCAAGCTGAATATGAAGTCCTACGAGGGTGAGTACAAGATTGCCATCATCTGGATGGCGGAGAAGATGCGTGTCGACACGGCCAACAAACTGCTGAAACTCCTTGAAGAACCGCCTGAGAAGACCGTTTTCCTGCTCATTGCGGAAGACGCAGAAGAACTTCTGGCCACCATCAAGTCGCGCACGGCTTTGGTGAAGATACCCGCCATCGAAACCAACGCGGTGGAAAAAGCCCTTGTGGAGCGTCTGTCGTGCCAACCCGACCAAGCCCACGATGCTGCCATGATTTCAGAAGGCAATTGGATTACCGCCAGCCATTCGGCGCAGGACTCGGAAGAGCATAAGTATTTCTTTACCACTTTCCAACAGTGGATGCGCCTCTGCTTCCGTGCCGCCTACTCTGAGATTATCGACTTCTCAAACAACATAAAGACTTTGGGACGCGAGAAACAAAAAGAATTATTGGAATACGGCCTACGCATCATCCGCAATTCGTTGCTTTTCAACAACAACCTTGCGGAAATCGTGATGCTACCCAACGATGAAAAGACCTTTAACTCGAAGTTTGCACCTTTTGTCAATCCTGCCAATCTGGCACAAATCGCCGAGCTTTTCGAAGAAGCCACACGCCAAATTGAGCGCAACGGCTATGCGCCACTCATCTTTACGGATGTAAGTTTTAAGATGGTGGGGTTACTGAAAAAACGTTAAAGCAGGCCTCAACAAGTATGTCATCCCTACGCTGGCTGATGGGCAAAAGCTTGGAATCTATGCCTAATGAGACCGTCATTATAATGATTGCTATTTTGAACCGCCTCCCATAGATTCCCTCCCTCGCACATATCCACCTTGGAAATCGAAGATTCGACGTAGTCAATGACATAGGAGGCTAACTATTACGTACTTACTCGTAAACCTCAACAGTTCCCATTTCAAACCGAATGGGATTACCAGCCTCGAAGTAACGCACATCATGCAGCACCTTGTCAAAGACATAGTTCTGGATGAGCACGAAGTCCTTACCTCCTTCGATGATGGCATACATACGGTCGCGGTCCACGTCACCGTAGTCGCCACCCATATCGGTCACGCCGTTCAGTACCAGTTTCTTGAAGGTCTTCATATCCTGCTTGTTGCCATCCTTATCGGTCACCACAACATAATGCACAAAAGGCGAACTCGTGATGGAGTCGATGCGCTCCTGTGGTAAGGTATTGGTGAACAAAGCCTCGAAACGCAAATCATTGAACGAAGACATAAGATTGATGACTTTCAGCGTATCATAAGGCAAGTCTTTATTGTCGCAAAGGCGTGTGAGTTTGTATTGGTGTTTCCCGACATTATCAATACGGAAGCTACCTTCTGGGTCTTCATTGAAAACCATCTCAACCGACTGGATGTCAGCCATATTTTCATGGAAAACGGTATGGTCGCGCCAGTCATCAGGATTGGCAGTAAAACGCGTTGTGATAAAGCCTCGGAAACTGGGGATATAGACGATATAAGCTTTATCAGCACCTTCTTTCAGCATAAAAGTACCACTGCTGTCCATTGTTGCATCACCCACATAGAACACTTTTGTGCGCTTCTCGTGGTAGAAGAGTTTAATCTTGTCAAACAAATTGATGCGTGGCACCATCTGATACACCTCCACCTTAGTACTCTGCGAAGCCAGTTGCTTCACAATATTGTCATGGCTCGCCACAGAAACAGGCATCTTGACACGAATTTTGTATAAAG
>CAMJHP010000025.1 GCA_946405575.1 uncultured Bacteroidales bacterium | reverse complement strand
AATTGTTTGAAAACCAAGGCGTTGAAATCCATTCCGCCACATGGAGCGCAAAACTCCCCCAAACCGAGCAAGACTCATTGGCTCAAGCGCTCATCAATGAAGGCGGCAACATCAACTTCATTGTCTGGGAAAAAGGCACTGTTCTCCCTGAATCGGGCCAAGGCATGGAACATATGGCTTCGTTCGACTATGCCTATAAATTGGCACCCGTCAGGGATTGGCTGTTTGAGCAAAGCAAATAAGGTAAGTCGTAGTTTTAATGACTAAACCGCCGCAAGGGTTTCTTGACCTTTGCGGCGGTTTTATTTCAAAAATCATCGAAACTTGGGATCCAACCGATGTGCTATGTGTATATGGGCAAGGTGCGGCAATGACAACACCCCCATGCTGATTGTCGTCATGGCATTGCCCATCCCTATCGCCATGCTCGCCATGCGACTGGCCGAGCGTGCAATGAAAAAGTCTGCCGAAGCATTGAATTAATCATTTTTGTACCTTTGCACAGCAAAACCTTAATCCATGTTCGACATCAACCAAATAAAACAATGGGCCATAAACCGCCGGACACTAGGCGAGACGCATGGCATCTCACATTGGGAGCGTGTCGAACGCAACGGTCTGCTGTTGGCCACACCTGAATGTGATGTAACCGTCATCCGGCTCTTTGCCTACCTCCACGACAGCTGCCGTGAAGATGATAGCTACGACGAGGAGCATGGCCCTCGTGCAGCCAAAATGATAGTTGGCCTGAGAAAGACCCTATTGAAGGACTTGTCAGACCAACAGTTTGAAACGCTCCAGAAAGCCATCCGTCTTCACACCAGCACCCACCGCACAGGCAATCCCACCATAGATGCCTGTTTCGATGCCGACCGCCTCGACCTTGGTAGGGTAGACATCATTCCCCGTCCCGAAAAGATGGCCACCAAAAAAGGCAAGAAGATTGCGAAAAGACTAAATCCATACGCGAAATAGGCCCCAAAATTGGCCATGGTTTTGGGTTAAGGATAAGCCACCTTATATGATTGCTCCACAGTGTCCAAGCAATCCACAAAAACCACCCCTTCAACCTCTGCGATTTCTTTCATTTTCGTATGACCAACAATCTGTATGACAGGAGTGCCTTTATACAGATTATGAAGGCATAACGATTCGGGACGCACCCATATCGGTGAATGATGAGAATCTTCACCGTAGCAATCCATTCCATAACAGTTTGCGGAAAACGAAAACGGCTTTTTGTCTTTGTTCCATAGGTCGTTGATAGCTGCCGCCATGCTACTCGGCTTGATGTCGGCCACATCGGGTAGATAAGCGTTTTTCCAGTCGCGGGTAATCCCTGCATGACTAACCAGATAGTCCTCGCCGATGGCATAGGCTACGCCTTCAAACAAGTCAATGGTTTTCATCAGCAACCATGAGATAGTTTGCGCATTTTTATTATCAAACCGATTGGATTCTTCAAATATGCCAGGGAGATATTCATAGTCATGGTTTCCATATAGAAGCACTACATTCTCTGGATGCTTCTTTTTATACTCTATGATTTCCATGAAGTTATACTGCAAGTCCATGAAATGAATCTTATCGTATGGGTCAAAGTAATCCCCAACGAAGATATTGATGTAATCCTCGTCAACGAGTCGCTTCCAAGCGTCTCTTCCATGGATGTCGCCGATGATATTGTAGGTGGCCATTGACTCCGATTATTGGAGTTTGCGAAAATAGCATTTTTTTGAAAACAAATTTTGGTGTCCTATAAGTGGTCACTAACAAATGGCTTTTACCATGACGACCTTTGTAAAAGTTTTAACTGTTTCAAAAAGCATAAAAAATTGATTATCAACAATAATACACAAATCGTCATGAAAACCAACAAGAACACCTCAAACAGCCAGAATGCGGATGCCAAGTTTTTTGGTATTCCTGTAAAGTGTAGCAAAACCGACAGACCCACCTATGAAAAACTCATAGTAAATCTGTTCCTTCATCCTCAAATCACATCCGAGCACGTCAAGCGTTACATGGATCAACTAAATAGGGGAATTATGCCAATGGAAAGACTCTTTCGCCTCACCGCCAATGGTGCGGATGGCCTGTTCCTTAATCAATCATTGGGGGCTGACCTTTCCGAAATCATGCACGACAAAATCCAAGATTGGACCGATGCGTTCGGAGAACTTTCTGCATCCGATTGGTCTTATCTTGAAAAGAACTACAATCTCAACCGCCAGTTGTTAGTGGGTGAAGGAAACAAAACGCCACAAGTTGACTTCCATAGCCCCAAAGAATTGGCCATGTGTGTCAAAGAATATGTGGTCGGCCAAGACAAAGCCATCGACATGCTTTCAGTACCTTTCTTCCAGCAGTATGAAAGCAAAAGGCGTGGGCAGCCCTGCTTAATCAAAACTCCCGTTTTGTTGATTGGCCCTACAGGGTCGGGTAAAAGTGCCATCTTTCAACAATTCGGTCGTTTTTGCAAATGTATTGTCGTTCCTATCAACTCCAGTGAAATATCAGGAACCCAATGGAAAGGAACACACATGACCGATGTAATCCTTCGTACTATAAAAGATAAGTATGGCCCGAAATTTAAGAACATCGTCAACAGAGACAACGTAATCGATGAATACATCTGCGTATTATTCGATGAGGTGGATAAAATCCCCCATCATGATCAGAAAATCGCAAGCAGTTCGGGAACGGATTTCAATACCGATATCATGTGCGATTTGATGAGACTATTAAACTCTGGTGAATATTTGTTTTTGGATGATGGATTCAATCAAGACGGTTCGCCCAAAGGCTACAAAATACCTGTGGACAATATGTTGGTTGTATTCGCTGGAGCCTTCAGCGGCATCCAAGATGTTGTCATGAAGAGATTGCATCTCAACAAATCAATCGGATTCTCCCAAGCTTCAGCATCCGCCACAGGGATTGATGCTTTGTTGAATCAGGTTACCTCAGAAGACCTCATCGAATGGGGCTTTATGCCGGAACTTATTGGTCGTATCGGAAACATCTGTGCGTTGAATTCCCTCACACCGGATTTGATTTACGCTATCATGACTAATGCCAAGGACAACGTCCTGCAATCTCACATCGACTATTGCCATCAGTACAATATCGATCTTCATTTCACCTCGGAGGCCTTGCACCTGATTGCCGATGCCGCTTACAAGTCTGGCCTTGGATTCCGCAACGTAAAGACGTTGCTATCCAAGTGCTTGAATCCGATATACTATGAATTCCGTGATGAGCCTGCGAAAACAGCCATGCAAACCGTCAACATCGACCAGGACTTCATCGCCAAACAACTCAATTTACTCACCAAATAAAACCCAATAGTCATGACACCATCCTTTTTCATTACCAAGTCCTTTGTGACCAAAATAGATTTTGCCGCTTCTGACTCCGCTCAGCTGTCCGCAACACCCATTTCGCACATGGAAACGAGTCTTCATGTCGATGTTGGAACAAGCACTTCTGAGAGCAACATGTACCACCTTGTGGAAATCCATGTAAACATCTCATCAGTGGCAAGCGATAACACCCCTGTGTACAATCTCATCCTGAATTATGCTGCCATTGTTGGGACTCCTGAGTTCATAGCCGATGAAACAGTCTTGAACGAAATCCTGAAGATTCAGGTGCCCAGAATCCTACTGGACAACATCCGTACCATCGCCTTTCAAGTGACACGCGAAGCTGGTTTCCCCTTTATGATGCGCGACAACACCTTTGACAATCCAATACAAAACGAAGAAAGGGAAACTCCAGAGCCGCCATATAATGGTGGCGCCAGTGATTTCCTCGACACTATTACTGATGATGAATCAGAGTCGTCTGAATCCGAGCAAGATATCTATAATCCCTTTGACGTATTCTGTCAAGACACACCAGATGTGCAAGAATCAGAGAAAATCAATTTCCAATGGATGATTAATTTCGATTGGGCTAATGATGACCCAGAGTTGTTGAAGGCAGTCCAAGAATTTTGGGCGGTTTACTCAGGCCATTTGGGAGACGATACATTTGTGGATTATGAATCTCTGCCTATCTACAAATGCTACTATCGTTTCTTTACCCCAATCGAATATCACCATCCCGATTTCGAGGAATGTGACGAATCCATTTGGCCAATCTTGTTCCAAATGCTGTATGGCAGTTTCAAGTCGCAATGCCAAGTGATCGATGCTGAGCAAGGTCTTCCTGAAATCGAATTCTCCTACGAGCATTTCCAAGACAGAACCATCTCCAGTTTGAATCTCGAAGAGCTGAAAGAGCTGCTTTCCGATCTTATCACAGAAGCATTGACCGACCTTTCTGTCAATCTGTTGGGCTTTCAGAACGAGAGCGTTTTGTCTATGGAACAATCTCCAAACAACCAATTGATGTCAGAGCGGGATTTTTACCACCTCTTTGATGCCAATGTGTCTGACGAGAATGCCTCTTTCTTGGGTACAATGTACGAAAGGATAAAAGAATGTAGCCTCCAAACGCTTTTATATCAATCTTGATTGGATTATTTGTATTTTTGCGGTTATCAATTATTACAGCCATGAATAACAAGAAAATAGTAGTCTTTTGGGACAATAAAGACTTCTGGGAAACTAACAACAATGGATATATTGTGTGCAGCAGCCACAGTGAGTTTAATGACCTGGATGAAGCAACTTTGAAAGATGCTGGCGGCTTCCTTGTTTTGTGCGAATTACCTTGGGACCATGAGTCTGCGGTAGTACCTCGTTCTGAATTTGGTGGCATAAGACTGGTACAACGCTTCATACGTGATAAAATGAGTCTGAAAGTTCCAGTAGTATTTACATCATTTTCTGATGCTTTTAGTATTTGCGAAATACATAAAGAATACAAAATTGTTAAGACACCCGCACTTCAACACCAATTTATCAGACTTCCAGCTTTGCGAAAAGAGTTAGCTCGAAAGTTTCTTGATATGAATAATCTAACGGACACCGAGCTTGACTACACCAAGCTCATATACTGTGATATTAAAGGGTTGCTTGTCCAGATCAACCATGTTTTGGAAGGTCGTGATAAATCTGAACAGGAGAATTATCGTAAGGATCTCGAATATGTCCTGAAGGAGCAATTCAACAACGATGAGGAATTGATGGAAGAGTACCATAATGCAGAGAATTTAAGCGATTTCTGCAAAATCCTTCTGGCACGCATGGAAACTTCTGACAATCCAAGTGCTCACGATGGCTTCCTTGACGACCAGAAACATGAAACAATTAGAATCTTGTTGATTGAGGATGAGCTAGAAAAGGATGAAAACGTTAAGCAGTTCTTCGAATATGTTCAGGAGATAGAGGAAAAGGCAGCGGAGCAAAAAGAAATAGAGATAAAGGTTTTTGAGAAAGACGCAAAAGCGTTAAAAGAAGAAACAGAAACATTGGTTTCAAACGGGATAAAAGATGCTAATAATATAGTAAAAATAGCAAAAACATTAGCAATAAGGATGTCAAATAAGGAATTAGCGTCAAAAGCATTAACATTAGAGGGGAAAATCGAAGTATTAGAAGAAATTTCAAAAGAAATAGAGAATAAAAAAGAAATAAGGAAAAGAGAATTCGGAGAGGAAGAAATGACATTAGAGAATAAAGCAAAAGCGATAGTGGAAGAAACAAAAAAGACAGCACAGGCTTTAGAGAAAATTGCAGAAGCAGAGAAGCAATTAGCAATAAGACTGAATGAAAATGAAATAATTGAAAAGGCCACAATTTTGAAGGAAAAAGCAAAACTAATAAAAGAACAAGCAAAAGCATTGGAAAAGAGAACATTCACAAAGCCATTGTTTACTATAACTGTTGAAAAAAACACGGACAATATTGAGTATGACAACAAGCATTTCCAACACGAATCCACACCAGACCATAGTTTAAAGGAATTTGACGTGGTTATCAGTGACATTGAAATTAGGGATGACGAAGATAGATTGGTCATTTTGGGCTTTAATGTGATAGAAACAATGGCCAAGGAGTCTAAAAGGCCATTGTATTATATTGTTACTAATGTCTCGCGTAGTTTCTACGACCAAATCAAAAACCCATACGTCAGGAGAATACGCCTTAAGAAAGAGGTTTTTGGAACAAAAGAAAGCATCAAAACTTTCTTGTATGGCATCAAAGAGGTGTATGATAACCGCGAAGCAGAGGCGGCGGAAAAAGAGACTAAATGGGAAATTCTTTTCAGCAAAATGTTTGACTACATCAACAAGAATGATATATATCCGAAACAGTTAGGCAAACCTTTTGTAAAGGACGGTTCTTCGCTGATCGAGATCCATTCGTACGCTGACATTGAGGAAAAGATCATCAAAGAAAAATCGTTGGAATTAATCAAACGTTTTCTGACGTTATTTAACGAAAACAACTTCCAGCCTAATGATGATAACGGGGCCAACTTTATCGTTTTCCACAATAATTGTGAAGTGATGCGAAAACAGTACATTAGTAATGAAAAAAACAATAATAATCTTGGACAAGGTAACGGCAATTTTGACAAAATCATCGCCAAACGAGAGAAGAACCATCAAGAACTAACAACCGAAGATGTAGCCAACTTTATTGTCAAATTAATCATGAGAAGATTCTTTTTATTCGTCAAAGGTTTTATTGACTATTACACGTTGATGGAGTCATTTGAGAAGTATAAAAACAATTCGAGCTTGTTTGACAAAAACTCACTAGAAGATAACAAAAAAATAAAAAAACTTACTTATAAAGATATAGCTTGCCGAGCTATTAGCGAACAATTTATGACACTCCATGGTGAAAAAGACAATAGCAAGAAACTAATAGACAAAAGAGACCAATCTCATTGTTATGATGAAACTCTTCTGTGGTCAAAAGCGCGTGAATCGTTGCGTTTGACCGATGAAGAAAAAGACTTTGTGGATGCTTTAGAAAGCTCCAAATCCGTTTTTTCAACAGATAAAGATAAAATTGAAAATCTGAGAATTAATTATTAAAGATAGAACTAATTGAAAAAATGAATAATGATTTCATAATTGAAGATTTAAGAGCCAATGATAACGCTCCAGCAGACCTTAGAATACTTTATTCATCTGGTTTTGCTTTGCTCGTTCGCTTAAATACCCAGGCGCACGAAGCGTCAATTTGTGGATTTGAAAGAAACAAATCCATTATAGACCTTATAATCCCCTCAAAAGTAAACGATTATATTATTACAAGTATTGGCAAAGAAGCTTTTGATTTCTGCCTTGATTTACAAACAGTAATAATTCCAGACTCTATTACTACAATAGAGGATAAAGCTTTCTATTCATGCCCTATTTTGACCACTGTGACCATTCCAAGTTCTGTGTCTAAAATCGGAGTTGATGCTTTCGGTTTATGTGTTGAGCTTAAAACGATAGTAATAGACAATCCTTCTTTACTTGATAACACTGGGATTTCTAAAGAGGTAGATATTCAAAGTCGGTATACTAGACGATTATTAGACCTGTTCGATCAAAACGTGGATGCTCCCAACAATCCAGAATTTATAAAACTTTGCCATAGTATTGCGTTTAGCCCAATTATTGATGATTTTGCAGATACTTTAGACATCAGGAATGTCATGGACTTTAATAATGTATTATTGAAATCCATCAAAGGCAATCAAGACACACTGTTATCTGTTGGTTTCGATTTCGTCAAGTATCTTCATATCTTTAATCATGCTGGCGAAAATAATATAGGTTTGGTCAACCTATATTTTGATTATCCTCGAGAAATAATAACAAATAACAGAGATGAAATCGGCATTGAAAACAAGCTTTTTAATGATGATTCCCTGATTAGTTTAATTAAAAACGATGTTGGCATTATGGGAGGGGGATTGATTGAGTATTGTACTTCTTCTTCCGAAGAGGCTATGGTTCTTAGCCCATATTATTACCCTATTGTTTTCCCCAGTTCCAATCAATACCAAATATCTGATTTTTTAAAAGAATGGTTTAAGCCCGATAATGACAATTTAAAAGAAGCGTCATCTTTCCTTTTGTCATTGGATGCATTTATAAAAAAAGACAAAAGCGTTACTAATGTTTTTTATCTTGGAAATTATGGAGAGCAGTTAGATCGCGAGTATTCGCTATGGGCAAATGTAGGCATTGATTGTACAAATGTGAAAGATAAGAACTGTGTAAAGGCCTTTCTCGATCAGTTACGGCAGTTCTTGCATCGAATTTCTGTGCAAATCCAATTCGGTATTAAGAGGCATGAACTTCGAGAAAAGGCATTGCGTTCTGCTGTCGGACAAGTTAGTAGTAGAAATTTTAGTCATAACTTTGGGTCGCATGTGTTTAGTAAGTTAATGGGAAACGACACTTATTATAACATAGAAGATTTAGCATCCAACGATGCGTATATATCATGTTATGAGAGAATTGAAATAGAAAAAGGAGAGCAATTGGCCTATTTCCTGCAATATGTAAAAAACCGAATGGATTACCTCTCCGAACTCACTTTTGGCGTTTCAAATATGTTAGTCTCCAAAAACATATATGGAGATGTGTTTAAAGAATTGGATCGGGTTAGGTTGTTGCTTAATCATATCTCTGGCGTTTCAACTTTCAAATACAAATTCCGTTTGATGTATAATGGTAAAGATTTGAACAACGAGTATGATATTGCTGTCGCATTTCCAAGTGATGTATTAGGTAGCCAGGCATTTTATAATATCATCGAGAATTTAGTTCGAAATACAGCCAAACACGCTATGAGAAATGGCGAAACGAAGAACTTTGAAACTTTTACGATAGAGTTTTTTGATGATGACGACTTTCCAGAGTACTTTTGCGTAGAAATTGACAATGGAATAATTGATGAAAGGAATATTGTTAAATTGGTTGAAGGTCAAAACATACTTATTAATGAATCCATCCTTGACGACAACAATGATTTGCGAACATATGGACTTGGCATTGTGGAAATTGAAGCGTCTGCCGCTTTCCTTCGCCAAATCGACATAGCAAAAATTGATTCATATGAGTATCAATACAAGGATGATGAAGATGACAGGAATAACCATAACAAGCCTCTACTCCTCAAAGCTATTAATAAAAATGGAGCTTTGGGATGCCGCTTTTATTTGCAAAAGCCGAAAGAGTTTCTCTTGATTGGCGATAATTGGGGTGTTGATACTTCCCGCCAAAAGAAACTTTTGAATTACGGCATTCGTGTCATTGATTCAGATGAATTTGTAAAACTATTGCACGAAGGCAGGTCGTTTGCCCATCAGTTTTTAATCTATAATGAAAGCATCTCGAAAAGTGCAAAGGAAATGCTGTCAAACAGTAACGATCATAGAACCTTATTGCCGCTTAGGAAACTTAAATTCGATAGAGAACAAACTATTATGCTCACAACCATACTTAATGATTCCAACGGAAACAGCCTCATGTATCGTTTAAAAAAACTGGCTTGGAACCATTATTATCAAAACATAACTCCCGACAAGGTTTCTTTAAAAACACCCAATCATATAGTATTCCTTAATCATGCTACAGAAAACTCGCATGGGGAAAAATGGGATTGTGCCCAAAAATGCAACTCGTTTGAAACTTGGGTGGAGAACCTGTCAAGTCAATCAAGTGCCAAGCTTCCAGAGTTTAGCTCTCTTTCCATCGGAAAACGTGGTGCTGTTACCAATTATTTGAGAAACATCAATAATGAGAAATGGGAATGGATTAGACAATCACTTTTTGCCGCCTACCATGAACGTGTTGTCGTAATTGACGAAAGGATCCAGAATCATTCGAAAAAACACGAAGGGTCGTCTGATGAAAACAGTGGACCGATACCTGTTAGTGCCTTGTACGAATCAACAAACGTACTATTTCCCGATCCTTCCAAAATGCCTCTTGACCCTAACCAATTCAATATGGATGCTGTCAAAAGCATTGAAGAATTTATCAATAACTATTGCACCAACAGCCTCTTATTAATACACTATAGCCTTTTGGAACGTATGTATAAGGAAAAGTCTGTTATTACAAACCGACTAATTGAATGGTCAAAAAAGGCCAAAAGATTGGTTGTGACAAGTGGGCGCGGCTCTCATTCTTTGACATTGCCCCCGTCGGTTTGTTATGTAGACTTTTCTTCTGTGTTATATGCATTTGTTGTAAACAGAAACAAATATATTATTGATTATTTATTACATCAAGCTCGAAGAAAAAATGGATAAAGTATTAGTGTTTACCAACTACGATAGTGGTTATCAAGGACTTCCTAATATCAGGAAAAAAGATGATTGGTATGATTCATATCCAGATGAAAACAACTCTATAGTGATATGTGCAACCAACCAAGAAAACGAAGCAACATTGCAAGCTGCTAGCAATCTTTCAGAAGAAGGGGTTTATTTAATATATGACAAAATAGGTCGGAGTGTGTTGGAAAAAATGCTCAATGAGTGCGAACAAACAAAAGACAGATTATGTGTGCTAATTCATTCGAGAGGTCGTTTTATTAGCATAAATGACTTCAATACATGGGAAAACATCTATACCTTAAGGGGAATACACGAACAAGGTCGGAAGCATTTGTATGAACCAGTTTTTGATATAATTGCTGATTCAAGAAACAATAAGTTGGCTCGTATCGTCAATTCGATATTCATGCCTGAGGCTGTTCTTGGGTTTCTTAATGAGTGTTTGGTGCCGAAGAAAAAGAAAACTCTTTGTAACACAAATTCGTATCATTTCTTGTGTAAAGGAGGCTTTGAAGATGCTTTGGCGTCATTTGTGAAAAAGTATGAATCTTGCCATAAACTTGAGGAATACAGGGGAGATTTAGAAAAGTTGCGAGACACTTTGATAAAGGGAAGTGAAAAATAATGTAATTTTGCAGTCACAAATTACACGCCAAGACAATGCTGCTAAACATTGAAATAAAGGTTAAGGGATTTGTTGCTTCAAGATACAATGTTCTGTGTTCCACGGAAAACGGTATTGTTCTCCTGTACAACCTGTTGTACAAACAATTGGTTGAACTTGATAACGATGACCTTGCCGTAATTGGACGCGGTGCCATTGATCCTGAAACAGAGATTGGACGGATGTTGGTGGAGATGAAATACGTCATACCAGAATCCTCGAACGAATTGGACTATTATAAGTTCCATTATAACAGGTCTCATTTTGATCAATCTGCATTATCTCTGTCCATTCTCACATCTTTGGCATGTAATTTGTTATGCCCCTACTGCTACGAAAACAAAAATGGTGTGACCATGAATGTAACCACTGCAAATCAAGTCAAAGATTGGGTTGTCAACAACCTTGACGGGAGACAAATGCTTTCTGTCAACTGGTTTGGTGGCGAGCCTCTTCTTAACATGAAGAGCATTGAAATGCTGTCCGAGGCTTTTCTAGCTCATTGCAGTGCTTCACATATCGATTATCAAGCTGGCATTACTACCAATGGCTGTCTGTTGAGCCCCGAAGTGGTTGAAGCATTGGAGAGATGCCAGGTATTCAATGTGCAGGTGACTTTCGATGGGTCTGAAACCTATCACAATAGGATGAAGCATTTTCCCAATGGAGAGGGCTCATATAGGAGGATTGTGGAAAACATTGTGAATTACTGCACCAATTCCAAGAGCCACCTCCCTCTGAGGATAAGGGTGAATCTGTCTGATGAGAACTATGAATCCATCGAGACACTTCTGAACGAATTGCCAGATGTTGTAAAAGAGCATTCCTCCATCTTCTTCAGATGGGTTTATTCCACTGAGACTTCTGACTGGAAAGAGTTTTCAGAGAAAAAAGCAGGAAGTTCTCCCTACAAAGGCATCTTTGCTCTGATAAAGATGGCCCATGAAAAAGGGTATCATGTTGAAAACAGATGCGAAACAGTTGATTTCCGCTTTTGCGAGGCTGACAATCCAGGTTACTACACGATAGATCCCCTCGGAAACCTTTATTTATGTGTCCACGACTACAAGCCGGAAGTCTCTGTCGGTCATGTGCGTGATGGAATCCATCAGTCAAAAGAGCCTGAATACTTGGCCTTTAGAAATGTCTCGGTGTTGGATGACAACGAGTGTCTACGATGCAAGGTGCTGCCAATATGCAACGGCGGCTGTAAGAAATTCAGGTTGGAAGGCAAAAAACAATGCATCTTCGAAAAAAACAACCTGGATCTATATGTCGAAAATATTTACCATAGAAATACAATTGTTTAATTCAAAAATTTAAAATCATGAAAGTTATTAAATCAAATCAATCAATTCTATGCGGTTTCAATAAATGTCAACAAAAAACACACGAGACCACCACTAGTATTGGCCGAACTATCAGTTTCGAGACAAAGATTGCTCCAGAAAGGTATGTTTGTGCATGCATTTCTGAAAAGTAAAAGGATGGGCAAAAGAAAATGAACGAACAAACTAAACAGTGTAAATGGTGTTATTGCCGTTTTACATTAACTCCTCTTCATAGATTTGGTGATTATTGTAGTCCCCATTGCTATTATGCAGCAAAGCAAGCAGAAAAGGCTCTCCGAAAAAGTCAAAAGGAGAATAATAAAAAGGAAGAGCCTTAAAGCATAAAGAAAGGTTTTGCTTTTTAGAGATAGGGGGCAAAACTTAATCCGCGGAATAAAATATTGTCTATTAAACGTCTTTCATATCCGAAAGCCGTTTTCCTTGTCCTATTTTCGTCCTCTAAATAAAGTGTTTTCCTGAGAGTTTACCTTCGCGCTGTAATTGATTGTCAAACCACAAAAACAAACAGCCATGAAAACAAGCAAGGAAAACACTCGCAAAAAAGCCAAAAGCCCAATGAACGATATTATTTCGTTCACCAGCAATTCAGAAGCCAGGGCGTATCTGGAAACTTATTTCAAGGAAATCACACCTTCAGATGAGTTTGAAATCATGGAACGCCTAAAAGAAAGTGCAAAAGAAGGCGACCCAATGTGTCAGCACATGTTGGGCTTCTGTCTTAGTGTGGGTTACGGGTGTGAAGTGAATCCACGAGAGGCTATAAAATGGTGGACAAAATCTGCCGAGCAAGGAGAAATATGCGCCCAAAGATGCTTGGGGAGTTGCTATTACTATGGTGAAACCGCCGTGCGCAAGAACTATAAAAAGGCTGCCTATTGGCTTGAAAAAGCCGCTCTCCAGAGCGATGACTATTCATCTTGGTTACTTGCTGAGTGCTATAGATTCGGCCAAGGCGTAGAAAAGAACCTCGAAACTGCAGTGCACTGGTTTGCCAAGGCGGCAGAATTGGGCTATATCATTGCGCATTACTCGCTTGCAGTCTGCTACCACAATTGTGAAGGTGTAGCCCAAGACAGAGACAAAGCTTTTGAACACTTCAAAGTAGCCGCTGAAGGCGGCGATTCGGACGCTCAATACCGCCTTGCAAGCTACTATTTGAATGGGTGGGGAACCCAAAAGGACAACATGACGGCTTGGGCATGGTTTGTCAAGGCCGCAAAACAAGGTAACGAGGATGCGTTGAGATTCGTCAATAAAGTATTAAGTTCCTCAGATAAGGATTAATCAGATTAAAACAATAATCAAATGAGCCAAAAACGCATTTCATCTAATTACATCACGCAACTTGCACCCAATGAAGCCTTTGTCTTCGGAAGCAATTTGCAAGGCATGCATGGCGGCGGTGCCGCCATGCATGCCTATCGGGAATTTGGCGCTGAATGGGGCCAAAGCGTAGGATTGTTTGGACAATCCTATGCCATTCCAACCATGCAGGGAGGTGTTGAAACTATCAAGCCGTATGTTGATGATTTTATAGAATTTGCCAAAAAGCATAGCGAGCTTGATTTTTTGGTCACTGAGATTGGTTGCTGCATAGCAGGGTTTACTCCACAAGAAATAGCTCCACTGTTTTCTCGTGCCATCACTGAAGATATCCAAAACATATATCTTCCTGAAATCTTCTGTGCTTTGTCGCAATAATTTCATTAAAGCATTGGGTATTTGGGAAAAATGATCTACTTTTGCAAAGTAGAATAGGATGTTTCATTTTTATCAAAAGCAACGATAGAACCTTGATGAATCATGGACAATCTAACACTAATATTAAACCCTGCATATTATCTCAGAAACGATATTCATAGAGCCATCATAGGCACTTTTGAATTTCCAGAGATGGCTTCGGGGCTTTATGAGCCGCACTTTTTGCAGGCGATACACCCTATTGTTGCCCAAGCTTTATCGTTCTTTTCCAAGAATAACGGAAAAGCATTGTATGAATTACAAAATGATATCGCAGATTTTTTTCAATTGTCAACGGAACAAGTCGCTGAAATCATACAACCAATGATTAACAATGGGCATCCTTTAATACAGGATTATGACGGAAATAAGACGATACTGCCAACGAACTTGTTGATTGAACCACTTGGGGCGAATAGAAAGGAAGAGTATAATCCAAGCGATTTTTTAGTAGATGGAGTTTTAGACTTGCAAACAACTCGGTTATACAAGCCAATTCATGCCGTTTTGGAATTGACGATGCGTTGCATGACTGATTGTATCTATTGTTATGCTGACAAAAGGAGACATGAAAATGATTTTCTACATACAGACCTGGCAATAAGATTTATAAAAGAAGCTAAAAGTATCGGTTTTACTGATATTGAAATCAATGGTGGAGAGGTGATGATGCATCCCGATATTGACAAAATTCTCGATGAATTAGCCTCGTGCGGCTATTTTTCTCTAATATCGACAAAAATTCCTCTTCCTGAAGACAAGATAAAGTATTTGAAAGAAATTGGAATGACGCGGGTGCAAATATCATTGGACAGCCTTGACCCTCTAAAAGAAAGCAAACTGCTTAACGTGGATAACAATTATCTACCAAAGTTGAAAAAAACCATGCTCCTTTTAGATCAGTATGAATTTGATTGGCAAATAAATACAGTGCTGACAAGATTTAATTGCAATATCCATGATATTCAAGAACTGATAAATGAATTATCAAAATACAATCATGTGAAAGGAATCAAATTATCACCCATCGGATATCCAATGTACAAAGCCCTAAATACGTTTGAAGCTTTACGTCCTACATCTGATCAATTATCATCTGTAAAAGAATATGTTAACTCCAATAATATAGAGAACTCCAATTATTGGATATTAATGAAAGAGGAGGAAACAGCAGATAACTATAAATGTAAAAAATGGGAAAAGTTTGAGCAACGATCGTCATGTACAGCCAACCAAAAGGCATTTAATGTTTTGCCTGATGGACAAGTAACTATTTGCGAGGAATTGTATTGGAATCCATATTTCATAATTGGTGATATTAACAAGAATGACATTTTGGAGATCTGGAATTCAGAGAAAGCTAGAAATTTGTTTTTTGTTCAAAATGATTCTTTTTCTAATCAGAGCAGTTGCCATTCTTGTAGAAAAGTTCATGACTGTAGACAAAACAAAGGCGTTTGCTGGAAAATGATAACTATGGCATATGGTAATGAGCATTGGGATTATCCCGATCCAAGATGTCCCAAAGCACCTTTGCCTTATAATAAAATCTATTATTAACAATTAAAATCTAACATTATGGAAAGAGAAAAAGAAATGAAGGTGATGAAGAACCCCACCATTCAAGCCAAGAACGCTTATGCAGTTTTATCTGGATTTAGTGAAGGCGCATTTCCTCATCCAAGGTGCAGCACTTCATGTGACAAACAGAGAAACGCATAGTTTTTTACTGTTCCCGTATGAGCAATCGCCCAAAAGAGGAATCTCAAATGAGTGATTGCTCGTTATTCCTAACCGTAAGGATAATTGAAAAAAAGTATATTTGAAATAAATAAATTTATGTTCAATAAAACCGAAGAGCCTAATGGGATATAACTTGGCTAATAACTTGTATGAGCGAACAGCAAAACAATTCAAAAACAGGCAATTGCAAACTTTGTGGAAAAGTTCTCCCAATAGAATTTCTATTGAAAACAGGTGGATATTGTCCTATATGTTTTAAAAACTTATATCAAAATCAACATAGTCGTTAATAGGCTAAATCTTCTTACATAGTCTATGGCTTTGACAAACCTTTATATGGATTTTTTCAATCTTTAATGAGGTATGAAACAGGTATTAAATCAAGACATTATAGATGCGGCAAAAGAAATATTGAAAACCAATTCTGTTGCAACTCTTGCCACAAATGATGGTGATCGCTCACATGCGAACAATATCTATTTCGCATATAACAAAGACCTTGAAATAGTGTTTGTTTCTGACAAAGACACAACACACGCTGAAAACATTGAAAAAAACGGCAAGGTTTCAATTGTTGTTTACAACGAGCCTGAAGCGTATGGAAGTAATCATCAGGGCATACAGATCCAAGGGATTTGTACACAGGCATCAGGATTGAATCTGGTTGAATGCTGGCATCTCTATACGAAGCGGTTTCCCGTGTACGCTACGATGATAAAGAATGTTGATCAGATTGCAAACAAACTGGTTAAGTCCCGGATATTCACCGTAAAAGTTACTTCACTGAAATTATTGGATGTCCCAACATTCGGGAAAGAGTTCCATGTCGTTGAATTCTAATCTGTTTTGTTTTGAGCGGAACACAAAATATTGCCGATTATTATAACCTTCACTCCTTGGAAGAAGACGCGAGATTATCACCATTCTCCCTCGAGTATCTAATGACCATGCGTCTCATTGATTTATATTGTCGCGATGCCAAAACGGTCTGTGATCTCGGGGGAGGAACGGGCGTTTATGCCATTCCCCTGGCCAAAACAGGAAAAAAGGTGTTATTACTTGACATCTCGAAAAAGGAAATAGAGATTGCCGAACAAAAAGCAAGATGGGCGGGTGTTCAATTAAAAACCCACCACTGTGACTGTTTTTCGGATGCTTTAGTCAATAACTGCACTTATGATTTGGTATTGTGTCTCGGACCATTGTATCACTGCCGAAACATCCAAGATGTTGAAATGACGCTGGACAAGGTCGCATCCATTATGAAGGATGACGACGGCACTGCTATTATAGCTTTCTTGTCAAAGTATTCGAAATTCAATGATGCTTCCCGAAAAAAAATACTCCAAGACAATGATCTAACATGCTTATGCGATTATTATGAAAGTTTAATGCACAACGACACTGTGTTTTCGTTTCAAAAAAGGTCGGGCGGTATCCCTGTTTCTTTTGTTGAGCCATCACTAATCAAAGCATTTTTTGTTGAAAAAGGTTTTGCCGTACTTGATGTTGTCGCAAGTGATGTTTTCGGTAGCATTGAAAGTGGAATCTCCTTATCCGAAACCAATCGATTTCTTAATGTTGCACATGAACTAGGCAGGACTATTAAACTAAATGACGGTAATCATGTTCTAATGGTTGTTAAAAAATCCATCAACAAATGAAAGAGTATCAAATTAATAAAAATTTCATTAGAGTTCAAGCCGGTGATGACACATTGCTGGTCGATATTAAAGAAAAAGACTATGGTCGCTCAAAAAAAGTGCTAATGGTCAATTCCAGCTGTTTGCATGTATTGGAATTATTGGAGAATAATACAGAATCCGAAACCATCCAAATAATATTGGGAGAAAAAGACCACTCATGTTCTGATAAAGAATTAGAGAATAACATTTATGCGACCATTTCATTGTTAGTAAACGAACATGTTTTAATACCAAAGGATAGCTCATTATATGAGATCGGATCCATGTCGAATGCCGAAGTCATTGGATTTGGTCCACTGAAAGGAAAGATGGGAAAAATGCGAAAACCACTTATTGGCGTGGTCGAAATAACCTCTGAGTGTAATTGCAATTGTCCTCATTGTTATGTAAAAGGTTTGGATAAGAAAAAAAAGATTTCAACCGATAAGTTCATACAAATAGCTAACATTCTAAAAGACAAGGGTATTATTAATGTAACTATTACTGGAGGGGAACCTCTCTCTAATCCAAATTTCAAAGTAATCTACAAGGCTTTTAAGGAACAAGGTTTTTTGATCGATGTCTTTACCAATGCATTGTTAATTGATAAAGATTTGGCGGCATATTTTGCAGCTTATCCCCCAAGAAGCCTAGATATTACGCTGTATGGAACATCTAATGAGGAATATGAACGTTTTACAGGTGTGAAAGATGGTTACGACCTACTTTGTAGCGCGTTGGAATTACTGGATGAAAATGGCATTTATTATACAACTAAAATGATATTAAACAAAATGAATTATGACCATATTTCAGAATTCAATAAAATAGCCTATAAACATAATGCACCTTTCCGTTACAACGTGGTGATTGGTCAGGGAAATAATACATTGAAAAACCCTCGTGAGTTGATGCTTTCTAATGACCAAATAATTGAAGTTGAAAAACGTGACCCCGTAAAAATTAAAGCATTTCGAGACTTGGTCCACAAATGCAACTGTTTGCCCTTCGATTGCAACAATGAGAGTGGTTGGTCTCAATTTGTGTGTGGAGCCGGAATAGACAAGGTTTTTATCGGTTATGACGGGAAGATGTCGCCTTGTATGACTTTGCGTAATAAAGGTATAGATTTGTTTGAATATGGTTATGATTATGTTTGGGATTATTGGGGCGAACAACGGAAACAAAAGCTCTCTAAAGAGTTCAAATGTATAACTTGCAAGTATCTTCCAATATGCACTCCTTGCACCGAAGAGTTTGAACAGGCAAACGGGAATAAGGAGATTCCTGTCGAAAATGTATGCGATTTGGCCGAAAAAAGATGGAACACGTTTATAGAACATAAAGATTGAAACCATGAAAGACTTATGTACAATAAAAAAGCTTGATTTAACCGTTAACAATAAGACAAGACTTTATACAGAGGAACCAGAAGGAATGTTTCCTCCAAACTACAACTATGCATCTTTGTCAAGATGGCTTGCAAGATGGTACAAATGCTTTTGCTACTCGCCGAAAAAGTAGAAACAGACCCATGCCCATGTTACTCAATCAAATAAGTGTATTGTACGAGATGTATTCGTATGGTGTGAAAAAACTCAAATTATTTCTCTTTCCCATGACTAATATACAATTAATTGACGATATGAAAAATGAGGTTTCACAAATATATGATGTTGCAATAGACAATTTGATTAGATTAGGCATTGGTCACGAAGGAGTTGTTTTCACAGACAAAGTAAAAGCCTACAAAGTTTTTTATAACCGCCTTACAAACATTGAGATTTTTGACAAGGTGTTATTAATGTCGAAGGAGTGTGAGCTAATACTTCCAATAATGGTGATAAGAGGCGAACATTTTGATATTATTAGTCGTCAGTATTTAGACTCAAATTCACATGTTATTTCCGCAAAAGAATTAAAAGAGTTTCTAATAAACTGCAAAGAACACCAAATTCTTTTTTGGGATTTTAAAAAAGAAAACTTTATTGAATTCAATGGCAAGGGAAGATTGGTTGATTATGGAGTTTCTTTTGAGCAATATGATGAAACAATTTTCAAACAATCATGCTTGAAAGCTTTCCTTATGGTAAACTATCCTTTCATGAAACCTTGGCTTTATAAACACATAGCAAAACAAATAGACAAAGGTATTTACGCAAAAGAATATTTCGGATCAAATATCAATTACTATTTGGAACAAGACAACTTTGTTGAACTATTATTTGAAAGCAAACATTATGTACAATAACGAGTATATTATTTCTGTAGACGGGGGATGCAGGACAAATAAATCCAGAATTTCAAAAGAACTCTCTCGCGTTATAAATGTTCCCTTTCTTGACACGGGATTTGTATACAGGGCGTTTTCGCTTTTCTGGAAAGACGTACCGTACGAACAATTTTTTGATAAACCCATTGCATTTTATGATTGTTATTCACAAGTTGAATTGCGCCGATCTGGTTTGGGGAGTATTGTGCTGGTCAATGGTAATACTATTGATCCCACCATTGAAAAACATGCTATCGACACATTAACTTCAATAATTGCAGAAAATATTCCTATCAGGTTGTATCTTACAAATGTTATTCACCAATACATAGGAGAGAGACGCTTTGTGGTATCGGGTCGTGACATTGGCTCGTTTGTTTTTCCAAACACCAAATTCAAGATATATCTTGAATGCGATTATGAAGACAAGGGAAGGGAAGGTTTGGATGAAAAAATGATACAAATAATAAAGGAAAGAGATGACCGTGATAAAAACAGAGGGTTTGCACCATTGAAAAAAGAGAGGAACCAGCTGATATTGAACTCAAATAATTATAGTATCGAAGAAAGCGTTAATATTATTCTATCGTATATTCGTGAAAAAGGTTGGAAATGACAAAAGTATTGGCATATTATCTTCCTCAATATCATTCTATTCCCGAGAACGATATTTGGTGGGGTGTAGGTTTCACCGAATGGGATAATGTGAAACTTAGTAAGCCATTATTTAAAGGTCATCATCAACCGTTTTTGCCATTATTTGATAATTATTACAATCTATTAGATAAGGAAACAATGGTTTGGCAAGCGTCTTTGTGTAATATGTATCATATATATGGATGGGCAATTTACCATTATTGGTATAATGGAAAGCTATTGCTTGAACAACCTGTAAAAAATCTTCTTGATTGGAGTGATATTCCCATTCATTACTGTTTTACTTGGGCCAACCATGATTGGACAAACAGTTGGATTGGTGAGAATAAAGTGCTAATTAAACAGGAATACGGAGATGTTAAGGATTGGCGAAACCATTATCGCTATTTTTCTTCTTTTTTTCATGATCCACGTTATATTAAGGTCAACAATAAACCAGTTGTTGTTATTTACAGACCTTTGGATATCCCAGAATTGGAAAAAATGGTGGTTTTATGGGATCTGTTGTGCAAAGAAGATGGGTTTGATGGAGTATTTATCATCAATACAGTTTGGGAACCTTCCGAATTGTTTCGTAAAGAATTATTAAACACCTGTTCTGCCTTGACATTTAAGGAGTACCGCTTTTCTCAAATTGCATTAAGGTTCAACTCATCGATTAAAAATAGATTCAGTCGTTACATATATGATAGGTACTTAAAAATATCAATAAAAGCACAACATGAATTCTATTCATACGGCGTATTAACTCGTACCTCATATAAACTAATGCAAAAATTGCCTTCAAACAAAACCTATTTTTATAATGTTTTTACTAGCTGGGACACTACGCCTCGATATAAGGAGAATGCTTCCATTGTTTTGGGATCTAATCCTTCCTCGTTCAAGAACCATTTTGGTAAAATGTTGGCATTGTCGCGAAAAACGTCTTCGGATTTCATTTTCGTTAGGGCATGGAATGAATGGGGGCAATGCATGGTTTTAGAACCATCACAAGAGTTCGGATTTGGATATTTGGAAGCAATAAAAGAATCAATGCAAAATGAGTATTAAACAACATGTAACAAAGCAATAAGAACAATTTGAATCATGGATACTATAAAAGCAAATAACACTTTCGTTCTTAGAAAGATTGGCTCTGTTTTTTTTATCATCGATGTCACAAGAAACAAACTTTATGAATTAAACCAGACTGCGGCCGAAGTCTTCTCGATGCTATCTCTATCTTATTCTATTGAAAAAATAGTTGAAGAAATATGTGAAAGATATGAGATGCAACGTGCTGTTGTTCAGCCTGACATTGATGAAGTGGTTAATGCTTTTGTTGAAATAGGCGCTGTGACAACATCAACAAAAAAAGAGCCTGGCAAATTGGTTTCGGTTGTGCCAAAGCGTCCATTCAGTTACTATGTGAATAACTATTGGAGTAAGCAAGAACATCCGTACAAAGTAAAAAGCTTTGAATTAACACCAAGATGTAATTTTTTATGCTACCATTGCTATCAAGGTGAATTAAAGGAATCAGGGAAAGAGTTGGACACGGAAACCATAAAAAGAATTATCGATAAAATGGTCGATATAGGCGCACTTCAAGTCGTTTTTTCTGGAGGAGACCCTTTTATTAGGCCAGATTTTTCAGAAATATACCGCTATGCAAAATACAAGGGGATGCTGATTCGTGTTTTCACAAATGGCTCGATGATAACCGAGTCACACCTGTCTCTGTTCAAGGAACTTCCACCTGAACGGCTTATTGTTTCCGTTTATGGTTTCAGTGAAGAAACGTATCAAAAAACAACAAAGCGTTTTGGTATGTATGAAAAAGTTATGATTAATATCAATAAAATAATAAAAGCCAAAGTGCCCCTTTCATTAAAGTTAATTGTTTCAAAATTGACCATTGAGGATTTTCCTGCAATCTGTCAATTCGCAAAAGATAATAGAGTTGAACTCAGATATGCTTTTTATATTTTTCCATCCAACACCAATGACACTTCTATTTGCGATTATATGATAGACGTGAAAGATATGCTTAAGATTGACATCTCTTATCAAAAGGGATTCAATCAAAAGGTTACCCAAAAGAAGAACGAATGGATGTCTTTCTATAAGAAAAACGGATATGTTCCCCAGTATTTGTGTGACTTCCCGCATAATCAGTTTTATGTTGATTATGAAGGAACTATATTTGGGTGCTCTGCTGGATTAAAGCAATTGGGTGGTAATATCTTGACCGAAAAGTTTGAAACAATTTGGCAAAGATTTAAATCCATCAGAAACACACCTGTGAAATCTATAAACGAATGTATAGAATGTAAAGCGTTGTATTTTTGCGTCAATTGTCCCGCAGATGAGTATTCTTTCTATGGTAATGCTGGGTTGATTAACGAAAAAATATGTTTATTTGCAAAAGCAAAGTATTTATATTATAGTTGTCACAAGTCATTTAATGATATAGTAAAAGAGTTAGAATTATGAGTACATACAGCAAACCAGAAATCTACGAGGTTAATATACCTTCATACGATTGTAAATTATGTAATTCGGAAGCTTTTAGTTGTTATTTAACAATGGAAGAACGTCAAGAATTTATGAAAACCTAATCAAATGAAAAAACTGGTTTATTTTCACGGATTTATGTCCTCTTCTCAAAGTAGCAAAATCGGGATGTTAAAAAAATGCTTGCATGATTTTGAAATTGTGGCTCCTGATATTCCAGTTGACCCTTTGTTAGCATTGCCATTTTTGAAAGAACTTTGTCAGGCGGAGCAACCTGATGTTATTATAGGGAAATGCATGGGCGGAATGTATGCTTTACAAATGCATGGTTTCAAGCGTATTTGTATTAATCCCGCATTTTTTATGTCACAGTTCTCAAAAATACTCAAAGTTGGGAATGTTGATTTTTTTAACAATCGGCAGGACGGAGCAACACAATTTACCATTACACAAGACATCATCAGTCATTTTGCTGAAATGGAAAAACATCAGTTTGATAACATTACTAATTTTGACAAGAACAATACTTATGGATTATTTGTAGAGAATGAAAGTG
Organism: uncultured Bacteroidales bacterium; assembly: GCA_946405575.1. Classification (GTDB taxonomy): domain Bacteria; phylum Bacteroidota; class Bacteroidia; order Bacteroidales; family F082; genus Limimorpha. The sequence goes on along the minus strand of CAMJHP010000025.1, from coordinate 16,541 downwards.
TTGAGATGTATATGCCTGTATTTCAAAAATATTATACATATTGTCAGTATTATTCAGATGTTTATCGTGTGGATTTCTCGTTTATTAATAAAATTGTTGCACCGTTAATTCATCAAATTACACAAAACCTTTCAATACATAAAGATTCTGAACAAACAGAAGCTTATGAAAAACCATAGAATAATGGCTACCCCTGCCGTCCAACTCATAAAAAGAGGCAAAAAGCTCTCATATCTCCTCCGGCATGACAAGTCATACGCCTTCAACGAACATGGTTGGCGTGAAGTGAGCGACTTGGTTGCCAATCATGGCTTCACCTTGGAATCATAAACCTTTCAGATTCAAACAACCTGTACAGAAATCACAAGAGGTTATTCGGACATCTTTCGAATCATCCAAAACAAATCATCCACTTTTTTTGATACAGATTGAATCTGCTCTTGCGTATTAATGTCAATGGTATGCAAGGAATCTTGTTCGGCTTTCAATTCCTGTATTTTTGATTCTGTTTCTGACAAAGATGCTGGAATAATCTCTATCTCTTGTTTGAGAGCATCCCTTACATCTCTCAATTCATTGGTTGATTGCCGTGCGATTTTTAATGCTGCAAAAAATGATACTATACCTATAACAAGCGATGCTATCCCAATAAAGTAGGATATTTTCGATATTTTGATGGATTTGTTTGAACTTTTCAACGAAGATTCAGCATCTTTTATCACCTTATCTACAAATCGTTGTTGGGTGTATTCCCCGTATTCGCGTTCTATGGTTCTAATATACCTCAGCCCATTTTCGATATTGCAAGCAATATGTCTCCACTCCCTATCTTTACTTTCCGTATTGGAAATCGTATTGTATTTGGAATGGTATAAAACACCCATGTATACTTCGTATCCTCGTGCATACAGACACAGTTTTTGAATACCGCTCCTTGTTTCTGGACGAATTTCTTCCTTGTTTCTTCTCGTACTTCTTATAGCCAATTGAATATAACGAACCGTATTGGAAATAACATTATTGTAATTGTTCAAATAATGCAGCAAAGCTTTGTTGTCTTTGCTTTGTATATCGATTGTTTCTGAAGATACGAACGGTGGTAACGAAGAATCAGTGTCGGAATCGTGAAAATCATGCACATGGTAAAAACTCTTTATCATGTGGTATACGGCAGTCGGGAACTCTGTGGAAGTAAAGCGAAACCCGTTTTCTTCATCGGATGTGCTATTGTATGAGAACAGCATCAAACCATTAGAACTGACTTGTTTCCTTTTGAGTTCAACTATTAATTCGAACCGTTCGCCAATTTTTGAAAACACAGAAAAATCACCTTCTTCGGAAAGCTCAAGTCTTACAACAAGTTCTTTGCCGGGGATGTCAGAAATATTTTTCTCTAAAGATTTCTCTAAAGGTTTTGAGAAATCATTATAAACAATTGTGGGAATCCACAATACTACATAGCAATCCATAAACGTAATACAATGGAATTCTACTTGATGATATTATAAAAATCGACAGCAAAGTCCGATACTCTCCATGTCTTGTCTTCTGATGTATAACCCATGATGACAAATCCCATAGACACAAACTCATCAATAATACTTTGCCTTACCTTTACTATCAAGTCACGAACATAGCCGAACTTTTCAGTTACGATATAAGAAAGTGCTGTAATTCTTTCGAAATCCAATGATTTAATAGTGTTCATTTTAGTACAAAGTTTACAATATCAATTTGCAAAAATACAAATAATTCAAAAACAAACACATATTATGAAGAAAAAAAATACTTGCTGTGCAAAGTTTACTTACTTTTGCTAACGAAAAACTAAAACTATAAAAATGGATACCCACGCCACCAATCTCATCAAACGCGGCAAAAAGCTTTCATACCTTCTCCGGCATGACAAGACATACGCCTTCGACGAACATGGTTGGAGAGTGGTGAATGACTTGGTGGACAACCATGGCTTCACAATAGCAGAGCTTCTCGAAATTGTGGCCACCAATAACAAACAAAGGTATGAGTTTTCCGAAGATATGACGAGCATCCGAGCCAGGCAAGGTCACAGCATCCAGGTCGATGTGGAGCTGGCTGAAGCCACGCCGCCCGATATTCTGTATCACGGCACGGCAAAAGCCTTCGTGAAATCCATCATGAGCCAAGGCATCCAGAAAGGCAATCGGCTTTATGTTCACCTCTCCACAACCATTGAAGCGGCCACAAAAGTCGGAGCGCGACATGGCGAGCCTGTTGTTTTGTGTATCGATGCCAAACGGATGCATGAGGAGGGAATCAAGTTCTTCCTCAGTCGCAACGGGGTTTGGCTCACTGACTTTGTGGATGCCAACTATATAATAGGTATAGCAGAATGACAATATTTTATTTTAGCGAATTGTTTTTCTTTTTCTGCACTTGAAAAATTGTCAAAATTTCAAAGGTGCTTAGCTTTTTCTCGTGACAATTTTTTCTGTTAATACTATAACGTTCCGCTAAGATATGCCCTCATCGGGGGCATATTTTTGTTTTTTGTTAGTACGGACGAAAAGGAAAGTACATTTTAGGTCAATCCATGACAGTCCTATAAGTTGTACGATTCTCACGTTCGTAATATTGCCGCTGAAAAGTTTAACTCACTTAAAACATAAAGCCCTATGACAACTACAGAAAAATTTGATCTCGATTTCCGACCGCAGCCCCGGTCGAAGCATCAGGAGGAGTGCAAGAGCTCCCAAACGCTCCTAAGCAGCAGCGACGTGCTGATGAAAACCAAGCTAACCTTTGTTAGATACGGATTGATTCCCACTTTCAGTAACCTTCAAAACCCCATGCACTATGAACTCCACTACAACTAAGAATCCCATTCTGACCGCTGTCGGCGAAGATGCCAGTCAGACAATCACAGGAGGCACACAACTCCCTTCGCGCGATGCTTCCGGCAATCGCTTCTATAACATTGGTGAGAACAGAGTGTTTCGAATCTTTGAACCCAAGGTGCGTCTGATTCAAAATGCCATCAAAAAGGCATTGAAGGAACTGGGAATTTGCGAGGCCACCCGTAAGATCCTTGGTGCCGAACTTCAAGCTGCACAAAAGAAATACGAAACAGAACAGCGTGCCGATGAAGAAAAACATGCTAAGTTAGACGACCAGATTGAAACAGCTGAGATGGAAGTCGCCCCGATGCCCCTTCCCGTCGAGGACGAGGCACCCAAGAAAAAGGAAAAGAAGGAGGAAAACAAAGGCTTGCTTTCTTTCCTGTTGATTTCCTTTGTCGCCGAAGTTGTGACCACACTCGCTACATTTGATTTGCAACGAGAAAGCCTTTCCGCTGGTGCTATCTGGTTGAGAATTGGGTATGTCGTAGTCATCTTTTTATACACAGCCATTCTCTACAAGAGGTACATGAGCAAACGGCTTGTTCCAATAAAAGTTGCACTCATTGGATGTGTCTTTTTAGCTTTTGTCAGCCTGCTACACGCCCTCGCTGTGACTTTTCTTGGACTTGATGAAGCTGTAGTAACTAATACTGGATTTGATCTCATTCCAACTCAACCCCAAGAGACTGAAACTGGTCATGGTTTCTTGTATGGCTTTATACTCAATCAGCCAGGCTTGGCGGAAATGCTTCTCGGTGCATTTTTGACACTAGCCGCGGAATCCTTTACAATAGACCGCAAGAAAAAGGGAGAGGTTGCGACTAATACTGTTTCCACGGCTTCCACGGAACCAGAAACCATAGACTTGGGCGATGCTATTCAGATTACTAATTCTCAGCACCTCGCCATCCTCAAAGAAAAGCGGGCGAAACTACTTGAACGCTGCAACAATCGGACTGCTGCCTACGAAGAGTATGTGAACAGCATCAACGCCCAACTTGAAGCAAACGAGCTGAAGATGGAGCAAGCCCAAACCGATTTGGACAAAAACCAACAGGAAATGGAAACCCTGCTCGATAAGGTGGTCTCTGATCTCGCCAACTATCGGAAGCTCCTCTTGAACGAACTCGCCTTCAGGCTCGCCGTCGAGGTGTCATCCTTCACGTACGAACCCGCCACGAAGGCTGATGTCAAAGCTTATTACAATCTCTAATCAACCCTATCAATAAACCAACTTTTAAAAGAATAACATTATGAAAAACAATATGATTCTCCTGTGCCTTGTGGCACTTAACTTAGTCACCTTGGGCTGCCACGCCCAAAAGATTAACGAGACGGCGGTTACGTTCCTTTGCGATGCTACCGACCAGACTGTCTTCGACGCTATCGAAAGCGATTTCAATCAGAACTTGAACACGTTCTTTACCAACACCGGTATCGGCACAATCGACTTTGGACAACGCTTGACCATCCGCATGGCTGCCATCGACGAAAGCGACCAACTTTCATTGCAGAGTAGGTCTATTGCCTTAACCGATAAGAGGATGTCCAAAAAGGATGCAGAGCGTCAGCGCAATCCGCGCCCGTTGCTTGAAATGATTAGCTCGGAGCTGGCTCGTTACAAACAGCTCAGTGAGAAAACGATGACCTCGTCACCCATTATCGATGTAACACTTAAAGTTTTCCGTGAGATGAACACCGAAGCCCGCGAGATAATCGTCATCAGCACCGATGGTGTCGAGAATAGCAACTATGCCAACTTCTACAAAAACATCCCAACTTCAGAACAGGCCGCCGAGAAGCTTATTACCAAGATTGATCCCATTCTGTTGGCCGAGGCCAAAGAACAGATTGCCTTAACTGATCCTGAAGTGGTCATTGTCCTTAAACCCAATGATAAGGTGAAAAAGACTGCGGAACTGAAAAAGTTCTACAACGAGTTTTTCCGCCAATTGGGTGTGAACACCATCCGTTTCATCGACTCTCTCAACAATAACCCACGCCTGCCATGAATAGTATCTTAATTATCACGCTGATAGCCTTTATGGCTTTCCTGCTGCTCACCGGCTTTGGCATTATGCGCGACTTTTCCCGTTTGTGGCTTAAGCACAGCGCAAAAGTGTTCGCTGGCAAGCAAGGTGTCAACTACTACAGCGAACTGGCTGCTACTTTGGTTGTGGTTCTCTTCATTGCCATAGCTGCAGCTGTCTTCAAAGGTGCTGCTACCATCCTTGTGGCCATGGCAACCACAGAAGATATTGCAACTTTCACCACCGCGTTAAGAGGCACTTTTTCCTCATATACTACCGAATTGCAAAGTCCCAAGAATCATATCTTGTTGTTCTTGCTCAATCCGGCCCTGAAGATGCTCGCCGTCCTTACATTGATGGGAGGCATAAGGCTTTTCTTCGCCCGTATCAATAAGAAAGCCGGAGGCGACTGCTTCAACGAGGCCGATGTCCTCTATTTCACTTCTCTCGGTGTGCTGTTCCTCATTGCGGTCGAAATTTTGTGCCACATACAATCTATTAAGTTAGTGAATGCATTCGGCAATATTGCCTATACACTGCTCGACAAATTTTCTTACATCCTCATCTTTCTTACACTTGAAGAGGTGATGATGCTACGCTCCAACAAAGACCGGCTGACCGAAGCCATAGACAAATACCTTATTACCGCCCGCATTGAGAGAAAAACGATGCTGTCTGGTTGGAAGCAGTTGGTTTTGGCTTATGTGTTGTGTCTCTCGATGGCCTTGCCCTGCTATTTGGGTTTCCAGTGGATCAGAGACAACATCACATTGATGACCGTGTTCATCGTCGTGCTTGGCATTGCGCTGTTGGTCATGAAGAAGGTCTTTAGTGACGCATGGAACTTAATGGGCACAGTCATGTTCGCAAGTGCTTTCGAGATGCAAATAGATGATATACATTTTAGCAACAAGTCAAGGCTACCCGTCATTATAGGGCTGTTTGGGATAGGTGGCCTTCTTGTTGCGTTTGGTATTGCATTCCCCCGACAACTGTTCATGCTGTTGTTGATTATGGCTGTTGCTGTTTGCCTCATGGTATTCGGCATCGTTACCATCTATTTTCTAACGATGGGCATCTGTTCTCTCATTGCTTGTATCACCAGAAGAGACGCTTCCACCTTGTCAGCTGAAAAATGCTTCAATTACGTGGGTTGGGTGCTGTCATCATTGCCCAAAGCCATCGCCGCTTCAGTTCTGGTCTTAACTTTGGCTTTCATGGCCATAACATGCTTCCCTAAAGAACTCAAATGTGATGACATTTTTGTAAACAGCTCTGTAATTGATACAAATGGCAACTGGCTTTACATTGATCAAGAACATTCCCATTACTATGCTCCTGTGAAGTATGATGAGTTGCCAGAGTTTTTCAAAAAAGCCTTGGTTCTTCAGGAAGACCGTGGCTTCTTCCGACAAAACGACCTTCTTCCAAACCCCAGTAACTGGCACGGAATTAGCCTTAGCGTGTTCAAAGGACGCGGTGGTTCAAACATTAATGCCCAGCTCGTGAAGAACATCACCTTCCTCAATGCGGATGGCTTCCCTCGTGATATGTCACGAAAACTGTCAGAAATGGTCTCAGGATACATGATTTCACAAAATGAAACACCAGAGAACATTATGGCCATGTATGTTAATGTCGCTGGTTTCCACGGCTCAGTAGGATATCGTGGCTTAGAGGCTGCTAGTTTGTTCGCCTTTAACAAACCAGCAAATAGGCTTAATCACATTCAAATGACTTATCTTGCCTCCACCTTGCCTCGAAACTATGTGAAAGGAAAGGTTGACAATATTGCCTATAACGTTGTGCAAGACAATCCGCAGGCTGTGAAGGATGTTTTAATAGCTAAGGCTGAACGTTGGTATAATGAAGGCCTTATCAGCAAAAAAGAATTAAATGCCATAAAAAGAGAAGATTTGGAATTTACAAACTGCCGTTATAAGTGTGATATTCCAGTGACTACACGCATCCACATAGAGAAAAAAATGGCTTCTCCCGGTCGTCACCTTAGTTACATAACACTCGAAAACGAACAGGCTATGACCCGTGCTTATGACGGTCTACGCAACAGCAGTGTCTTCAAGAAAAACGGTGCTGAACTTGAAGTGGCCAGTATTGTTGTAGATGCCCATACTGGCCATATCATTGCCCATTACAGCAGCGGCATGATTGATTACACCGACTACCGTGACGGGTTCCCCATAGGTAGCCTCGGTAAGCCCTTTATTGTTACCCAAATGTTTGAAATGGGCGCATCCACCAACTTCACTCTTTTCGACGGACCAGTGGATGGGAGAAAAACTCCAAGAAACGCCAATCATCCCTGGAAGAAGCGTCCAGTTTCAATCACGGAGGCAATAAGTCAATCTTTGAATGCCCCGTTCGCCAACATAAGGCAAATCATGGATCCCAATCCTGTTTTTGTCAATACTGAAAGAAGCTACTCTAAAATGGGAATCAGGTCTGAGCAACGCCACATTGAAATGTGTGAAGACACATACAATTACCCCTTGGGCTTGCGCCAAATGTATGTGACCGAGGTGGCGCAAGCATTTCAGACGCTTATGAATGATGGTGTATGTTATCCGCTTCGCGAATTTGATTTAGGCGACACCATCGTGCCCATCCGCATCTATGAGGCCAATAACGTGGCTGTAGTAAAACAAGCCCTTAGCCAAACCATCGTGAGTGGCACAATGAAAGCTTACCGCACAAGCTTGCCTGAAGGCCGCACATATTACGCTAAGACTGGTACTTCAACACGCCAGCAATATGGCTGGGCGGTGGTTAGTGATGGCAACCTTTTGGTAGTCTCGCTTGCGTCGTATGGCCGTCGCCAGGGCGACAACATGACACTTGGTGTAGAGCCTTTGTATGGTGGTTCCACCGCAGGACTCATGTCGGTACTGGTTTATAATGAAATCAAGAATGTAACATCTAAATACTAAAAAAATGAAAACACGTTTTTTAATTATAGCCATGGTGTTCATGGCATTTGTTTCCTGCGTCAACAAAGGACAAACAAATGAAGAAACACCGCAACATTCCTCAGTGAATAGTCTTACATTTGCAAATGACTATCAGCCCATAATGGACTATCCAATAGATAGTATAAAATTGGATCAAGTAAGCATCTATTCCATTCCGATTCATGATTATTGTGGCTATGCCATTGGCTGCCGCAACATCATACGGTATAAAGATAACAAAAACCAAATGGTTGTGGACACCATCCTCATGCATGAAGACGAAGGGAGTATTGTGGATATGTATCGAATAACTACTACAGAAGGGAAACCTTATTATTTGGTGAAGACTGAATTTGGCGTTCTGCACCAAGGCATCATTGTTTCAGAAACAATTCATGCCTTGTCATTTAACGAGAAAGGCGAACTTGTGAAAGTGCCTCTGTTCAAAACCAGGAAAGCCTCTTATGATGAAATCACTGTCAGTTGCGGTGGCCAACGATGGCTTCCTTTGAACTTCGAAGAGTTGTGCTTGGTTTATGTCGATGATAATTTCGGCGACAAAAACATCCAAAGGATAGTGTTGGCTGAAATCAACGACAACGACTGGCCTACCGGTTACGGACTTGAATACACCTGGAATGGCAATTGTTTTGCTTACCAAGGAAAGCGTAAATACGATGCGAATGAATTTGGCGTTTATTAAACTATAATACAGAAAAATACGATGAAAAAGAATTTGCTTTTTATGTTAATTGCCATGCTTTCAATGGTGCTGTGTTGTTGTAACAACAAAACGAAAGAATGCATTGATTGCAATGTCCTGGGTGTCACCATTCCTGCGTTTGAGAAAAAGTTCCCTGAAAAAAAGGTGACTTTGGATCCGGATTACATTGAAGAAGGAAAAACTTTCGTGTTGACATTTTCCTCGATGGAAGAGGCGGAATACAAGATAGTTCATTGTGTTATAGACCACACTGAACCTAAATACACATACGTTGCTGCTTCCTATGATCTTACGAAAAAAGTCATCCTGTCTGACACTTCCTCGTTTTCCTATCCGTTTGACACCTTAATGGACGGTGAATCCTTTACTATCATTGACTCTGATGACGGCCAAGTACGTTGTTATGGCTGGCATCATATTGATGGCTCCAGTGGCTATAACCCAGAACTAATGGTGCAATACAAAGGGGAGGGAGGAAAGATTTATACAGTACATAAAGACGATTTTGAAAGAGGAAGACCTATTGCTCCTGAAGACAAATATAGCATTTATCCAGAAAAAATCTTCCGCTTTGACAATGGCAATGAAAACTATACTATTATCTGGGGGTATTATGGCTTTGCGTCAGGTATTGCATCATACGGTCTGATAGCGTTTAAGATGGATGAAAAAGGAGTCAATCCTGTTCCACTTTTCCAAGAAGACGAACTGAGTGAAAACATAGATGTTCATTTCAATTACTCTGATTTCGATGAAGATGAATTTGATTTGATTCGTTACGATAAAGACGAACTTGCATTTTATCTTCCCGAAGTGATAACAGAAGAGGAATACTACAACACTATCTTGTCAGGTCGTTACAAAAAATATGTATGGGACGGCGAGGCGTTTGCTCTACAGTCACGAGATGATGAAGATGTTAAACAGCTTATCATCAACTCTATCGCAAATGGAGATAAAGAAACCTTCGCAGAATTGGTTCATTACCCTCTGCTTAGGCAATATCCTTTAAGAAACATCTATACCAAAGATGAAATGATAAAGTATTTCGACTTTCTCTTTGATGATGGTTTTAGAAAAACTATCGGTTCCATAAAACTTGACGAGTGGCATGGGGTTGGATGGCGAGGATTCACACTTTTGTCTGGAGAATTATGGGAAGACGGAGGAGAGTTGGTTGCCGTGAACTATTCATCGCTTGCTGAACAGAAATTGCGGGATTCGTTGATTAAAGCAGAGCTTGATGCTTTGCACCCGTCGCTGCAAGGGAATTGGGAGCCCATAGACAGACTATATTTGGATGACGAACAATTCGCCTTTGCTCGTATCGACAAAAACACAACGAGCGATACACTTTATAGACTTAGCCTATTTGCGACGAATGCCAAATTAAATGACATGCCTGTTGCTTGTCTCAATGGATATGTTCAATTGGAGGGCAATATGGGCGATGGGTATTATTATTTCAAGTCACAAGACACCGTAGCCATCTACAGTTTTGGAATAGAGCACGAGGAATGTGTGCCTGTAACAGAATGGAGCAACCTATTATGGATGGGACAAGAAATCCTTTGCAAAGGCCATTATTATCAAATAAAGTTTGATTCTTATTAATTTGAATGCATCCTCCTTGCCGTCCATAAAACCCCATCAATAAGGGAATGACGGCTGGCCGTCGGGAGTTTGGCTTTCCGGGAGTACATTATCGCTCCATTACAATTTGTCAAAATCGGTCAAAATCGATCAAAAACCATCCGTTGCGCCATTTTGCGCTTTCTCAACATAGTTTGTATCGCCAAAAACATCTATTTTTGCGCATCGGTTCGTAACCAATAGGAAGGAGCAACTTCCTACCAGATAGGGGAAGGCTCTAGTTCTTGTCCGTTTGTTGTTCGTTCGTTGTCCGTTTGTTGTTCGATTATTTAATGGACAACATTCTGATAATTAACATGGAAAAATCGGATAGGACTTGGAGGTGTTATCTGCTTGGTACGGACCGATACAAAAACATTTATTAACCTTAAAAACAATTGATCATGAAAAATCAAAGAAAAGCAAAAGGGCTGTTGTTCACAGGAAGAGTGCCCAAATCTAATGTAACCATCTATTACAGAAATGGAGATTTTGTCGTGCGCCCTGCAAATTCAGAAGGAAAGCGCAGCAACACAAGCCAACAATTCGTCCAACGGCAACGCATGCGCCACAGCATCGCCTTGTGGAAGGCGTTGAAGCCTTGCCAGCCCCTGTTTACCAATGGGAAGACCAACTATAACGGGTTCATCGCGTTGGCCAACCGCCTGCCGGTGGTGTTCGTGCCAAAGTTTTGGGAAGACTGTGCCGCGCTGTTGATGCCCGACATCCCCGTGAGCGAAGGCACATTGCTGCCCATCAAGCAACAGATAGGAATGGTTGACGGCACACCTGCACTGATGACCAACCTCAAAGCCACCGAATGGGAACAACCTGAGAGATGGATGCTCTACACCGCCGAGCAAGTTGAGGGTAACACCACTCCGATGGTGCGTTTCAAAGTGCGCGAGGTGTCGTTGGATGAATTCACCGAAGTGGACGGCTGTCTGGCCTTGGTGGACAACGAGTTCTCCAACGAGATGAAAGGCTGGGCTTTGGTGCGCATGGACGGCGACCGTTGCTCGTCGCAAGGTATCGTCACACGTTGCACTTATTATGAGCGGTTTACCACCGAAGAAGCCATGCAAAAGGCAGCCGAGAGCTATGGTGGACTGACGTAAATCGTTTTTTCACCCTTTGCCATTCACGGCTTTTTCTCCAAAATCAACTATGGAAAGCCGTCATCGCGGTACTGATCATGATTTTCGTGCCCGACGATTTCTTCCTGCGTTTTGCCGGCACGCCCATCCTGAGCATGCCGGTGATGCTGGCCGTCTCCATCCCAATGTATGTGTGCTTGGCGTGTGGATTTTTGTTTTTGGACCAAACAGAAAGAAAAGTTGGACCAAATAGAAATGCCCGTTTGACCAAAAAGCAGTTGTTTTGCATTCGATTTTAATACATAACAATTATGCGTTCAAAGATTGAAGATTACAATGCAGTCGTGGCGGCTGCCGAGAAATTCACACGTAGTGTGGCTGAGGGCAACAGCAAATATGCCAAAGAGTTATTCACAGAAGATGCCTGCCTGTTCGGCTTTCTGAACGGTACCTTCGAACGCGGAAGCATCGAGCAGTTCTACCATAATGTGGACATAGTAGGAGCTGGCGAGCAGTTCAAGACGCGCATCGACGTACTCGAACTTGAAGAGACGCTGGCCGTCGTCCGCGTGTTGGAAGAGGGCTGGGGCGGCTCCATCGACTTCACCGACGTATTACTGTTATTGAAGATTGAAGGCCAATGGAAATGCGTGGCCAAGGCATACAACCAGAATTCAAACACAGTAAAGAAATAAGCCATGAAACAACTAAAAGGAATCATGATTTTTGCCATGCTATTGTGCATCGGTTCAACAACAGCGATGGCACAGACAAGCAAACAAAGTGTAACCAGTAACAACAATGTAACGATGAACAAGAACAATGAAAAGGTGGCTGCTATCCTTGAAGCAGTGGAACTTTATGCCGAAGCAGGTCGCAAGGCAAGTCGTGAACTCGGTCAGAAGGCCTTTACTGAGGCTGCTACCATGACGTGGGTGGAGAATGGAAAAATCGTAACGGTGCCCATCAACACGCTGTTTGACGTGCTGGAACAGACGGGTGAAGAGGAAGTGACCTACACCGTTGAGGACATCACCGTGGCAGGCAATGTGGCTTTCGTGCGCATCTCGTCATGGTTCAGCAAGCTGACCACGTTCAATGACATGTTCACGCTGGCCGAGCAAGACGGCAAGTGGAAGATCGTGAGCAAAATCTACTCAGTGAAATAATGGCTGCCAAGCGGGTCTATATCATTAATGGTAGTCCGCGCAAGGATTACAACACGGCGGCTTTGCTCCATGCCTTTGCTGAAGGAGCGCATGAATCCAATTCGGAGGTGGAGGTCACGGAGGTCAACCTTTATGACCTCCACTTTACCGGATGTCGTGAGTGTTATGCATGCAAGTTGAGAGACGGACGCAATTATGGGCAGTGCGGGTTCAAAGACGACATCACCGAACTGCTTCAGGAAGTGGCACATGCTGACGTGGTGGCTTTCGGCTCGCCCATCTATTTCTCTGAAATCACCGCCCAGCTACGGGGCTTTCTGGAGCGATTGTGGTATCCGTTTGTGCAGTTCAAGAGAGGCGAAACGCAAATCATTTCGCCCAAGCGAGTGCGAACAGCCTTCTTGATTCCGATGAACCTGACCGAAATGGCCATGCGTCGCAGTGGTTACGATGCGCTTTTGTCGCCTGTCCTCCAATGGACCGAATATGTTTTTGGCTATGAGCCGCAGGTGCAGTTTTGCTTCGACACCCTGCAATACCGCGACTACGACCGCTATTGGGCAGACACCTGGAATGTTGAAGGCAAGAAGCGGCGGCATGAGAAGCAGTTTCCCATCGACCTCCAGCAGGCTCGACAGTTGGGGCGCAAGATGGTGGAAGAATCATAAACAAACTGAATAAACCCAAAAATAAGATGAAAAAGATAGTGATACTCAACGGAAGTCCCCGTCTGGAGGGCAACACCGTTCAAATGATTAAGGAATTCCGTCGTGGTGCCGAAGAGGCTGGTAACGAAGTAACGGTTTTCGACCTGAAGCGGATGAATATCAAGACATGCCTCGGTTGTTGCAAAGGAGGCAAGAATCCCGACAGCCCCTGCGTGCAGAAAGACGATATGGAGCGCATCTATCCCGCCTATGAGCAGGCCGATGTGCTTGTGCTGGCATCTCCCATGTACTATTGGAGCGTGACGGCCATCCTGAAAGCCGCCTTCGACCGCCTGTTTGCCGTGGCCGAGAAAGACCCAGGCTACCGCAACCCGCACAAAGACGCTGTACTGCTGATGGCCTCGGAGGGCGACACAGAAGCGAACTTCAAGCCCGTCGGCGACTACTATCACGCGCTGCTGCAACACCTGGGATGGAATAACTTGGGCGAAATCAACTGCGGTGGCGTGATGAATGTGGGTGACATTGTTGGTCACAGCAAACTCGCCGACTGTTACAACCTCGGGCTGTCCATCAAATAGTCGCAGATCCCAAAACGAAACCAAGGATGACGGCCTATAAAAGTTTTGTACCTTTGTAGGCCAAATTATAGATGTAGATGACCAAGATAACGAAATTCCCTTCGGCGTTGATTAGCGGCGACTGCACCACCTCCTCTCTTGTGCTGGACGGTGGCAGCATCATTGACCAGTGCATTGTGACGGCTGGCAAGCGAGGAACGTTTTTCCTCGAACAGCATCTGCTCTATGTGGTGCTGGGAGGCTCGGTGAAACTGACTTGCGGACGGCAATCGTGGACAGTTGGCAAAAACGAGATGATACTGCTGCGCAAGGCACACAGTGTCAGCTACGAGAAGAAAAGTTCCGAAGAGACAGGGCGCTTCGAGAGCATGCTTTTTGCCATCAATGACGAGCTGTTGAAGGAGTTCATCACCTCACAGCAGGTGCAAATACCGCAGATGACCGAAGAGCTTGGCGCACAGGTCAGCCCGATGAGCGACAGGCTTGTGGCCTATTGCTGGTCATTGGCGCCTTATTTCAACGACCCGTCGCAGACCAATCCAGGATTGCTTCGTCTGAAGGTGATGGAGTTGCTCTACAACGTGATGGACTGCTCGAAGAACATCTTCCGACAGATGCTGCAGCTGCGCCAGCCCATAAAAGCTGACATTCACCGCGTCGTTGAGGAGAACTACACGTCGCCCATCTCGGTTGACGAGTTGGCTTATCTTTCAGGTCGAAGCCTTTCGAGTTTTAAGCGTGAGTTTCAGGCCATTTACGGCGAGCCTCCAGCTCGATGGATTCGTGAGCAGCGGCTGCGTAAAGCCCATGAAATGCTACAATCCACCTCTCTGACTGTATCCGACATTGCATATAGTCTCGGATTTGAGAATCCGACCCATTTCAGCCGCATCTTCAAACAGAGCTATGGCATTTCGCCTTCGTCGGTTTGTAATTGAATAAGGTCGGTCAATTGTATTAGGGAATCCGCGACTTGGGCGATGGCTTGGGTTGCGGATTTTTGTTTTTCATTGTAACATTTGTTACGCTCCAAGTCTTTTCTCGTATGTAGTTTTGCGACATATTTCACAACAAACTCAACACGTAAGACCATGAACGAGAAAATGTTTTGTTTCCAATGTCAGGAAACTGCCGGATGCGCCGGCTGCAAGATTTCTGGAGTGTGCGGAAAGACCCCGCAAGTAGCTCATGCACAAGACCTTTTGATCTATGTCCTTAAAGGATTGGGCGTCATCGCCAACCATCACCAGCACGGGTGCGGACACGATTATTGCGATTTCCGCAAGAGTATCCACGCCTTCGTGAACGACGCACTGTTTTCGACCATCACCAACGCCAACTTCGACGCGGAGAGCATCTACGCCCGTATCGATAAAGGCTTGGAATTGCGCGAAATGTTCAAAGACCGAGTGACCAACAAGAAAGGCATCGTGCTCCCGAAACTTGATGTATTGGAATGGAATGGCACCCGCGAGCAATATGATGAGAAAGCCCAAACCGTAGGCGTATTGGCCGAAGCCAACGAGGACATCCGCTCGCTGAAAGAGTTGACCATATACGGCCTCAAAGGTATGGCTGCCTACTTGGAGCACGCCGCCCGCCTCGGTCAGGTGGACAGCGACATCAACGAGTTCATCCTGCAAACCCTTGGCCAATTGGTGACCTGCAACGATGCCAACGAACTCACCGCTCTTGTCCTGAAAACAGGCGAATGGGGCGTGAAGGCAATGGCACTGCTCGACAAAGCCAATACGACCGCTTACGGCAACCCTGAAATCACCGAGGTGAATATTGGCGTGGGCAACCGTCCGGGCATTCTCATCAGCGGCCACGACCTCAACGACATTGAGCAACTTTTGGAACAAAGCAAGGACGCTGGCATCGACATCTACACACATAGCGAGATGTTACCTGCACATTATTACCCCAAACTCAAGAAATACAGCCACTTGAAAGGCAACTAC
The DNA here is from genome assembly GCA_946405575.1 of uncultured Bacteroidales bacterium. Classification (GTDB taxonomy): domain Bacteria; phylum Bacteroidota; class Bacteroidia; order Bacteroidales; family F082; genus Limimorpha. The sequence goes on along the minus strand of CAMJHP010000025.1, from coordinate 828 downwards.
GGCAACGCTTGGTGGAAGCAACGCGAGGAATTTGAGAGTTTCAACGGCCCCATCTTGTTCACCACCAACTGCATTGTGCCGCCTGCGGCCAATGCCACATACAAAGACCGCGTGTTTACCACCAACAGCACAGGTTTCCCGGGTTGGAAGCACATCCCCGCTGATGCCAACGGCAAAAAGGATTTCAGTGAAATTATCGCTTTGGCCAAGACCTGCCAAGCCCCTAAAGAGATTGAGACGGGCAAGATTATAGGTGGTTTTGCCCACGAGCAGGTGTTTGCCCTTGCCGACAAGGTAGTAGAGGCCGTGAAAAGCGGTGCCATCCGTAAGTTTGTGGTGATGGCGGGCTGCGACGGTCGTATGAAGAGCCGTGAATACTACACCGAATTTGCCAAGGCCTTGCCCAAGGATTGCGTCATCCTCACGGCTGGTTGCGCCAAATACAAGTACAACAAACTTGGTTTGGGCGACATCAATGGCATTCCGCGCGTGCTGGATGCGGGCCAGTGCAACGACAGTTATTCGCTGGCACTCATCGCATTGAAACTGAAGGAAGTGTTTGGCTTGGACGACGTAAACCAATTGCCTATCGCGTATAATATCGCTTGGTACGAGCAAAAGGCTGTCATCGTTCTGTTAGCCCTGCTCAGCCTCGGTGTGAAGAACATCCACCTTGGCCCGACCTTGCCTGCTTTCCTTTCGCCCAATGTGGCCAAAGTCTTGGTCGAAAACTTCGGCATTGGCGGAATTAGTACGGTTGAGGAAGATATGAAAATGTTTGGAATTTAACACTTCTTGTAGCCTTTCCCATCTTTTGTGATAAGGCCC
>CAMJHP010000024.1 GCA_946405575.1 uncultured Bacteroidales bacterium | reverse complement strand
TGCTCAACGAACGAGTAGCCCCAAAGGGAGTTGAACGGACCATAGTAAGTGGTACCCGTACCGTCTCCGATCGTGACTACCTCAGCCTTTGCCACACCCATAAAGGCGAGCAAAAGCATCATCATCAAAGAAAATACTTTCTTTTTCATAATGAATAATTTTGGTTAGTAAATAAGTGAATTGAATTGTTTCCTTGTATGTAAATGAGAAACGCACCAGTGCCAAAAGGCATGGTAGCAGCATTAATCCTAAGCATTGTAGTAAAAAAGAATGCATAGTAAACGCGTTTAACATTTTGTCGACAATATTAAGACTAACAACTCGCGTTTTACCCTTAGTTGAAAATGCATTTTTCATAAAAAAGAAAGGCAACCCTTTCGGATCGCCTTTCCATTTTCTATCGGTTGGTTGGTAGGGACGCACGTTGGTATGTCCCTACATCAACCGATTGTCATTTATTGCATGACAGTGACGCGCTTGACGGTCACGCCGTTCTCAGTGTAGACGCGTACCATATACAGGCCAGCGTTGAACTGACCCATATTCAGGGTGAATTCGTCAGCATTGAGCTCGGTGTCGTAGACCACCTGGCCGAGGATGCTCACCACGGTGATGCGGCTCATACCAGCGGCCTCGATTGTCACGTTACCGTTAGTCGGGTTCGGGTAGAGAGCCACCTTAGTGTCATTCTCAGCCAAACCGTCGGTCGTTCCGCTCACGTAGTTGTGGCTCGGATCGTCGGCAGCCATAGCAGGCTCTGACTCGCAGTCGTCGTCATACTGGGCACGGACCTGATAGAAGAACGTACCAGCGGTGCCAGGCTCGTCAATGTACTCGTAGTACGTTGCACCGGTCTCAGCAACCTCGCCAATCATGGTGTAGGTGCCGTTGGCCTCGGTCGAACGGTACACGTTGTACTTCACGATGCTAGAGCGGTTCATGAAGTCCATATCAACAGTCTTGCTCACCGTTTCGGCTTGACTCAAAGTGAAGTCGGCAGGAGCAACACCAGGTGTGAACTCGATAGGAGTGAGTTCGCCACCCTTACCCTGGTTGGACACAAAGCCCATGATCATCCAGTCGTAGTTCAAGTCATAGGAAGCGACATCCTCCCAGCTGGAGCCATCGAGGCTAATCCAACGTGCGTTGGGATTACCAGTAGTGGCAAGACCAAGTGCCGGGTAATCGCCGTTTTGCTTCACGGTAATCCACAGGTTCTGCGTACCATCAACAGGAACAGCAGTGGTCAGGGTGACCTCTTGGAAGTCATCGAACACACTAGGCGTATAGTTCATCGTACTCACCAAGGTTTGAGGAGCATTGCTGCCACCCAAGAAGATGTTCACGGTCACGGGGTTGCTGTTGTAGTCGGCAATCTGGTACATAGCAACCTTGGTCAGGCTGGTGCCCACATAAGATGTCAGCATATCAGCCGGAATCATGATGCCCCAGTACACATCAGTAGCGCTACCGGTGCCGATGGGTGAAATTTCAGTAGCAGTTTGATCGAAGTAGTACAGCCATTCGCTAATCGGTTCAGCGGGTTGTTCACCCCACCAAATCTTGATGTGGTCGCCGTCAACCTGTTCAGCGTGGATAGGAGCACCAGGTTCGCAAGTGCCAGGAGTATCACCAACGCACTCTTCGCAGCTCATAGCATAGAAGAAGTTGTTGCTCGGGAGTTCGGCAGTACCGTCGTAGACCATACGGACGCAATATTGACCACCCTCTTCGAAGGTGTACTCATTGGTCGGATAAGGCACGAAGGCTTCCCATTCACCATTCAAGAACACCATAGCACCAAGGACGTTGCCGTCGCCAGGAACCGGAGGAGGTGTGCTTCCTTCTTCGATGTAGGCGCGAATCATCCAAGTGTAGTTCAGTGTTGGGGCAGCCTCAAGGATATCCATCCAATCAACGCCGTCCATAGAGACCCAACGACCGTTGGCATCGCCCGTGTTGTCGCAGCAAGCCGCAGGATAGTTGGCACCACTTTGGTTGTAGAACACTACCCAGACATTCTTGGTCGGGTCAATCGTGACAGGCTCGGCGAAGGTGAATTCAACGAAGTCTTCAGCACCTGTAAAGGTCACGTCCATTTGTCCTACTTGGTTGGCGGGAGCCGTGGCACCGTCGTTGTAGATGGTCACATTGCCCGTCATAGCCATATAGTCGTAGGCCGAGACTTTGGTCAAAGCATTGCCATTGTAGCTACTGGCTGGGAACATGACGGCCCAGTAGAACTGTCCGCCGCCTGTGCCGATGCCATCGACGTTGACGCCGTTATCGTAGTAGTACCATTCACCGTCGCGGTTGGCAAGGTTCTCGGCAGTGCGGATGGCTCTCGCTGGCGTGGCCACATTCTCACCCGTAGGCACAGAAACCATGCCGTTACGGTCAGTGATGGTCAAGTTGATCATGTCGCCCGTGCCTGAGCTGGAAAGCGTGTAGGTGTACATCTTACCGGCTTCATACACCATGTCGTCACCTTTGCTCTCAGCATTACCGCTGTTGCCGGCAAACCATATCGTACTGACTTTGTCGGGGTTGATGATGGCATAGTCGTAGGTGCCAGCGGGGATTTCGATGGCCACGCTGTTGTTGACGACGATGTTGGCAGGGTTGATGCCATAGTCGGCGTTCTCGGGAATCGTGTATTCGAAGTCATCGAAGCTGCCGATTTCGTCGAAATATATGGCGGCTGCGAGTTGCGTGTACATTGTGGCATCGGCATCAAGCAGCATTTGATAGCCAGAACCATCGCCCCAAATGTCGGTCGGGACATTCAGCACGACCACGGCATTCTCGCCTGGTTGTGGCGGAGGTACAGGACCCGTGCCAGTCGGGTAATCCCAGCTGATGGTGTTGCCGTTGACAGTCACACCGTTGAGAGTGCCAGCGTAGTTCTCGCAGCTTTCATACTGCCAGACGCACTCCTCATAGGCGCTCATGCCAGTGCTATACACGGCAGCGACCTTGCAGATGTACTGTTCACCCTCGACGAGGTTCTCAGTTGCCAACTGGCAGAACGGATACACAGTATTGTTGTTGTAAATCGGCACACCGTCGATGCTGGTGCACAGCACCTTGTAGTACTCGAGGTGACGGTCGCCACCATTCTTTGCGCCAGCGGTCAGAGTGACGTCATCAATCCAAATCTCATACATGTCATAGTCCTGATGGTGGAAGGCAATCCACACATTTTGGCCAGCGTAGTCACTCAGGTCAACTGAATGTGAACGCCAGTTCTCATAACGATTCTCACCATGACGTGTTGCAGCTTTACCTTCAGCCTTAGCACCACTGTGGCTCCAAACATCAACGAAGTCGGAAGCGGTCGGGTTGTCGGCAGTAGCAACGGCAACAGCGAAATGATCAGGATAGCTATCGTTGGCATTGTCAGCCCAGAAGGTCAGGGTTGAGCCGCTAGTAATAGCATACTTCTGAGGAGTGACTAGATAGTTGTCAGCTTCATAGGCACCATCATAGTCGATGAAGGATTGTGAATAGACAAAGTAGTTACCACCGTGAGCCAGACCAGTGTAGTCGTAGCCAGAAGCACTAATGCTATTGATACTATTCACCCAGTTGAGGCCATTACCGTCGTTGTCGATGGTAGTCCAGCCTTCAAAGCCGTCTTCGAAGCCAAATTCGAAGCTGTCACCATCGCCAGGAGTCGGAGGAGTCGGGCCGGGGGTCACCGAGCCTTGGCCTTCCCACATAGCCCAGCCAGTGCGAGAGACATAGAGGTTGTTCACACCATAGATGATCTCAATCATCACATAACGCAAGCTCGTAGGATTCCAAATGCTCACGTTCTCCACAATGGGCTCGTAACCGTCCAAAGTAACGCTCACTTGATAATCACCCTTGCGGAAGGTATCCCAAGCGTAGTAACCAGTTCCGTCAAGAACCACGTCGGCGACAGGATACATTTCCTGCTCGGCCTCGTTCAGGTTCACGAAGCTCACCGTCACGCCTTCCGGACTGTCGGCGCTGTTGAGCAACACAGTGATGTCAACAGCATTCTCGCCGAGCCACATATCCTTGTCGAGGCAGTTCGACCAGATGGTCTCGCTCTCACGAGGCATAGCAAGCTGATTGAGGTTGTCACCAGGAGTGGGAGGTGTAGGAGGAACCGGAGGAGTATCACCATTTTCAACTGTACCACGAATCATCCACGTGTAGTCGAGACCATAGTCAGTGGAATGTTCCCAAGTGTCACCATCAAGTGACAGGAAGTCTGAGTCGGGGTTACCAACATAGGTACAACCTGACATCGGGTAAGCGATATCGGCTGTGTAGAAGGTCAGCCACAGGTCTTGAGTACCGTCAATGGCTACAGGTGTAGTCAACGTGACATCGTGCCATGAGAAATCGCCAGTCAAATACTCGGAAGCCGTGCTCACCAGCGTACCAGGAGCAGTAGTTCCACCAAGGTAGACATTAGCAGTATAGTTGCCAGAATAGGTCCAACCGTAGTCACCGTCTGTATTAATGAAGACACCAACCTTTGTCAGGTTCTGGCCAGCATAGGCAGCGAGATTTGCGGCAGGGAATCTAACTCCCCAGTACACAGCACCACCACCAGTACCAATGCCACCATCATACGTTTCACTGCAGTATTGCAGATAATCACGATTTCTGTCTTGAGGCATTTCGGCAACTTCCTTGATGACCCTCGGGCCAATCTGAGCTGCTTCATTGCTGGTGAAGCTTCTGTTGTCAACAACGACAGGAGCAGCCCAGCTGATAGGAGATTCAATCAATTCACCACGGTTGCCAGCATACACGACACCAACTCCCCACTTGTAGACACCAGCCGGGAGGTCAGACCATTCAACGTCGATATAGATGGTGTCACCAGGCCAGTTGGTGGCCAGCAACACGGTGTTATCTTCGGTGTAAGGACCATCGTTGTAGCAGTTGGTACGATAAATTCTGTAGTGCGACAGGGCACGGTTGCTTTCAGCCATCACCAGCGGCTTGCTCGGAGCACCAGGATTGAGGCTCACAGCTGTCACGGTGTTGTCGCCCTTCACATACTGACGGAGCTTGCTGCTAATTGGAGCGCCTTGTCCCATAGCGAGAGATGTGTTATGGGCATCTTTGGCTGTACCGAGAACCACTGAGCGACCAGAACGATCCGTGAAGTAGTTGCGCATCGTCCAGACACCGCCGCCGTAGTTCTCCCAACCTTCACCACCATTCCACCAGTCGCCGTTCGGGTTGCTGTCGCTGTTGCACATACCAGCAGGATAGCCCATACCACCAGCTTGGTTCACATAATAGATGACCCACAGGTCTTGGTTGCCGTTCACGCTGACAGGAGTGTTCAAGTCCCAATCAACCCACTGACCGAGGCCAACAGGCAGTTCGACTGTCTGTGAAGAAACCAAAGTGCCTTCACCAGGAACACTACCACCTTGGTAGATGTTGACAGTGTAGTTGCCACCAACAGCACCATAGAGGTCATCGCTGAACATAGAAACCTTAGTCAGCTGGAAGCCGTTGTACTGGCTGGTGATGCTTGTCGGATAGTGATAGCCGAATGACGGGTTATCGGTCAGGTTCGAACGCAGAGCATCGTTGAACTCGCCCTCAAGATAAGTATGCCAACCGGCACCCAGAGGTTCGGGTCTTCTGTAGAAGGTGATGTAGTCGACATAGAAGCAGTCGTCACCGTCGGAAATAATAAAGTCTTCAGTGTATTCCCACTTGAAAGTGTGGTCACCAGCGGTAATGGGGAACTTACGTTCGGCCCAGTTGCCAATGCCAGTGTAGGCACCCATCTGTTGGTTGTCGATGTAGAAGTAACCGTAGTCCCAGCCTTGCTCAGAGCTGATCTTGCCGAAGAAGCTCATTTCACCATCAGCAGGGATGTTCACAGTGACTTGCATGGTAGAAGTGGAGCTCAACACTTGTTGGTTACCGCTCTTCATGCAATACTGGCCTTCATAAGGATTCTCAGTGGTAATGACCCAAGGATAGGTGGATTCCACCTGCCAATCGAACAGGCTGAAGTCGCCAGTCTCGAAGGGCTCGATAATCTCTTCACCAGGCAGACCACAGCCCCAGTAAACCTTCACATACGGGCTCTGAGGATCCAAACTGTCGGGATAGTATTGGGCAATGACCGTGCAAACGGGATCGAAGTTCTCATCGAGGATGTAATCGACGGGGCTCGTTGTCACATTGTAGGTGACGTCAATCGGGTTGCCTTGGACGGGCTCGGTGATGGTCTGGTAACCTTCCTTAGCGGCCTGGCCGTTGTAGGCACCAGCATACACAGCACCGCTGTAAGCACCTTGGGCGTTGGTCTGGAAGTTGTAGGTGTGGCTCACACCAAACTCGTCAAGACCAGTCATAGTCACGGTGGCACCGGCGACGCCAGTCGCACCGTCTTGCTCGTAGACGTGACCGTCCACGTTGCCGCGACCAGAAACCTTCACGTTCACGGTGTTCGAAGGAGCACTTTCACCCTCATCGTACACGGCGGTGACATAATAGGTGTAGCCATTCATATTGTAGGCAAGAGGACCATCGGTGTAGGTCGTATTTTCGATGTTGTTCATCTGCGTGCTGCCGATGAGCTCACCGTCACGATACACGTTGTAAGTACGATAGGTACGGTCCACAACGGCGTTCCAGTTCAGGACGACATTCTCGTCGTTGAACACAGTCTCGTCTTCAGCAGTAAGGTTCTGAGGCACGTTGAGGTGTGTGGTGAAGCCCCAAACCGGGCTGCTCACGCCATCCTCGCAACTACCATTGTTGAACTCCACTCTCCAGAAGTAGTTGTTGTTGTTCCACAGGTTGCGCACAGTGTAGCTGTTGGCCAAACTGGTGGTAAAGCTGCCGTCCTCAGGATACATAATGGTCTGCGGATGGTTGGGTTCCGGATGGTAGGTGGTACCGAAGATGAGACGCCAACCGGTGGCATAAGGAGGAATGCTCCAAGTAAGAGTCACGCTTGCGGGTTCAATGCCGTCAGCATTGTCGGCGGGCATCGGGTTGAAGGCAAAGCCATCAACAAGCGGGCAAGGCATAGCCTCAGCATTGATTGTCACTTCGAAGTCAGGAGTGGTCGAAGAGGCAACCAGATAGTAAGTACCAGCAGTCACAGGCAGATCCTCGATGACGGGACCAGCAGTGTATTCGTAGCCAGGTGTAGGAGGCGTGGGAGGTGTAGGAGGTGTAACACCACCATTACCATAAACGGTCACATCGTCAATGAACAGATAGTTCATATCGTCGCTGTTGTAGTGACGGAAAGCCACATACTTGGTGCCAGCAGGCAGGGTAACGCTCTTGGCTGCCCAAGTGCTCATTTCACGGTTACTGCCTTGAGCCATTGAACTTCTTACGCCGTTGCTGTTGCTGCCTCTGTAGGCATCTTCTTCATACACAGTGACAAAGTTACTGATGTTTGTGCCTGTGGAAGAAGCCATCACTGCGTAATGGTCCGGATATACCGTGTTGGTGGCAACATAGTAGCTGATGCTCGTGGCACCGTCCACCAGCGGAGAAATCATATAGTTGTCAGGATACAAAGTATAGCTGTTCCATGACCATGAGCTAGCGCAATAGGTGCCGCTGTGAGCGTCGCCGATGCCATATGCAGCGGGAGTTGCGATCTGCCAGCCGTCGCCATCTGCATCTGCATCGACAAGGGTCCAGTTGTTCAAGCTACCGCTTTCGAAAGTATCCGAGAACAGCACTTCGTCGCGGTTGCGGCCTTCGGACTTCATAATGATGTTCGGGCGAGTCGTGCTGGTGTACATCGAGTTGGCGATGGTCGGGTCGTAAGCACCGCTATCCTGATACTGGTAAGACGAGGCGTTGAACGGCAAGCTAGGAGTGGCTTCCCAATACACTGTGCTGTTCCATTCGCCATTGTTGCGTTGGCAGTAGATCAAGATGTTGCTGTGGCCGTCCCAAGCGAAGCTGCCCTCGTTGAAGACGAACTCATTCCAACCAATGACAGGAGTCATAGCACCCGTGTAAACCTTGGTCATACCAGTGACACTGTGAGACGTGGTCGTCAGAGCCTCGTCATCAACATTGGCCATCCAGATGGTGATACCTTGTTGGTTGTAGCCATACTCATTGGTGGCATACCAGCTCAGGCTCGACATCGGAGCAGTGGTCACGCCAGCTTCCTCAAGCTCGGGAGCGAGGAAGAGGTTCTCGGCGATGCTATAATTATACAAGGTGTAGAACGGGAAGTAACCAAACGTGCTGGTACCTTCACCGATTTGAGCCTCAAACGTGCCACCTGCGACACCACCACTACCCATTTCGATACCGGTGTAGTAGTTGGTAGCCATCGGGCCGCCTTCACCTTCGAAGCCTTCCCTATACAGGGCAACCTTACCGTTATCACCATAGGTAACTTCGGCATCCAGCATTTGGTCGGCGGTGAACACAAGTTTATAGACGGCATCGTAGCCTTCCGGAATTTCCGGGAAAGGCAGGGTGTAGTCGTTGTGGAGGGCAATGTTGTGAGCCGTGGCAGGAACCTCGACGAAGGGGAATGTCGTGGCTTGCGTGCAGGCCTTCTCCCATACATCCGGAGTCTGAGGATCATAGAGATCAACCGTGACAGGCCAGATGTGGGCGGCACGGTCGCCTTCAGTGATGGCTACGAACTGACGCTCGATAATGCCAGCCTCGGTGCCGTTGCAGACCATAGTCAGGTCAACGTCATTGTCGCGAATCACCTGGAAGGGAAGTTCTTCACCTGTGACCGTGAACAAACCGTCGCTCGGTGTGAAGTCGATAACGTTCACTGTGTAGGTACGGCCTGTTGTGTACATAGTGAAGTTGAAGGGTTCCATCCATGCGCCAACGGGGCGAGTACCCATATTCAGTGCATCGATAACCTCAACATCACCGTCCATATACTTCACATGGAGTGCGTCAAGAGGAGCACCGCCACCAGTATAGGTGAAGGTGGTCTCAGGGATGAAGTTCCTCTGGGTGGGAGTAACACCACTCAGTGAGCTGGAATTGGAGCCTCCGATAGAAGCGCCACTCACACTTTGGCCAAGGAAGTAAATGTTCTTGTAGCCAAGATCATCAATGTTTTCGCAACCGATCAAAAGGTTGCCGCCATTATAATGGTAAGGTGTGCTAAAGTTAATAACACACTTGCCGCCTGCTCCTTCAGTGACGAAGTCAAGCGTACCATGATAAACGACTTGGCAGTCTGCCGTAGCAACAAATGCTGAAATGGAGGCAGAAGCCACTTCCGTGACGTAAACGTCAACGGTTGAAACCGACGTGTAAGGAATGTTTCCTGACGTAGTGTACCAAGTGATGGACTGGATGTCACCGCCATACATCGCAGAAAGGTCATCTGCGGGAATGACATACTGTGACCTCGTAAAGTCATCAAAATAGAACACATACGCTGGCACAACATTGTTCTGGGTTGTGCCTTCATACACAGTCAGTTCATTTGCTCTTGCAAAGCCGAATACGGCCAAGAAAAGCATCATCAAAGAAAATACTTTCTTTTTCATAATGAATTGATTTGATTAATAAATAAGTGAATTAATAGGTTTTCTTGCATATAAACACGAATAGCCCCAATACGAAAAGGTATGGCGGCATCATTTTTCCTAAGCATAATACGAACATTCGAATGCATAGTAAACGCGTTGTTTTGTTGTCTAGACATCAATATGACTCACAAACTCGGTTTTACCCTTAGTGGATAATGATATATTTTTTCATTTTTTTTCATCTAATGTAATTAGCTGGCTTTTATCCGGATAAGAAAATATAATCAACTTCACTCCATCTGGGTGAAATCGCGGGCAAGGCCACCTTGTGAAGTTTCCTTGTAGAGCGAAGGTAAATCCTTGCCTGTCTCCTTCATAGTCTCCACCACTTTATCGAAAGAAACGCGATGGCGTCCGTCGGAAAAAGATGAATAGATGTTGGAGTCCAAGGCACGGGCAGCAGCATAGGCGTTACGTTCGATGCAGGGAATCTGGACGAGCCCGCACACCGGGTCACAGGTCATACCCAAGTGATGCTCAAGAGCCATCTCAGCGGCATACTCGATCTGTGCGGGACTGCCTCCGAACAACTGGTTGGCAGCAGCGGCAGCCATAGCACAAGCCACACCCACCTCGCCTTGACATCCTACCTCGGCCCCCGAAATGGAAGCATTGGTGCGCACGATGTTGCCCACCAAACCAGCAGTCACCAAGGCACGAACAATCCGCAAGTCGGTGAACTCATAACTTTTCGAGAGGTGATAAAGTACGGCGGGCATCACACCACACGAGCCGCATGTCGGCGCTGTGACAATACGTCCCCCAGAGGCATTTTCTTCCGCAACCGCCAAAGCATAAGAATAGACCAAGCCACGGCTCTTCAAGGTATGCGTATAGCCAGAAGCCTTGATGTGGTACATAGCGGCCTTGCGGCTCAGGTTGAGTGGACCAGGCAGCACGCCTTCGGATTGCAAGCCCCGCTCAACTGCAGCTTTCATCACCTGCCACACTTCCATCATATACTCTTCTATCTCCTTTTGGTTTTCGTGTTCATAGACATATTCCCAATAAGTCCTTCCCCTCCGTTCGCACCAATCGAGGATGTCCGTCATCTTAGTCAAAGGATAAAGGTCGGGCTGTTCGCTTTTCCTACCTTCCTCAGCCAAGTTACCACCACCAATACTGAACACTTGCCACTCCCCTACCAACTCCTTGGCTTCATCAAACGCCTTGAAGAGCATCCCATTGGGGTGAAAAGGCAAGATAATTTCAGGCTTCCAGACGATTTCTGTCGGAGCTTGCAAGGTGTTAAGGATAGCCCAATCTGTCATATGGCCTTTACCAGTGGAGGCGAGGCTACCATAAAGGGTCACCTCGAAACTCGAAGCATCTGGATAGCGTTCATTGAAGATAGAGGCTGCCTTCTGCGGGCCCATAGTGTGACTGCTTGACGGGCCTACACCTATTTTATATATGTCTTTTATGGTTTTCATAGTCGATTATTGATATCCGATATCATCCCCTTTAAGGTATGATTTGATCCTAGAGCTGCGCATCGGCGTGCAGTAGGTTCGCCCTTTCAGGGCTTAAACGGGTGCAAAAGTACGGTTTTATTGGGGTCTAAAGGAGGCATGAAGAAAAAAATTGAAAAATTTTCGCAAAAACGTTTGGTGAATCGAAAAATGTTGTATTTTTGCAGCCGCAATGAGGGGCATTAGCTCAGTTGGCTAGAGCGCTTGCATGGCATGCAAGAGGTCATCGGTTCGACTCCGTTATGCTCCACAAAAGAGACCCCGCCGACAGCGGGGTTTTTGTTTTTCAATAGCATTGTAGATTCCCTTTAGGAATGGCGACAGCACATATCATTAACCAGCTGCGGCTTGTATCGTATACCATCCGTAAACGCTACCTGCCGCAGCTGTAGAAAAGACATCATACGCCATTCACGAAGGGAATCTTTTCATTCGCCTCTGAATTCTTCCAATGCCCTCTGCAACACCTCGTCCATCGGGGCATAAATCGGATAAAATCCCTCGTCATCAAAGAGGTTACGTGCAATGTATGCTTTCAACAGGATGTCAGCCTTGCGGCGTGCCACCTGCTGTTGCCCTTCAGTGCCCTTGATACCCTTCTCTTCTGCCAGTTTCACCAGTGCTTCAAACATAGCATCGGTTACTGCAAACTGTTTGTCAAAAGCGTCAACCGACTTGAAGCGTTGCAATTGCTGACGGTGACGGTCGGTATAGTCAAAGGCAGACTGATAAAGCAATCCTGTATTGACAATACGATTGAAATAATACTCAGTGCTGTCATCTACAAGCGGCACATAGATGTCAGGCATAATGCCACCTCCACCATAGACCGTTTTTCCTTTAGGTGTGGTGAACTTCAGCGAATCCGCAAAATGGATGCTATCGGGATGGAACAGTTCGCCATTCTCGTAGCGTTCATATGACTCTAGCAAGTATTTCTCGTGGTCCCCATCGTAGGGCTTTTGGATGCAACGCCCTGTGGGTGTATAATAACGAGCCACTGTAAGACGGATGGCTGACTGGTCACTAAGCATAATCTGTTCTTGCACTAGACCTTTGCCGAAAGAACGGCGACCGATGATAGTGCCACGGTCATTGTCCTGCAAGGCGCCTGCAACAATCTCACTCGCGCTTGCCGACTCACCGTCAATGAGAACCATCACGGGTATGTCCTCCAACCTGCCATGACGGCTGGCTTTCATGTACTGACGAGGACGGTTACGGCCCTCGGTGTAAACAATCAGACTACCTTTGGGCAGAAACTCGTCAGCGATGTCGACGGCAGCTTTCAAGTAACCTCCTGTATTTCCACGAAGGTCGAAGATAAGCCGTTTCATGCCTTGGGCTTTCAAATCTTTTATCCCGTTTTTGAACTCGTTGACAGTAGTGGCGGAAAACTTGCTAAGTTTCAAGTAACCCGTTTCCGCATCGAGCATATAGGCAACATCGACACTATATGTTGGGATGGCGGCACGAGTAATGGTATAGTCAAGCATACCCTCAACTCCACGACGCAACACTTGCACGCGAACCTTGGTGTTCTTTGGACCTTTCAACTTGCGCATAACATCTTCATTGGTCAGTTTTTTGCTGGCCACAAGCGTGTCGTCAACATAGATAATTCGATCACCAGCAAGTATACCCACCTTCTCTGAAGGGCCGCCTTTAATGACATTGACGACAGCGATAGTGTCTTTTTCCAAGCGGAACTGCACCCCGATTCCATCGAAGCTACCTAAAAGAGGGTCATTGATTTCGTTGAACTCGTCCAAAGAGACATAGGCACTATGGGGGTCAAGTTCCTCCATCATAGCGGCAATGGCTTTGTCTTGCAGTTTTTGGGCATCAGGTACTTCCACATAATCGTTGCCCACATACCACATCACTTCGTCGAACTTGCTTCCGCCTTCAACATTGACCTGAGATTGGTCTACACCTTTATTAATATACAAGCCAAGAAGAAGGCCTGAGAGGAGAAGAATGGCAACCCAGACGGGGCGGATTCTATTGTTTTCCATTTTGACAAACAAATCTACAAATATGTAACTATCCTGTTTTAAATAACCAATATGTGTTGAAGTGAACCTATATTGACGAAAATCCATTGACTATGACTATGACCGCTTCGACATATCGTAAAAGCGGTCATAGTCATAGCCACAAGTCATAGTTGGAATGCCTCGTGCATTAGGGTCTTGTGTCCTATTCAGACTGTTGCACTCGATAAATCAAGATTTCTGTCCATCTTACGGAACAAACCTTGCAGCACAGTCCCAGGACCCACCTCAACGACAGTACGCACACCCGTAGCAAGTATGTTGCTCATAGTCTGAGTCCACATAACGGGCGATGTCAACTGGGCAATGAGGTTCTTCTTGATGATTTCTGGGTCGTTGACCGACTGACCCGTCACATTCTGGTATATCGGACAGATGCCTTGGTTGAAAGTTGTCCCCTTGATAGCCTCCGCAAGCTCAACTCGGGCTGGTTCCATCAGTGGGCTATGGAAAGCGCCGCCCACACTCAACGGCACCACACGCTTGGCACCAGCTTCTTTCAGTTTCTCAGCGGCAGCAGCCACGCCATCCAACGATCCTGAAATGACCAATTGGCCAGGGCAATTGTAGTTGGCAGGAACCACCACAGCATCTTTAATGGAAGCACAGATACTCTCAATGAGTGCATCCTCAGCACCTATTACGGCAGCCATTGTACCAGGTTCGGCTTCGCAGGCCTGCTGCATAGCCTTGGCGCGCTTGCTCACCAGGCGCAGACCATCTTCAAAACCCAACACCTTATTGGCAACAAGCGCAGAGAATTCACCTAATGAATGGCCAGCAACCATTGTGGGATCAAAATCTTCGAGCATAGATGCCAAAATAACGGAATGCAGGAAAATAGCAGGCTGAGTCACCTTAGTTTGGCGCAAATCCTCATCCGAACCTTCAAACATTATATCCGTAATCTTGAACTTCAGGATACTGTTTGCTTTTTTGAACATATCCTTGGCTTTCGGGAATTTGTCATACAAATCCTTACCCATTCCCACAAATTGGGCACCTTGGCCCGGAAAAACATATGCTTTAATCATTTTTCGATTGTTATATATTTAAAATTCAAAGATTTAAAATTCAGAATTAACTTCGTTGAATGTTTCGCATCTCTCTATTGCTTCCACCCCACTGCGTTCATGGCAGGCTCCATTCCTCCTCGCAAAGACGCAAAGCGACTAGTGCAAATTCGATCCGATCAATTGAAAGAACTCCTCGCGGGTTGATTCACGCTCGAAAGCACCAATGAAATCGCTCGTTGTAGTCACTGCACCCTGCTTCTGCACACCGCGCATCGACATACACAAATGCCGTGCCTCAATGACGACTGCCACGCCTAAAGGATGCAAAGCCTCGTTGATTGCATTCTTGATTTGGGTTGTCAAGCGTTCCTGCACCTGAAGACGACGCGAGTATGCCTCCACAACACGAGCGATCTTGCTCAGCCCTGTAATATAGCCATTGGGAATATAACCCACATGCGCCTTGCCGATGAACGGAATCAAATGATGCTCGCACAAGGAATACACCTCAATGTCTTTGACAATTACCATCTGACGATAATCCTCCTTGAAACGGGCTGACAACAGAATCTCCATTGGATCCTTTTCATAGCCTTGGGTAAGGAACTGCATCGACTTGGCGACGCGCAGAGGCGTCTTTTGAAGACCTTCACGATGAGGATCTTCGCCCAATAATTCCAGAATGGCAGCATAGTGCTCCTGAAGCTGTGACAATCGCTCCGTATCGTACTGCTCAATGGCTTCGTAGCCTAAACGCTTTCTATGCATTTCATCCATCATCAACCGATTTTTTGCTTAGGCATAGCCACGGTCGACTGCTGTCCCATAACGCATTTGCCCGTGAATTGGGCACCGACTTCGATGAGGAGCTGCTTTGTATTCAGGTCGACTTCCACCTTTGAGGTCGACTTCAGGGCAGTCAATTCATCGGTTGTGATGTTGCCTTTCACCACACCTGATATTTCGGCTTGTTTGCAGTTGAGATCGCCTTCCATAACACCCGTTTGGCCAATCACGACCTTACCGTTTGACTTGAGTGAGCCAATCAAATGGCCGTCAATGCGGATATCGCCATTCGATTCAATGTCACCCTTAATGGTGGTGCCGTTGCCAATGAGGTTGCGTACTTGTGATTCCATTATTGCCATAACTCATTATTTTTTATTGGATTGGATAAAGGTATTGTATTCTTCCAAGTCTTTCGACTGATAGAAGACAGGATAGTTCTTGTTAGAAATAGGCGTGATTGTATATTTTGTCTTATCTATGCCACCAAAGACATAGTCGGTTAAGAACATAGAGGTGATATAGTCGGAGGCTTGTTGCTCGTTCCCAAAGTTTCCGATGGTCACAATGGAACGATTGTCATCGAGAATCACATTCTTGACAGTGAAAGAACGCGTCCGATGTTCTTTCTTATTGAAGTCACTGATACGAACCATCAAAGGGTCAACACGGACCGTCTTCGAGTCGCAAACAATCATAACAAAATGCTCAACATTAGGTTCGTAGGTATAAGGAGCTTCCTTTTTCACTTCAGGCTTGTCACCGCTTTCCTCATTATTAATCTCTGTCAATACCAAGCCAAGATGATATTCCTCATTGACATCTTCCAAAACACGCCTGGCATAAGGTGTGATGCTGCTGGTTGGATAGGTACGCACCAAATTGTATAAGGCAAAAGCCATCGTATCAATGGAAACCAAACGGCCTTCAGCAACCGCATGGAGGAAAGCAAAACGCGGCATAAAAGCCGTGTCAGATTCATAGAGTTGCATAGCTCGCTCTGCGTTCATCTTCACACGATAATACTGGCCCTGTTCAAAAGCTTCATAGGTCTTGGAATAAAAATCCGAGGCTTCACGTTCCTGGGCTTGCAGCTTCTCAAAATAAGCCGGGTCATTGATGAACTCTGCATAGCTCGAAGTGGGATACTTATCGAAGATTTTGCCTTTATAGACCAACGATTCTTCCTCGTGGTTGAGGTCTTTATGCATCTTGTAAAGTGCATACCATGTAGGGAGTTCCTTCTCGTTGCCAGGATAACGCGTGTCGAGCTGCTCATACGACTCTATGGAGCGTGGGATGTCAGACAAGCGGTCCATATAAAGGAAGCCCAAATGATAGAGGCCGTCGGCAATCAGTGAATCGCACACTTCCTTTTGTTCCATTGTGAATGGCAGGTCTTGGAGGTAATAGCCTCTGTCATGATTGGTATAAGAGACATTTATCGAGTCCTGATTGTTGTTCTTGGCTTCGGTCAAATCCTCATCGTCACCACTATCACCACTCAACGCAGCGGCCAAACTCCTTTGGTCGCTGATGCGCCAATTGTCTTCGTTCTTACGCATACCCCATTTTCGGGTGAACTCGGTGATACCTTTCGAAACAGAGGTTGGATTATAGAAATACCAAGAGGCTCCAACAGCGTTTGTCGGCTCCGACTTCAAGGTTTCTTCCTCTTTTCCTGTACCTGTAGCACTACCCATCAATGCTAACTGTTCCTCGTATTCACGTTGCTGACGCTCCATTTCTTCCTGCTCAATGACTTGGGCAATAATCTTATCAATTAGGATATTCCTTGAAACCGAGTCCATAGCCGCCACATGCAACAAACTATCCTGATCGCGGACGACGCTAGCATACATTACTAGTTCGTTGAGTGTCTGAGAGATGTTCATAATGCTGTCGTAGCCTTCAAATTCGCGATTCATACTAGTGACAGCTGTATCGTAGTAGGCTTGTGCCAGTTCATATCGGTTGCCTTCAAACAACATCGTGGCCACCTTCAGTGACGATTGCATCCGTTGGATTTGATTGTCCTTGTAGGCTGCCACCGACTTACGCAGGTAATTGATTGCCTTTTCTTGGTCGCCTTCGCGAAGTGCCAATTCTGCCATAGCGTAATAAATACGGTCGCGGTAGTCCTCATTGTTTGGGTCGCGGAGCATCTTATTCATCATCTTATAGAGTTCAGCTGCATTGCTTGCCGTACCCACCTTGGCGATATTCATCCGCGATTCAAAGACCATCTCATACACAGGATTACGCTTGATGACCTTCTTGAATTGGGCAGTGGCACGCTCCGAGTCACCTTGGTGCATATAGATTTGACCCAAAATAAACATAGCACGGGTACGCAAGTCACGGTCGTTGTTGAGCAGAATACCACTTTTCAGGTACTTGACGGCGTTGTTGTAGTCCTTAGTAGCGATATAATAGTCGGCAATGGTGAAATCGGCGTTACGCATCAATTCTTTGGGTGGTTTGCTCAGCCCGGCTGTCTTGGCCAGCAGCTGCTCAATCGCAGCTATGGCCTTAGGATACTCTTCGGTTTGGATATAGGTCTTGATGAGCCACATATTGGCCACATAAGCGATGTCATCATAATTGAATTCCGTCGCAACAAAATCAAAGGTGCGTTTGGCAGGGATGTAGTCGTGCTTAAAGAAATGCGCCTTGCCCATAACGAGATAGGCATCGTCAATCCATTTCACGCGTTCGCGATTGCCAAACTTCATCGAGTGCTTCTGCACACAAATGGAGGTTTTCTCCAACACGCGATCCATTACGGAGTTCAAGCCCATTCCGTTCTGTTTGGTACCGTAATTGTAAACGCACAACACCTTTGAATAGTCGTCTTTGACTTGCGTACGTAGCTGTTTCTCCCCGTCTTTGAGGCTCGCTTCTCCATTGAAATATATGTTGTAATGACTCGTGAGGTTATGGAACATACGGCGGGTGACCGTGTTCTTTTTGGTTGAGCAGCCACTTAGAAGAAGCAGTGCCATCACACAGCCCAACGTCACGATAATATTTGTTTTTCTATGCACTTTCGTTGTCGTTTTAGATGATAACTCTAATATGGCCCAATTATTTCAAGCTAAAGGGAAAATCATTGGTGCTGTCCGTACCATTTTCTGGCCTCATTGAGAAGTATGTCATCGGTAGGCTCCACCAAAGCGGAACGCAACACTACGGCGATGCTGTCGTTGCTGTTTTTAAACTCACTGAGCAATAGCTTGTCGAAATCGGCTTGACGGCTTTTCTCAATCCCGGCACGCTGTTGGTCAATAGCCTGAAGTGCCTTGCCCTTATAGTTCTCCAAAGCGAGATAATGCATCAACTCTTCAACCAATTTCAAGCTGTCCTCCGACCAGTCGACAGCGATGGATTCTGAGAGGGACTTCAGCTCGTATTTCTTGCAAAGTTCGGGCAGTTGCGCTTGCATCTTTTCCATTTCTCGACCGAAGTCAACTTCCAAACGTTCCGCTCTTTCCTTTTCCACACTGGCCTTGATTTTCGGGACATATATGAAAGCCAATCCTGCCAAAACAGCTGCCACAACGACAAGAATGATTACCTTCACAAAAGAATGGCCCTTGGTAATGGCCGAACGCACATCGTTGATGTTTTCAAAACGCTGTTCTTTGGAGAACTGTGTGCAATGCGTGGCAGCGGCATGAAACTGTTTGGAGATATTGCGCTCGCCAATAAATTCCATAATCTTGCCTAATGAGTAAATGTCGGCACGCGAGTCGATGTCCTCTCCCTTGATGATTTCGGGAGCGACAAACTCCATCTCCTTAATCAAGAGTTCTCGGTCGGCTTCCTGGCTGGTCTCCGGCACACCGATATCAATGATTTTGGCGCGGCAGTCGCTAGAGGCCACCATAATATTCTCTGGATTCAAGTTGCAATGAACAATGCCATTACGATGCAAATAATACAAGCCTTCGCATACCTCAGCAAGGATGCTTTTCACCTGTTTTTCGGAGAGTGTACCCACACGGACATGCTCGGCAAGCGATTTGCCATCAACAAATTCGAAGATGATGCAATCGCCCAAATTTTCGATTTGAACAAAATCCAAAGCTTTACGGATATATTTGTTGTCAAGCATAGAGGTAGTTTCAAACTCTTGCTTCAATGAGGCTCTGCAAGCTGCATTACCGACAAATTTTTCTTTCAAAGTCTTGACAATGACTTTCTTGCCATGAAAATTGGCGGTAAAGACACGGCTGTTCCCATATCGGGAAGTATGGAGCAGACGGAGGTCGGTGTAGTCGGTTGAATAGTTATTCTCTGCCATTCTTATTAATATATTTGGGTGCAAAGATAACGCATTTTTTCGAACCAACGGCAAAACTTGTTCGGAAACTAATTATTTAGCTTTTTTTCTTTTGAATGCTACTCATTTGGGAGCAAAACGACACCCGACTTACCCAACTGATGCCCAACACAGGCACACATTCCAATCTGTTTTGAGCATTTCCCATTACTCCTATCTTCTTTTAGCAATCATTCTAATCCTCATCGGCTCTATACTCCAGAATACCCCCCTGCGTGCAATCCAGTTCACGGCAGATGGCATCCAAGGTGCTGAGGCGGATGGCCTTGGCCTTGCCTGTCTTCAATCTGGAGAGGTTGGCTTGGGTGAGGCCGATGCGTTCGGCCAACATTACGTCTAAGTTTAGGATAATCATAGTCGGTCGTTTTTATCACAAAACCATCAAAACAAAGAAAAACTTCAAATAACTGAAGTGGCGACTGCACAACCGTGCGCCGCCGGAAGCCAGCCGGTTGGCAGGCTTCCCTACACCAAGAAAAAAGCTTTGCAAGTTTTGTAGGTTTTGTGACATAATCAGACGGTTAAATTGTTTTCCTCCACCGCATCTGCGACCACTTTGTACATGAAGGCAAAGAAGAACAGCAGGAAAGGCACGACGAAGTTGGTATGTAGCAAAGTGAAGGTCACATCATCGTCCCAAAGGTTAGGCAGATTCGACAACGAATACACCACTCTAAAACGATGTACATCATTACATACCGAAAGGAACAAAGAATGGCGGGCCATATTTCCACTTCTGCTTATCGTAGTTTGCCTTAGCCTCGAGGAGTTCGGAGTAGTCGCCTAAATGGTCCGATTCATAAGCAATTTGCTTGTCGGGCGAGATGAGGTAATAATAGCCAAAATATCGAAGTTCTATCACACCAGACAACCCTTTGCCTGAGTACATAAGACGGCGGTTCCTGTCTTTTCACCTATACTCCTAATGAGTTCCATATTGTCCGACGACTGGTTGACAGCCATAATTTTGATTCCTTCATGCTCTAAAACGCGATAGCCCAAAGAATCTTTCTCATGCCCGTAGTTTTGTAGGTTTTCGATGCACGGGCCGCAATTAATCGTCCACACATTGAGCAAAACCCATCCTTTGTTTTCTGCCAAAGTCGTAGTATCTCCATCAAGGTTCACCAAAGGGAATTGCAAGACTTTGTCGTTAATTCCATGATTTTCAGTCCACGGATTTTCTGGATTCTTATCATCGTGATGACTGAATTTTGCATACTTTGGACTATCCAAGTTGAATAATGAATCTACATGTTGCTGCCGGTTATCGAAGCGCAAGTTGCTGATTCTAATAATACGTTGGCTACTTATTTCATTATCAACGATGTGATTAATGCGTATGCTATCCAAAACATTGGTGTTGTTATTGACGTATGAATAAATCTCATGCATCACTTCTTTTCTGGTCGAATTGATAGTAACATATCCTTTTCCGCCATGTCCAAAATATTCTCTGAGGCTATCCGTTCCATTACACAAATCCGTATACTCTTTTAAATTAAAAGTAGATGGCAAGACAAAACGATTGCGAAATGGCATCATATAATACCATAGATACACGATGTAATTTCCTAGATGTTGAAACATGCCCATGTCTGTGTATTGGCCACCAAACTTTCTTTTATAGGTTATAATCTTGTTTTCGCCTTCATCAATAATATCAGCCGATGATTTCGTTATCTTGAAATATTCGTAATGGAATGGTCGTCAACAAAAACCATATCTTGATTGTGGCCATAGTGTAGTATGACATGATGGGTCATTGTCCAAAGAAGATCTCCTTGAGAATACTGTTCCCATTGCATGTCAAACGAAAGCCACTCGGCGTTGCCCAACAAGGCGTTTGACTGGCTCCGATAAGCCATTACGGTGTCGTCGTCATTGATGCCATCAAGCCTTTTGTTGACATAGTAATAACCAAGAACGATGATGACGACCAACAAAGCTATTATTATAGTCCGTTTTTTGGTAAAGAAAACACCCATGATTCTGTTTTAAAGTTGACAAAGTTACATACATTTATCGGATATGATATTTTTTCATGAAAATTCTATGATTATTTTCAAATACATATAAAAATCGAGAAATAATTCCGCAAATTTTGAAAAATCGCGGAAAAAAATCCGCAGTTTTCAAATTCTTACTATGATTTCAAAAAACCGCGTGACATTTTGTCAGTTTTTTGTATTTTTGCCGTTTCGAAAAAGCGAAATTTAGGCAAACTGCGGGACGCAGTTTGCGACAATGAATTGAAAATTAAACAAATACAAATAAAATGAAGATCTCTTATAACTGGTTGAAACAATACGTCAACTGCGATTACCCGGCCGAGAAAGTCAGCGAACTATTGACCTCCACGGGCCTTGAAGTGGAAGACCTCGAGCGTTTTGAGTCGGTGAAAGGTGCCTTGCGTGGCGTCGTCGTGGGCAAGGTGCTCACTTGCATCGACCACCCCAATTCCGACCACATGCACATCACCACCGTCGATGTCGGCGGTGAGGAGCCGCTACACATCGTGTGCGGCGCGCCCAACGTGGCAGCAGGCCAGAAAGTGCTTGTGGCCACCATCAATACCGAACTCTGGATTGGCGACGAACACATCACCATCAAGAAGGGCAAGATCCGTGGCGAGGTCTCGGAAGGCATGATTTGCGCCGAAGATGAACTGCAACTCGGCACCTCGCACGAAGGCATTATGGTGCTACCCGATGACTACGAAGTGGGCAAACCCGCCTCGTTCTATTTCCCTGTGGAAGAGGACTATACCATCGAAATCGGCCTCACCGCCAACCGCAGCGACGCCACCTCGCACATCGGCTCGGCCCGCGACCTCGTGGCCGCCCTCAACCAGCGCGAGAACACCACAAAATACCACCTCATCCGTCCCTCAGTGGACGACTTCAAGGTGGAAAACCATAACCTCGACATCGACGTGGTCGTTGAAGACTCCCAGGCCTGCCCACGCTACTCGGGCGTGACCGTCAGCGGTGTGAAAGTCGGCGAGTCGCCAACCTGGCTGAAGAACCGCCTCGCCGCCGTCGGCATCCGCAGCATCAACAACATCGTCGACATCACCAACTATGTGCTGATGGAAGTCGGCCAGCCTATGCACGCCTTCGATGCCGACAAAATCACGGGCAAGAAAGTCGTGGTGAAATGTATGCCCGAAGGCACACCTTTCGTCACCCTCGATGGCGTGGAACGCAAACTCAACAGCCGCAACCTGATGATTTGCAATGTCGAAGAGCCCATGTGCATCGCGGGTGTGTTTGGTGGACAGAAATCCGGCGTGACTATGGAGACCACCAACGTCTTCCTCGAGAGTGCCTACTTCAACCCCACCAGTATCCGTAAGACCTCCAAGTTCCACGGCCTGCAAACCGACGCCTCGTTCCGCTACGAGCGTGGTGCCGACCCCAACATCACCCTCTTCGCCCTGAAGCGCGCCGCCTTATTAATAAAGGAATTGGCTGGCGGAACGATTTCTTCCGAAATCAAGGACGTGAAGAACGGTGACTTTGCTCCTGCCCGTGTGGACTTGAAGTTCGACTACCTGAACAAACTGGCTGGCAAGGTCATCGACCCGACCCAAGCCGTCAACATACTGAAGAGCCTTGAGTGCCAAGTCGTTGAGCAAGACGACAAGCACGTGGTCGTCGACGTGCACACCAGCAAAGTCGACGTGACCCGTCCCGCCGATGTGGTCGAGGAAATCCTCCGCATCTACGGCTACGACAACATCGAAATCCCGAGCCGCATCCACGCCTCCATCAGCCGTGCCACCAAGCCCGATGCCGACAAGATGCAGCAGAAGATCAGCGATATGCTCGTCGCCAACGGCTTCTACGAGATTATGAACAACTCGCTCACCAAAGCCGCCTACAGCGAGGCCTTCCCTGCCTTCGACCCTGCCCAAAACGTGAAGATTTTGAACCCGCTCAGCAGCGACCTCAACGTGATGCGCCAGACCCTGATGTGGGGCGGATTGGAGAGCATCGCCTTCAACCAAAACCGCAAGGTCAGCGACATGAAGTTCTTCGAGTTCGGCAGTGTGTATTTCTTCGATGCAAACAAAGTCGGCGACGAGACCAAGCCGCTCAAGCCCTATAACGAGCACACCTGCCTCGACCTCTTCCTCACCGGCAACAAACAAGCCGAGTTGTGGAACGCCCCGAGCAAGGCCCTCGACTACTTCGACCTGAAGGAATACGTCATGGGCGTGCTCAACCACTTCAAGTTCGACTTCAAGGCCTTGGAAGCCAAGGAAACCAACCTGCAGCATTTTGACTACGCAACCACCTATTGCGTTGATAGCAAGGAGATTGTCACCCTCGGCAAGCTCAGCAAGAAGACCTTGAAACACTTCGACCTGAAGAAGGACGTCTACTACGCCACCTTCAACTGGACTTTGATGATGCAATGCCTGGCCAAGGCCAAAGAAGTGCACTTCGAGCCGCTTTCGAAGTTCCCTGCTGTGCGCCGCGACCTCGCCATGATTTTCGACAAGAATGTCACCTTCGACGAAGTCAAGAAAGTCGCCATAGCCGCCGAGAACAAGATTCTGCAGTCGATGAGCCTCTTTGACGTCTACGAAGGCGAGAAGATCCCGGCAGGCAAGAAACAGTATGCCATGAGTTTCGTGCTGATGTCACCCACTACCACCCTCACCGACAAGGTAATCGAGAAGACAATGGGGAAGATTCAGGGCGCGATGGAACAGCAACTTGGTGCAGTGCTTAGATAGACACGCTTTGCGTCACTGCGAGGAAAGAAGCAGTCCAGATAATAAAACTTACCACCTGGATTGCTTCGTCGTTCCTCCTTGCAATGACGACAAGCAACAACAAAAGACAACAAATAAGAATGGACGTACAAGCAATAAAACGGACCTTCGGCATCATTGGCACCGACCCTGAATTGGACCGCGCCATCGGCATTGCAGCACAGGTGGCCTCCACTGACCTCACCGTGCTCATCACGGGCGAAAGTGGCACAGGTAAGGACGTATTCCCTAAGATTATCCACCAAAACAGCGCACGTAAGCATGGGCAGTATTTTGCCGTAAACTGTGGTGCTATTCCTGAAGGTACCATTGATTCGGAACTATTCGGTCATGAAAAAGGCGCTTTTACAGGCGCCGTCGGCGAACGCAAAGGTTATTTCGAGATTGCCGACAAAGGCACACTGTTTTTGGACGAGGTGGGTGAACTGCCCCTTTCCACACAAGCAAGATTGTTGCGTGTGCTCGAAAATGGCGAGTTCATCCGAGTGGGTGGCTCCAAGGTGATGAAGACCAACGTCAGAATTGTGGCCGCCACCAATGTGGATCTGCCCTTGGCTATCGAGAAAGGCCGTTTCCGCGAGGACTTATATTACAGGTTGAACACCATTCCGATTCATATTCCAGCCTTACGCGAAAGAAAGGTTGACATTCCGCTTTTGTTCCGCAAGTTTGCCGCCGACTTCGCCGAACGCAACCACATCCCTGCCATCACGCTGACACCTGATGCGATGAAGATGATGGAGAACTACCGCTGGGATGGCAATGTGCGCCAGCTGAAAAACATCACCGAACAGATTTCCATTATGGAGACCGAGCGCAACATCACTGCAGAAAGTTTGGCCAAATACCTGCCCAACAAAGTACAAAGTTCCCTGCCCATTTTGCTACCACACGATGATTCGATGGACAGCGTCAGTGAGCGTGACCTTCTCTATCGCGTACTTTTCGATATGAAAAAAGACATCGCCGAATTGCGTGCACAAGTCAACAATTTGACCGGGGGACATCCGATGGAACAAAGTTATGTTCAAACCAATCCTGTGACTCAAATTGGTGACACCGTAGTGACTCGTGTAAACCAGAATGAACAAGAGGTCAGTGAACAGGAGTTTACGGAATTCGTACCTGCTGAAGAGACACACTATGGGGCCGTTTCGACAAATGCGGCGACAGGGTTGCCCGAAACGCTTTCCCTTGAGCATCACGAGAAAGAAATGATTATTAAGGCTTTGGAAGCCCATCGAGGCAAGCGCAAGGATGCTGCCAAGGCCTTAGGCATCAGTGAACGCACCTTGTATCGCAAAATTAACGAATATGGTATCAACCTATGAAAACTAGGGCAAAAACAGCAATTTTCATAATAGCTTTGTCGTTCGTTTGTCAAGGCTGTGGCATCTACTCCTTCTCTGGAGCGTCGATACCTGCTGAAGCCAAGACCGTTTCCGTGGACTATTTCCCTAACCACGCCCAACTTGTCAACCCGATGCTAAGCAACAACTTCACCAATGCTTTACGTGATGTTATGACCAACCAAACCACGTTGGATATGGTAGAAACAGGCGGCGACCTTGCCTTTGAAGGCGAAATTACTGATTACAAAACCACTCCTGTCGCTATCACTTCGGGACAAACTGCCGCTATGAACCGGCTGACAGTCACAGTGACAGTACGCTTTAGCAACCGCATTGACGAGACCAAAGATTTTGAGAGCAGCTTTTCGCGATACGAAGACTACCCCAGCAACCAAGATCTGAACTCAGTTCAGGAGTCGCTGACAGCTACGATAATAGATCAATTGGTAGAAGATATCTTTAACAAGGCATTAGTGAACTGGTAAAAAAACAAGAACGGCCCTTCGGCAAAATCAGGGGCCTTGAACTTTATGGACAGCAAGCAATTGATAGGATTTATGACGCAGCCTGAGCTACTGAAAGGCGAGGCTGTGAAAGAGATGGAACAACTAGTGGCAGACTATCCATACTTTGCCATAGGACAGGCTCTATTGACCATCGCATACCAAAACACCCATAACGAGCGCTACGATAGCCAACTGAAGCACACGGCGGCCCTTGTACCCAACCGCGACAAGCTGCGTCTGTTCACCATAATTGCCCGACACCGTTTTGAAAGCGAACCCGAAATTCCCGCCTTGCCCGACGAATTTGCTCCTATTGACAATGTCCCTTCCAACACTGAGTCCATTGAGGCCCAAAAAGATAACAGCAATATCATCCGCGAAAAGGTATTCATCATCCCTGAAATTGACCTTAGCGGAAGTCAGGAAGAGCTTTCTGCCGAGATGGCCTTACTGGAAGAAAAACGCAAGTCGTTGGACGAGTTGAAAGCCATCATCGCCAATCGACTGAAAGAAATCGAAGACGAGAAACATCGTAAAGAGACCGAGCAGCCAAAACCAAAGAAGCTATCTCGTAAAGAATTGATAGATAAGTTTATACTCGAAAACCCAAGTATTTCACGACCCAAAGCAGAATTCTACAACCCCATCTCAGTGGCGCAAAACAGCATCATCGACCAGGAGAACATCGTGAGCGAAACTTTGGCCAAAATATATGAGAAACAGGGCTATATTGACAAAGCAATTTCAATTTATGAAAAATTAAGCTTGAAATATCCAGAAAAAAGTCGTTATTTTGCAGCCCAAATTGAAGAGCTCAAGAAAGTCAAACATTAAATCAATAAACATGTACACATTAGTAGTAATTTTAATCCTGATTGTCAGTGTGTTATTAGGATTGATCGTTCTGGTTCAGAACTCAAAAGGTGGCGGTTTGGTTTCCAACTTCGGTGGTGCCAACCAGATGATGGGCGTTCGTCAGACGAGCGATTTCCTTGAAAAAGCCACATGGACATTGGGTGCCATCTTGGTGTTGCTTTGCCTCATTTCGAGCATCACCCTCCCCAAGAACTCCAAAGAAGGTGCTCCCAAGAGCGAACTTGAGAACATCATTCCCGCCCTTCCTTCGACGGAGGTTCCTGCTGCCACAACGACAATGCCAGCTAGCGAGGCTCCCGCTGAGGCTCCCGCTGAAGCACCAGCAGAATAAAGAAAACAGCTGAACAAATGATAAAGAGGATGACCAAGTCATCCTCTTTTTTGTTTTTCTAGAATTGCAGATGCCGTTTTATGCGGCTGCCGTAATACGACAGCCCTACAGCCCAGAAATCATACATCGTGTTTCCGTTTGGGGCTGTAGGGCTGTCACACCGTGGCAGCCGCAAAACAAAAATCACCGTTTTTTATAAAACCAATCCAATTCCCATTTCATAGGATTATGTTGGATATATTGGACAATATGGTTCATTTCCGTCCAATTCCGAATGATATGGTCATGGAAACGCGGTTGCCATGCAAATGAAATATCGTGTTCATTGGCATATTTGGTGACAGCGGATTTGTATTGCCCAATGATTCGCGACAACCGCCCGCAACAATTGGAACGGCGTTGCATTTCTTCATTTTTGTCTATTTGGGAATCATCTATGATTGGTTCGTCACAGCGGCTGCCCTGATTGCGGCTGCCGTGATACGACAGCCCTACAGGCCCGGAATCATGCATCATGTTTCCGTTTTGGGCTGTAGGGCTGTCGCATTGCGGCAGCCGATAATCGTCATCATTTCCTATGCGGCTGTCGTGGTACGGCAGCCCTACAAGCCCATCATCGGGATTGTCGTTTCCCATGGGGTTTGTAGGGCTGTCCCATTGGGGCAGCCGCTGGTCGAATTGCGACAATTGTTTATCATCTGGCCATTCAATTGGATTGTCAATAATAACAATCATGTGAACGTGATTCGGCATCACCACAAATTCTGGAACCGCGACATTATCATTGATTTCTGGGATTTTATCTATGCAATGCAGCGCATAATCCCCAATTTCCGACAATTCCATTTTACCATCAACCACATCGCCAAAATACAAATCATGGTTTTTCGTGCAAAAGGTCACGAAATACCTTCCGCCATTGTAATCGTGCCATGTGGCACGCGGCGATTTTCGTTGTGGCAAATTGTATGGCATTGACGTTCAATTTTCTGCAAAGATATTGATTTTCCTTGGCAAAACAATTTGGCGGAAAACAATTATTCAATTTTCATGATTGCGGCTGCCGTGGTACGACAGCCCTACAGCTCAACGGGACAAATTCACCCTTGGGCTGTAGGGCCGTCACATTGTGGCAGCCGCAAAGTAACAACTAATCCTTAATCAAACAAAACAATCGCGGATTCCGTATTGCCTGAGACTTTTCTACGTGCCTTCATCTGATAGGCATTTCGCAAGCCATAAACGTAAGATTTGCCATACTCCACTTGTTTCCATTCAGAAACCACTGTCGACCATTCGGAGTTTTCAGACGCTCTCATTTCCAATCCATAATAACCTGATTCATTAGGATTTACGCCATAAACAAAACAAGTAATTGAGTCGCCTTCCATCAACGTTTTGGAATAATGCGTCAGATAAGTCCGTGCATTTTCGCCCATATCGGGGAGTTTCTCGTAAAGCACCACTTTTTCCACATCATTCTGCAAAGTTTGGCTCTCAAATTTCGTATAAAGTTGCAAGCCTGGAGTGTCGTTTTCTTTATAATCATCGCCAGACTTCGCCACACTTGGATTTGTCGATTGGAAACGTGCATCCAACACAGCCTTAGTGCTTTCGCCATACTTGACAGGTATCAGTTCGAAGTTTTGCTCCGTCCACTTCTTCAAATAGACAGAATCGTTTGACCCGACCAAGATCCGAGCTGAGTTTTGCCTACCGGCATCATAAATGACGAGAGATTTGGAAAAACGAGCCGAACCGCTATCATCGTGAATAAAAACCGTGGTGTTCGTCTTTTCTTTTGTGCATCCACTGAAAAATGCTGTCACAAGCATCGCGACTAAAAAATTTTGGAATCTGTTCATAATTGATGAATTTAAGGTTAGTAGCAGAATAACGCCGTTTGCGATGTTTTTATTGCGTGAGGATAAAAAAGTAGAGCCGCTGCACGCAACGGCTCTACAAAATTTTAATCAAGGAAAAATCACTTCCCTTCGCTCAGCTTCTTATACCCTTCGTATCTCAGCTTGGCGAATTGTTCGGTCTTGGCGAACAGCTCCTTGGCCTCCTCGGGGAAGGTCTTCACGAGCGAGTTGTAACGCACCTCACCCATGATGAACTTCTGGAAGTCGGCCCAGTTGGGTTCCTTCGAATCCAAGTGGAAGCCGTTCTTGCCTTCCTCTTCCTCGGCGGGGTTGAAGCGCCAGAGGTGCCAGTAACCGCAGTCGACGGCGAGCTTCTCTTCCATCTGTGAGTGACCCATACCGATCTTGATGCCGTGGTTGATGCACGGGGCGTAGCAGATGATCAGCGACGGTCCCGGATAAGCCTCAGCTTCCTTGATGGCCTTGAAATACTGGGCTTGTGAAGCACCCATAGCCACCTGAGCGACATAGACGTAACCGTAGCTCTTGGCAATCATGCCGAGGTCTTTCTTGCGCACCTTCTTACCAGAGGCAGCAAACTTGGCGACGGCACCGGCAGGCGTAGCCTTGGAGCTCTGACCACCCGTGTTCGAGTAAACCTCGGTGTCGAGGACGAGGACGTTGACGTCTTCGCCGCTGGCCAACACGTGGTCGAGGCCACCGAAACCGATGTCGTAGGCCCAACCGTCACCACCGAAGATCCACTGGCTCTTCTTGGCGAGGAAGTCCTTGTTGTCCAACAGTTCTTGCTCGAGAGCGCAGCCGTGGCAGGGGCAAATCTTGCTACCAGCGGCCTTGGCATCCTTGGCTTCTTGCAGCTTCTGGGCTGCCACTTCGGCACCATAGAGTTCCTTGCCCTGTCCGTTCCAGAAGTCGATGCAAGCATCGATAGGCATAATGGCCTTTTCGAGGGCGGCAACGAATTCGTCAGTAGCCTTGCGGTTGGCGACCGTGTCGTTGTAGGTGTCTAACCACTTCTGCGTGGCTTCCTTCATCCAGTCGAACACGGTGGTGTTGACCAGCTCTTCAGCCTTCTTGCGGAGGCCTTCGCGGATCTTGCGGGCACCCGTGGCCATACCGAGACCGTACTCGGCGTTGTCCTCAAACAGGGAGTTGGCCCATGCCACACCCTTGCCACTGCGGTAGTTCTTGCAGTAAGGCGTTGCAGGAGCGGAACCGCCATAGATGGACGAGCAACCTGTAGCGTTGGCCACCATCATGCTCTCACCAAAGAGTTGGGTGATGGTCTTGATGTAAGGCGTCTCGCCGCAACCGGCGCAGGCACCCGAGAACTCGAACAGCGGCTGTGCAAACTGGCTGTTCTTCACGTTGGCGAACTTGTCGATGAGTTCGTCCTTGTAGGTGACCTTCTTCTGACCGTACTCCCAGTTCTTGGCTTCGTCGAGTTGGCTTTCGAGCGGTTTCATCACCAGAGCCTTCTCCTTGGCGGGGCACACATCGGCGCAGTTGCCGCAACCGGTGCAGTCCAAGACGGAGACTTGCATGCGGAAGTGCATGCCAGCCATCTCCTTCGGCATCTTCATGTCGGCAGTGGCCATACCCTTAGGAGCCTTCTTCAGCTCAGCGTCAGTCATGACGACAGGACGGATGGCAGCGTGCGGGCACACCAGCGAGCACTGGTTGCACTGGATACAGTTGGCAGGATTCCACTCGGGAACGACGGTGGCGACGCCACGCTTCTCGTAAGCGGTGGTGCCAGCCGGGAAGGTACCGTCGACGATGTCCTTGAAGGCGCTCACGGGCAGGTCGTTACCACACTGGGCGACCATCGGGCGCATCACCTTATTAATAAACTCGGGATCGGCATCGTTGTGCTCGAAGACGAAGTCGGTGGTGCAGTCGAGTTTGGCCCATTCAGCGGGGATCTCAACCTTGGTGATCTCGCCACCGCGGTCAACGGCAGCGTAGTTCATGTTGACGATATCCTCACCCTTCTTGCCGTAGCTCTTCACGATGAACTTCTTCATCTGCTCAACGGCGAGGTCGTAAGGAATGACGCCCGAAATCTTGAAGAAGGCGCTCTGGAGGATGGTGTTGGTGCGGTTGCCCAGACCAATCTCAGCGGCGATCTTCGTGGCGTCGATGATATACATATTAATATTATTGAGGGCCAGATACTTCTTCACATAGTCAGGAAGATGCTTCTTGGTCTCTTCAACGCTCCAAGGCGAGTTGTAGAGGAACGTGCCGTTCTTCTTCAAGCCGCGGAGGCAGTCATACTTGCGGAGGTAGCTCGGGACGTGGACAGCCACGAAGTCGGGCGTGCCAACGAGGTAAGGAGCCAGGATGGGCTGGTCACCGAAACGCAGGTGCGAGCAGGTGTAACCGCCTGACTTCTTGGAGTCGTAGTCGAAATAGGCTTGGCTGTACTTGTTGGTGTTGTCACCGATGATCTTGATGGAGTTCTTGTTGGCACCCACGGTACCGTCAGCGCCGAGGCCGTAGAACTTGGCTTCGAACGTGCCCTTCGGCAGGATGGAGATTTCCTTACCGACCTTGAGCGAACGGTGCGTGACATCGTCCTTGATACCCACGGTGAACTGGTTCATCGGTTTGTCGGCAGCGAGGTTCTTGTAGACGGCAAGCACCTGAGCCGGAGTGGTGTCCTTTGATGACAGACCGTAACGGCCACCGATAATCAAAGGCTTGTAGGGGCAGTCCTTGAAGGCTTCCACCACATCGAGGTAGAGCGGGTCGCCGTTGGCGCCGGGTTCCTTGGTGCGGTCGAGGACGCAGATGCGCTTCACGTGCTCCATCAGGCTCTTCGGCAGGGCTTCCATGAGGTACTTCACGCTGAAGGGACGATAGAGGTGCACGGTGACGAGACCGAGCTTCTTGCCAGCCTTGTTCTCCTTGTCGATGACGGTCTTGATGACGTCGTTGATGGAGCCCATGGCGATGATGATGTCGGTGGCATCGGGAGCGCCGTAGTAAACGAACGGAGCATATTGACGGCCAGTGATGCGGCTCATCTGCTTCATGTACTTGGCCACGATGTCGGGCAGAGCGTCGTAGTACTTGTTCTGCAACTCACGGGTCTGGAAGTAGATGTCGGGGTTCTGGGCAGTACCACGGGTTACGGGGTGCTCAGGATTGAGGGCGCGTTCGCGGTATTCCTTGAGGGCCTTTTGGTTGACGAGCTTACGGAGTTTCTCCATGTCGGCAGCCTCGACCTTCTGGATTTCGTGAGAGGTGCGGAAGCCGTCGAAGAAGTGCACAAACGGCACGCGGCCTTCGATGGCGGCGAGGTGTGCCACAGGGGCGAGGTCCATGATCTCTTGGACGCTGCTGGTGGCCAGCATGGCGAAGCCCGTCTGACGGCAGGCCATCACGTCGGCGTGGTCGCCGAAGATGGACAGGGCCTGGGCGGCGAGGGCGCGGGCCGAGACGTGGAACACGCCAGGAAGCAATTCACCGGCGATCTTGTACATATTGGGAATCATCAGCAAGAGACCTTGCGAGGCGGTGTAGGTGGTGGTGAGGGCGCCAGCCTGCAGCGAGCCGTGGACGGCACCGGCTGCACCGGCTTCGGATTGCATCTCAACCACTTTGACGGTCTCGCCAAAGATGTTCTTCTGACCTTTAGCGGCCCATTCATCGATATACTCGGCCATCGGCGACGACGGAGTGATAGGATAAATGGCGGCCACTTCACTGAACATGTAGGCAACATGGGCCGCAGCCTGGTTACCGTCGCATGTCAAAAACTTTTTTTCTGCCATTTCTTTGAATTTAGTATGAATTTATAATTAGTTGATTATACATTGTTTACTCCTTTTGCAGCCAAAAACACAACTGCAAAAAACGTGACCGCAAAATTAGGCATTCCCCGACAAATAAACAACCTTATTATAAAAAAGATTTTTTTACCAAAAAACACAAATTTTTATACTCTATTGAAATAATTTGTACTTTTGCGCGCTCAAAATCAGGAAACAACTTTAAACAACATCTAAAACTCATTAAAAATGAAGAAATTAGTTCTTACACTCGGACTGGCCAGCCTCTTTATGGTGGCCTGCAACAACACGCCTAAGCAACCCGAACAGACCGCTGAGCCCGTTCAAGAGGAAAAGACAGAAGTCGTCGAAGAAAAGCACGATTGCCCCATGCACGCTCTGAAGGAAGAGTATGCCAAGTGGGACGAGATGACCGACGAGGCCAAGGCCGAGCTTAACAAGAAGGCTTGCGCCATGTTTGCTGAAATGGACGCCAAGATGGAAGAAATGAAAGCCGCTGGCGAAGGCTGCACCAAAGAGATGGCCGAAATGACTGAAGAAGCCAAGGCTGAGTGCGAAAAGAAGTGCGCTGAGATGAAGGCCGCATGGGAGAATTTCGCCAACATGACCGTCGACGAGCAGAAGGACCTCGTTATGAAGCGCCTCGGTGGCTGCGAAGGTGAAAAGGGCTGCTGCAAAGGCGAAGGCGAAGGCCATCAGTGCCAACACGATGCCAAATAAGCGACATTCACACAAAACCAACAGAAAAGAGGGCTGAAAAGTCCTCTTTTTTTTGTGCCTCACCCCCTTTGGAACGGTTTATTTTTTATCTTTGCAGGCATGAAACGTTTGGGGCTGATAGGTGGACTGATGGTGTTGCTTCTGGCAGCATGCACCTCACACAGCGAGACGCGCCATGGCACGTCTCTGCCCTATGCATCGTCGCCCGAACTGGCCGCCATCGACAGCCTGATGTGGCGGCAGCCCGACAGCGCGTTGACGTGTCTGTTGACTTGTTTCGACACCTGCAGCGCAACAGAATACAACCGTCATTATGCCAACCTCCTTTTCGCAGAATTGCTATACAAGAACGATTACGAACAAACCAACCGTGAGGAATTGCAGCGGACCGTGGCGTATTTTGACAGCCTAGTGGGCCAGACTCCCCCTTTAAAAAGGGGATGGAGAATTAAAAAAAATCCCTCTGCCACCACCTTCCTCACCGCCCGATCCCATTATATTAATGGCGTAGGTTATTACGAAAACGGCAGTGCAGTGGAGGCCTGCAAGGAATACCTGACTACGTTGGAGATGATGGAAGAATATGTGAGTGAAAAGGAATTGGCAGCACAGAAAACGAAATTCATAGCTTTAACTTATACACATCTATCAAGTCTATTTTCTGACTTTTATCTTCATGAGCAATCCGTATACTTCGGGAAAAAAGCATTGGAATATTATCAAAAACAAGAAACACCCTTTTGGCATCAAGCGTGGGTTTTGAATGAAATAGGCTCACAATTTGACATAATGGAGCAATTTGACAGTGCAACTTGTTATTACCAAAATGCAATAAATATATTAGACGACACAATTTCACTAACGTATAAGGACATCGTTGGACATTTGATTTGTTTGGAATACAAGAAAGGAACATGCCAAGCTGAAACTACAATAAACAAGCTGCATCAATTGCTTTTGAGTTCGGACAGCGATAGAGAAAGCCAAACTCGTTTTATAAACATAGGTGAAATATACTATCATGAACATGAATACGATTCCGCTTGGGTTTATTTGAACAGGGTATTCCAAACGACCTCGGTCGTAGGCTTTAAGAAACAAGCGGCAGAATGGTTGGTGGAAATATGCAAGTCTCAAGGCAAATACACTGAAGCGCATAAATTTGCGGACTTTTTGGTTCCTTACGCCAATGTGGAAGAGAATCAAAGTACCATAAAATCGCAACTGACTGAACTAAACAAGGCGTTCGGACTGGCTCAACAGGAAAGGGAACAAAAAAAAGAAATGCAGCGGCATCGCAACCATTCCATAGCGGTTGTTGTAGGATGGTTCCTCATCACCATCATCATCTTTGTTTTATTGTATTATTTCCACAAACAACATAAACAACATCTCGAAGAACAAATTGAAGCCGAACGCCAGGCCCACAAGATACAACAGGCAGCTTTGGCAGGAAGATTCAAGCAAAGCAATAGAGCCCAAAAAGAACAATTGAAACACAATGAGAAGCCGGTCTTTAACCTGAAACAGCCCAAAGCTAACACATATGAGGAAGAACCCATTTGCCAGCTAATAATTTCTGTCTGCAATGACGGGAAAAATGTCATTAAGTCCACAGTTTCCCCCTCTGCCTATGCCAGCATCGCCCTTACTGACGCTCAAAAGGCAGAATTGAAGAGTGCTGCTTTTGCTCATTACGCCTCTTTGATTGAGATGTTGGGGCAACAACATCCCGAGTTAAAGGAAAAAGATTTTATGTATTGTTATCTTTGCCTTTTAGGTTTAGACAATATGCAGATTGCGGTCATGCTTCAGCATTCCCTCAGTACGATTTGGGACCGCGAAAAGCGTCTGAAGAAGGTTTTAGGTTCTGAAGATCGTGTTGCCGTCACCCTTCATAGTTTAATGGCAAACTGAAAATCAAGTTATTAAGAAAAAAACCGAAAAAATCGAATTCGATTTTTCTAACTTGCTGTTGTTTTAATGTCGTAGTTTTGTCAGCGAAACTTTAAACCGTAATCGTTATGCAAAATTACTTTCATTTAAAACATACTGCCCTGCTGCTCGGTTTGCTGATACCAGCTGCATGGTGTGGAGCCAATGGCATCAGTGCTTTGGACGGCTTTAGCCATATCATTATTAGGGAAAGTAACAATCAAGGCATTCCCAAAAGCTCTTCCATCCAAGCCTCCATCAACGGCCACATACTCACAGTGGTCTTCACCGAAAACCTTGGCCAAGTGGCGATTGAAATCACCACAGCTTCTGGCGTCACGGTGGAGAGCCTTTGGGTTCTCACGCCCAACGGCCTACAGAATTACCTCTCCCAAACAGGGGACTATGTCATCACTTTCACACTTCCCAATGGGGACATGTATTATGGTGAGTTTACAGTAACAGATTGAACAACGTAATTGAATTACAAATCTTTAAAAACACAAAAAAAATGAAAAAGACATTGTTGACATTAGCCATCGTGCTGCTTACAATGGCGGCACAGGCGCAAACAGCCATCAAGGTCCACAACACTGGACAAATCAGCCTGCAAAGCGCGACCACATCCTCTGGAATCCAAATCCCGACTTCAGGAGTGATGTCCATCGAGCCTAACGTGACCACCGCGTACGAGCTGACTTCCCAAACCAAAACGTACAATTCCCTTGTCAGGGCATGGGCTGTGATTCCCCCTCAATTACATTTGCCCTTGGTCCCCCTGTCTTTCTACGTCTCGGGATACGGAAACGTCTACGCCTACGGCAGCTACCTCACCATAGCACAGCCCTTCCAGCCAAACAAAGCTGTCCACCCCATCGAAGATGCTTCGGGGATGGTCTCTATGATGAAAGGCTACTTTTTGGATTCGGACGAGTTTGAGGGCATCACGCCCGAAGAAATCGAGAACAGCGACTATGTCGACCCTGATGCTGTGGAAGGTCTGCTCCACGACTTGGAAAAAGGCCGCACAGCAGGCTTGGTGGCCGAGGAGTTGGAGGATGTGCTGCCCGAGGCCGTGCGCCACGACCCCAGCGGTCTAGTGGGCATCAACTACAACGCCATAGTGACCGTACTCGTCGAGGCCTTCAAGGAACAGCAGGCCAGGATTGACCAATTGGAATCCATTCTAAGGGAAAACGGACTTTTGAATGGTAAAAAGTGACCAAAAACTATGCAGCTATGAAAAAGTTTGTTTACCTTTGCGGTATAATGTTGCTAAATTTGAACATGTTGGCGAGGATTGATAATAACTGGACTTTGATAATTGATTGTGACAACGATGTCACTATCAGAAATGTCAGCGGCATTACGGGGTTTCAACCTGGTGTAAAACATACCATCGCGATGGGCACATCAGGTGATTTGATAGTACCCGATACTATAAATATTGTTTTCAGGGCATCGGAGCACATCACCATCGACAACGAATTCACTATACCAGTAGGTGCCAAAGTCTCAATGATTATGCAAGAATGCCCTGAAACAGAATAGACACAACATAAAACA
Organism: uncultured Bacteroidales bacterium; assembly: GCA_946405575.1. Classification (GTDB taxonomy): domain Bacteria; phylum Bacteroidota; class Bacteroidia; order Bacteroidales; family F082; genus Limimorpha. The sequence continues at coordinate 4,132 of CAMJHP010000024.1, read as the reverse complement.
ATTAAATTAAAAGAAAGGAACATACACCATGAAAAGATTAGTGTTTTTGATGAGTTTCACTCTGTCTGCCTTATGTTGTTTTGCCCAACAAGGCGAAATCGTTTTCACTGATTATGGATCAGATTCCACCGTAATAGGGTTCTACCACCACCATTTTTACTTCGATATTGACTTTGATGGTGAATATGATTTCTACATAGAGAATTATATGGGAGCGCCTGATGACGAAATGGAGTATATTAGATTCTGTGCCATGAATGATTCCACAGCCTTGGCTTATCCTGTAGAACAAGAGCCAGGATTGGGGCACGACACGATCCAAACGGGGGACCCTATAGTTTTCTGCAATAAATGGAAACACGGTTTCGAATTTCGTTGGGGTTGTAATATTTGTCCCGAGCCGTCTGGTTCATTCTGGGATGGTTTTACGGGATATGTGGGGACTCGAAAAAAAATCGATGGCTACCGCTATTATGGCTGGATTGAGTTCAAGTCGTATTGGTGGTTCAGGTTTAATGGGATATGGGTCCCAACGGTGATTCTCTACAAATCTGCCTTCTGCACCATCCCTGACTATCCATTAAGGGCGGGACAAACCAGTCTGGATTGGAACGTCGATGAGAACGCCCCGACACTCCCTACCACCGTCAACCCCAATCCCACCAACGGCCTCGTCACCATCTCGGGCAAGGATCTGAAATCGGCGGAAGTCATCAATGCGCTTGGCCAATGTGTAGCCTCCGCCACGGGCGAGAGTGAACGCTTGCAAATCGACCTCAGCGGCTTGCCTGCAGGCGTCTATTTCGTCAACATCACCGACACGGAAGGACGAAAGTGCGTGCGGAAGGTGGTGAAGGAATAAAACTCTAAAACCCCTACAGCCATGAAAAAGTTTGTATACCTTTGCGGCATAATGTTGCTGAGTATGAACATAAGGGCTCAAATTGAGATTGACAATAACTGGATCCCTGTAATTGACGATAATTTCCACGACTTTCAAGGATGGAACGATTATTTTAAGGAAATCGACCGGTATCCTGGCTATGAAAGGACATGGGAATGCTTCTCGAGAGAGCTTTTCACAGGAATTACGGAAACTAACAAATACCAAGCATACCAAAAAAGTCACGCATATCTTAGTGTTGACAATAAAATGACCCTGAAAGCGGAATACAAAAGCAGCACTCCTCTGTTGTGTGGTGTTGACTATACTGTCCCATTGGGAAAGGAATGTACGGGGGGAAGCCATCTAATGCCAGAAAATATTTTCTATTTCTCGGGAATGCTTGAAACAAGACTCAAATATTGGTTCGGCTATTATGAAATTAAGTGCAGGCTGCCTTTACACGCAGGAGTAAAGACATCTTTTTGGTTGTTCGGAGCAGAAGAGAATCACTATTATGAGGAAATCGATATTCTTGAACACGGAGAGATATTTTCCCCTGACGCGTATAATAGAGTATATAATTGTGGTATACACTACTCCCCAAACAGTTCAAACTTTGAAAATGCAAATCATTCAGTTTGTCTTTATTATCACTTTGCAAACGGAGTTCCCGATGTTACCCATGAGCATACCTACGCCTGCGAATGGTTGCCCGACAGGATCAGGTGGTTTTTTGACGGGGAGGTCATCTTTGAGTGTAATGACAGAGATGAGATTCCCCAATATCCCATGCAGCTTAAAGTAACCCATCCTGTGATAAACAATGCCATTGATACTGTTCAAAATACTCCAATATGGCAAGGCATCGACTCAGCGACTATCCATCATATTAAATATATCCAACTTGTCTATGATTGCGACTCGGATGTCGCCATTAGAAACGCAAGTGATATTACAAGTTACCAACCCGGAGTGAAACGCTCTATTGCGATGGGCGCATCGGGTGGGCTAGAAATATCCAATACCACAGATATTGTATTTAGGGCATCAGAGGCCATCACAATCGACAGAGAGTTCACCATACCTGTTGGGGCCAAAGTGACAATGATTGTTCAAAGTTGTCCAAATACAGAATAGAAAATGTTAATACAGCAAACAAAGAAAGGAACAATTACCATGAAAAGACTGACATTTTTATTAAGTTTTACTTTGGTTGCTATATGCTGCAACGCACAAGTTGGCGGAACCATTGTCTATACTGATTATGGCGGCGACACAGTGGTGGACTTCGATCATCGTCGAATAAATTTTGACGTCGACTTTGATGGAGAAAGAGATGTTTTCATAGAAAACTATTTGGGAGCACCTCAAGACTTTCAACAGTATATCCGTTTCACTGTTACCCGTGAGAATTATGAGCTTGCAGCTATTACCGATCTATGGGAGCAAGGTCCAGGGCTAGGACACGACACCATCCAAATGGGTGACACCATCAGTCATTGTAATAGTTGGACATTAGGCTATAGTTATGGTTGTTATTATTGTCAAGAATGGATGTTGACTGGGAATGGCTTCAGGGGATATCTCGGCACTCGTAAACAAGTTGGAGACAACTACTACTATGGATGGATAGAGTTCAAAATGCATTGGTATTATAGGTTCAATGGATTATGGGTCCCTTGTTTGATTCTATACAGCACGGCCTTCTGCACCATTCCCGACTACCCATTAATGGCGGGCCAAACCTGCCTGGACTGGGATGTTGAGGAAAACGAAGCCACAGCCTTCGCAACCGTCAACCCCAACCCCACCAACAGCCTCGTCACCATTACGGGCAAGGACCTGAAATCGGCGGAAGTCATCAATGCGCTTGGCCAACGTGTAGCCTCCGTCACGGGCGAGAGTGAACGCCTACAAATCGACCTCAGCAGCTTGCCAGCAGGCATCTATTTTATCAACATCACCGACACGGAAGGGAGGAAGTGCGTGCGCAAGGTGGTGAAGGAATGACTGCAAACCCGCAGGAACAAGGAATGTTTTTACATAGACAATCCCATAGACATTGATTCAACAATGTATCTTTAACAAACTGAAATCCAATTTTTTAAATTTTCAGCCATTTATAAAAAGGATAGACAAACCTCCATCGGACTTGACAAATCGATTTCCCTTCTGAACAAATACCTACTTTTGCAGCATAAGCATCACCCTTAAACAATAATACTATGAAAACGAAACTTCTATCTCTAACCTTTTTGTTATTGTGCCATGTCGGCCTTCAAGCCCAACAAGGCGAAATCATATATTTGGATTCCATAGATGTATGTGATTTCTCTAGAAACGGATTACCATCCATAGGAACACATTTCGATATAGACGGAGACTCCATTTATGATTTTCACACCACGGCTGGCATTACTACAATCAACAAAGCTACTTTTTTAGGCATCAAAGCCGACAAGGCTGGATGGTCTGTATACCCTTGTTTTCTATATGATGTCATTAGCCATCCTACAATGCCTGGATGGTGTATGTGGGTTTTTACCTATCTTCCAGAAGGTGTGCGTTTAGACACGCTTCGAAATATACCTGACGGTATATCAAAGTGGGACGATTATATGTACCAAGCTGTTTCAGGCGGTACTGCTATCGAACCAGACATTACTGAGGACCACCTTATGATTGCCATACGCCACGAAATCACGGGAGCTGATCAAGAGACGCACTATTGTTACGGATGGATGGAATGCTCCATGAATTGGCATTGGACCACGGCACCACCCCAATGGACAGAAGGATTGCTATGCATTAACCGTATGGCCTTTTGTACCATTCCAGACTACCCTATGCGTTTAGGCCAAACAAGCTTCACTTGGGATGTGGAAGAGATTGAAACACCCGCTTTCGCCACTCTCCATCCCAACCCCACCACAGGCCAAGTCACCATCATGGGACAAGACCTGAAAGCCGCTGTGGTGTTCAACACGCTCGGGCAACAAGTGGCCGTGGCTTCGGGCGAGGGCGAGACGTTGCACATCGACATCGCCAACCTGCCCGCCGGCGTCTACTTCGTCAACGTCACCGATGGCGAGGGACGCAAATGCGTGAAGAAGGTGGTGAAAGAATAAAACTCTAAAACCCATTCCACTATGAAAAAGAATTCATTCCTTTGCGCCATGATGTTGCTTTGCTTGAACATGATGGCGCAGTCTTTTGACAATAATTGGAATATAGTTATAGACGATA
>CAMJHP010000023.1 GCA_946405575.1 uncultured Bacteroidales bacterium | reverse complement strand
CTCCTACATAAAAAAACTTTCAAAAAGCCATTGCTAATTCATAAGAATAGATAGTTTTTTTCTTTTTACGATTTAAACCGATTCAGTAACTTTGCGCCAAATTTGAAACTATGAATGACAGCTTCACTATAGCAGGTCAGATTGTCGACCTTGTTAACTCTAGGATTTTCTCAGGCGTGATTGTCGTTGAGAACGGCAAAATTAGCAAGGTTGAGGAGCAGCCTGTGGGCAATACGCAGTATATTATGCCTGGCTTTGTCGATGCACACGTGCATATCGAGAGTTCCATGCTGGTACCGTCGGAGTTTGCCCGCTTGGCGGTTTGTCACGGCACGGTGGCTACAGTTAGCGATCCTCACGAAATCGCCAATGTGTTGGGCAAAGAAGGCGTCCGTTATATGATTGAGAATGGCAAGACAGTGCCGTTTAAGTTCTTTTTTGGTGCCCCAAGTTGTGTGCCTTCTACTGCTTTCGAAACATCTGGCTTCACCCTTGATTCCGATGATATCGAAGAATTGATGGCCTCGCCTGATATCTATTACCTTTCAGAAGTGATGAATTATCCAGGTGTCATTTATGATGATCCTGAATTGAAGAAAAAGATAGCCATTGCCAAGAAATATATGAAACCTATCGACGGGCATGCTCCGGCGATGACAGGTATCGACTTGCAGAAATATGTTAGTGCAGGCATCACCACTGATCATGAATGCTTCCGCCTTGCAGGTGCATTAGAAAAAATCAGTCTTGGAATGAAAATACTCATTCGTGAAGGTAGTGCTGCAAGAAACTTCGATGCCTTGATTCCATTAATGGCTACACATCCCGAAAAATTGATGTTCTGTTCCGATGATAAACATCCTGACGAATTGGTCAATGGGCATATTGATGAGTTGGTGCGTCGTGCCATTGCTTTGGGTTACAATGTGATGGATGTACTGAGGGCGGCTTCGTTCAATGCTGTGAATCATTACCATCTCCCTGTTGGCTTGCTACAGCAAGGCGACGATGCTGACTTTATCGTGGTCGACGACTTGCGCAGCCCTATAGTTAAGCAGACTTATATTAAAGGTGTGTTGGTTGCCGAGAAGGGTGTATCGAATATCCAATATAAGGAAACAGAGACTCCTAACATTTTCAAAACCAATTACATTAAGGCTGAAAATATCTTTGTTCCCGATAAAGGAAAGAATATAAAGGTGATGGAATGTTTTGATGGTCTGTTAATTACTAAGGGTTTCGCAACAGCCCCCAAAGTAGTGGATGGTGGAATTGTTAGCGATGTGGAGCGTGATATTCTGAAAATAGTAGTGGTCAACCGTTACAAACCTACCAAGCCAACTGTTGCATTCATCAAAGGTTTTGGACTGCGTCGTGGTGCTTTGGCGTCAAGTGTGGCTCATGACAGCCACAACATCGTGGCTGTAGGTGTCACCGATAAAGATATTCTCCATGCTGTCAATTTGCTCATCGAACACACAGGAGGTGTGACGGCCTATTGTGGCACGGAAATGATTGCGGTGCCTTTGCCAGTGGCTGGACTGATGAGTATTGAGGATGGCTACGAAGTGGCTGCTGCATACCAGAATGCAAATGCCCTGGCGAAACGGTTGGGGTCGACACTTTATGCTCCGTTTATGACCTTGGCTTTTATGGCTTTGCTTGTCATACCCCAGTTGAAACTTAGCGATGAAGGTTTGTTTGATGTGACCCGATTTGCCTTCACCTCAATTTATGAAGAATAATGGAACTATGTCGTTGTAATCCTTCTGATTTTGATGCTGTTGTCGATTTGAACGAAACTATTTATGCCGCTTTACCCGACAAGTCAGTGTTACGTCATAACTCGCCAGAGATGATAGCATCATGCCTTGAAGAACCCAATGTCACCTTGGGTATTTGGGATGGTAATTTGTTGGTAGCCATTGGTATGCTTTATGTGCCACAATGCATCCAGGAAGACCATTTTTATGACTTGGGCCTTCAAGGTGACTTTAGGTCAGCAAACCAAAAGCTGTTTTTGGTGCGTGAGGGTTATCGGGGGCTGGGACTGCAAAGAAGGCTTATCCGTGAAGTGGAAAAGGTTGCCGTTGAAAGGGGTTTTAATTTGTTGTGTACCACTGTTGCACCCAATAACGAATTCAGCATCAACAATTTCCTGAGAGAAGGATATGTTTATGCCAAAACGGAAATGAAATATGGTGGTTTGGTGAGGAACCTTTATTATAAAATCCTATAAAACATTCAACCGATAAGCATCCTGTTTCACGAAGATGGCCAGCATAATAGTGAAAGCCAGCATACTTGATCCACCGTAGCTTAAGAAAGGTAGGGGAATACCAATAACAGGCACCAAGCCAATGGTCATACCGATGTTGATGGCGACATGGACAAAGAGAATTCCCGCTATGCTATAACCATATACTCGGCTGAAAGTGGATCGTTGTCGCTCGGCGAGAAGGATAATTCGGACCAGCAATGCCACGTAAAGTAACACTACAATAGAAGTGCCCAAAAAACCGCCTTCTTCACCCACGGTACAGAAAATGAAGTCAGTATGTTGTTCAGGGACGAAGTCATATTTGGTTTGTGTGCCTTGCAAAAAGCCTTTACCTGTGAGGCCGCCCGATCCAATGGCTATCTTCGACTGATGAACATTGTAACCTACTCCTTTGGGGTCGTCGAGCTGACCTAGTAGTACCAAGATGCGGTTGCGCTGGTGTTCTTGAAGTACCTTGTTGAAGGCATAGTCCACCGAAAAGACAAACACAAACATACAAGCGAAAACTGTGAGCATTTTCACAATGCCTTTCTTCTTGGTAATCAAATAATAAGTCAGAGTGAGGATAAGTAAACAGCCAAGAATGATATACATAATTTTTTGGCTCCATATTAGGGTAAAAATAAACAAAAAGATGGCAACCACTCCGGCAACCATAACCCAACCTGTGCCAGGGAAACCTTCGCGATACAGTACCAAAATGAAAGACACAAAAACAATGGCGGAGCCTGTGTCGTTTTGCATAAGTACTAAAGCCATTGGGATGAGCACAAGGATAGCGGCAATGATTTGATTCTTGCGTTTTTGCAAGTCAATGTCAAGTCGACCTAGATAACCAGCCAGAGCCAAAGCAGTAGCCATTTTGGCAAATTCAGAAGGTTGAAACTTGATACCTGCACCGAGGTCAATCCATGATGTGGCACCTTTGGTGGCTTTTCCGTAAACCAATACGACAAACAAACTGGCTAGGAAAAAGATATAAATCCATAAAGAGAAGGCATTGAAAAACTTGGCATCAATTAAAAGGATGATAAATCCAATTAAAAGGGATGCCCCAATCCATATCAATTGTTTCCCATACACTTGTGACAAATCAAAAATGCTAGGGTGCATCTCATCGTATTTGGCCGAGAAGATGCTGAACCAACCAATGATTACCAAAGCCAAGTAAATGAGCACTGTGACCCAATCAATTTTTCCTATGATACTATTCCTTTCGTTCATCGTTCGTTCTTATATGAAATTCTGCCTTCCATCATACGTTTTTCCAAGTCTTCGCGTGTAGTATAGCCACGTATATATTTTTCTATCATCAAACTGGCAATAGGAGCTGCCCAAGTAGCACCATAACCGCCATTTTCGATGATAACTGCGAGGGCAATCTTTGGGTTGTCGGCGGGGGCGAACGCGATGAAATTGGAGTGATAATTGCCATGTGGGTTTTGGGCGGTACCTGTCTTGCCGCATTGAGGGATATCCTTCATCTCATAGCGTCGTGCAGTGCCAGCTGGACCGCTGAAAACGGTACGAAGGCCTTGTTTCATTATTCTTACATATTTCGGGTCAATGCCTGGATCGACTTTGGTCGTCATCACTTCGGGGATGGCAGTGGTGTCGCCAAAACATTTAATAAGGTGTGGAGGATAGAAAAAACCTTCATTGGCAATCAAGGCTGCAATATTGCATAACTGTAAAGGTGTCACCAAAACCTCACCTTGTCCGATACCTAACGAACGGATAGTTACGGAGTTCCATTGTCCCCCATACATCTTGTCATAATATTCGCGTGAGGGAATGTTGCCTGGGCGTTCGTATGGGATATCGGTGTTGAACTTATGTCCAAGTCCCATTTTATAGGTCATATCTTTCCAGTATTGGTATCCCTCCTTGATGCCGCCAAACTTTGGGTTATTGATAGTAGCTTTGAATGATTCATAGAAATAAGGGTTACATGAGTTCATAATGGCATTGGCAAAATCGGGATTGGGACCATGTGAGTGGGTACATTTGATGGGCAGAGAACCCACGCCACTGCAATGAAAGGTTGTGGCTGGCGTGATGGAGCCACTTTGCATAGCAATGAGTCCGACAACGGTTTTGAAAGTAGAGCCAGGAGGATAAGTACCGCTGGTTGCTCTGTTGACCAAAGGTTTCATTGGGTCTTTTTGCAGAGTACTATAGTTTTTGGCTCGTTCTCGACCGACCAAAAGATTAGGGTCGTACGTAGGACTGGAAACGAAAGCCAGTATTTGTCCCGTTGAGGGCTCGACAGCAACTATTGAACCTATCTTGCCTACCATCAATTGTTCACCATAGGCTTGAAGTTCCGCATCCATTCCCAAATAGATGTCTTTTCCTGCGATGGGTTCGCGATCAAGTTCACCTTCCATAAAACTACCCATTTCACGATTGTGGACATCCACCATCATTACCTTTAAGCCTTTCACGCCACGCAGTTCTTTTTCATACGACTTCTCGATTCCGGATTTGCCGATGTAGTCGTTCTTGCCATAGTAGTCGTCTTTTTCGTACTCGGCTTGGCTTATCGGTCCAATGTCGCCAAGAGTATGGGCCGCAATGGCATTGGGATAGTGGCGCACCGTGCGGGTCTGGAAGAAGAAGCCTGGATAGCGGTGCAGTACCTCGGCGATATGGGCATAATCCTCTTTTGGCACTTGTGTCATAAAGGAAGAGGGTTTGAAATACGATTCATTTTTGGCCTTGTTCATTCGCTCGATGAAAGATTTCTTGTCGATTTCCAACAAATGGCAGAAAGTTGCTGTATCAAAGGGATTCAAGCTGTCTTTTTTTATGGCATCAATGAATTGCTTTGGAGTTACCATTAGGTCGTACACAGCCTCATTGAACACCAAAAGGTTGCCATTACGGTCGAATACCTTGCCTCGGGCGGGATATTGTGTAACAAATCGTAAAGCATTGTTGTCGGCAAGCTGTTTGTAATGCTTGTCGGCAACTTGAAGCGAAAATAATCTGATTAAATATAAAGCACCTATGGAGATGAAGATGCCAATTATCAGTAATTTCCTATCTGACAGATTGTTATTGTTCGTTTTCATTGTGATTCTACAGTTTACAAAAGTATAAGTTTTTCTTGAAGTCGGAAAGGTAGTAATGCTGTTTTTTTGAAAAAAAAACTCTTCTATCAAAATCCTCTCAATATTTCGGTGGTTATGATAAAAAATTACTATATTTGCATGATTTTTTTACGCATATGAAGACAAAGAATTTTTTATTGGTGGCACTAATCTTTTGTCTAGGCCTGCTGGGCTGCCACCAGCAAGCAAAGAGCAATGAATTGTTACACCGTGTTTTTTACAATACCATTTGGGAACGCTTTGATTATGTGCGTAGTGACATAGAGATTACAACGTCAACGACTTATGATTTAAGTATGCGGATTAGTTTTACGGAGGATTATCCTTATGAAGATTTCTCTATGATTTTCACCGTTTTTGACAAGAACGGCAATCCATATCGTTCGAAAGGTTACAAGTTTAATCTGAAGGATAGGGAAGGCAATTGGAATGCTGAAAGGAAGGACAATTGTTACACATTTACTTTACCAATCAATAGAAACCTTACAATCTCTGATCCTGGTAAATATCAGTTTTCGATTGAACAAAAGATGCCGATTACTCCAGTGAGAGGCGTGAAAGAATTGGTCTTGTTAAATAATTGAAATTGAAAATAATAAAAATGATTTGCTATGAATAGAGTCTTAAAAATCGGGATGTTTGCTGCACTTTTTGCGGTAATTTTCGCTTCGTGCGTTCCCCAAAGGAAAATGCTTTATCTAAAAGATGCTGAGATGGTCGCTGAGAATCTCTCGAAAGAATACATCAATGATCGATCTATCGACTACAAATTACAACCAGGCGATAACCTTTACATTCATGTTATCAACACTATTGACGAACGAAGTGCAGCCTCAATAAATGGTGACGTAAGAGGTTATTTGTCTTCTGATGCCAACATCTATCTTCAAACCTCTACAGTTGATGAAGAAGGTTGCGTAGAAATGCCTTTGGTTGGGAAAGTTCAGGTGAAGAACTTAACAGTTGACGAAGCCAAAGAGAGGTTGCAAATGGCTATCAATACTTATATGAATGGAAGTATGCTAGTGGTCAAATTGGCTAATTTCAATTTGACGTTATTAGGTGAAGTATCGCGTCCTGGTATGTACAAGGTCTATCAGTCACAAATCAACCTTTTTGAAGCCATATCAATGGCTGGCAATATGACCAATTTTGCCAAAAAGAAAGAAGTTAAGATTATCCGCCAAACCGATAATGGCTCCGAAATCATCACTGTTGATATGGGAAAGGCTGATATCCTATCTTCGCCTTATTATTATTTGAAGCCCAATGATATTGTATATGTTGAGCCGCTTAAGATTAAGCAGTGGGGCTTTACTTCTTTCCCCTATTCTACAGTGTTCTCTATCGCCTCTCTTGCCGCTACTTTGTATCTGACATTTAAGAAAAATAATTGATTTTCTCAACATTTAAATTGTAAAACAATGGCAAACGAACAACAAACATATATGCCTCGCCAAGCTAACGATGATCAAAATATTGACATCAAACACTTGCTGTTCACAGCATTGCATTATTGGTATCTTTTTGCTATCGCAGTGGCAGCGTCTTTGGCTATTGGTTTTATCATTAATCGATATTCGACAAAAGTTTATCAGACTGCTGGTACTGTACTAATCAAAGATGAAAGAAATCGCTACGACGCTACATCCATTATGACGAGTATGAACTTTGGTAATATGCAAAATATAGATAATGAAATTGCTATTTTGAAGTCATATTCACTTACAGAACGTGTTGTCAAGAAAATGGGCATTGAAGTGACTTATTTAGAAAAGGGGCGCCTGGCATCAACCGAGTTGTACAAGAACTCTCCTTTTCAAGTTGAATTTGAGCGTAGTGTTCCTCAGGCAGTAGGTCTAACATATGAAATAACCATATCTGATGAAGGCAATATTAAGCTTCATGCTATGGGTGAGGGACTTTATAAATATGATTTTATTCTCTGTGAGCCCGCAGATGAAGATCCTTTTGCCACAATAGATATTAGCGGTGACTATCAGCAAGGTGAGTGGATAGATAATGGATACAATAAAATCCGTATCACCAAGACGGATCAATTTGACCCTGAAAATATTAATGGTCGAAAGTTTTGTTTTTGGATTAATAGCTACCCGACTCTTGTCAAAAGGATGAACAATTTTTCTGTGAATCCCACGACCAAACAGTCTTCAGTGGTTTCTGTGGTAAAAAGTGGTACCAATAAACTAAAAATTGTAGAGTTCGTCAATTTGTTAATGAGTGAGTATGTCAATCGTGGCTTGGAACAGAAAAATGTTGTCAGTGAAAACACCATTGAATTCATAGACAATGAATTAAGCGGTATTCAAGAGTCATTGAATCAAGCTGAGACAGAGCTTAAGGATTTCCGTCAACAGAATGATGCTATGAACATTGATTTGCAAACCAACCAAGTTTATACCAATCTTCGTTCCTTGGAGAAAGAAAGAGCTGAAATGACGGTTAATGTGAAGATTTACAAACGTTTGCAGGATTATATAAGAGTACAAATTGAGGATCCTGAAAACTTAGCTGCCCCTAGTACTATGGGTATCAGCGATCCTTTGCTTAACCAGCTGGCACGTGACTTGGTCAACTTATCCCAAACCAAAGCAACACAAATGCTTACCCAAACCGAGCAACACCCACAAATCGTAAAACTCAATGAGCAGATTGTCACAACAAAGAAGGCTTTGCTTGAAAATGTCAACAACCTTGTTGAAAATGCTCAAATGAGCTTGAATGAGATTAACCGCCGCATCAGCGCACTTGAGTCGGAATCACGCTTGCTTCCTAGCAAACAACAACAACTTATCAATTACCAACGTAATTATAAGTTTAACGATGATACCTATAAATATTTGATGCAACGTCGTGCAGAAGCACAAATTCTGCGTGCTTCTAATACCCCCGATAATGAGATTCTTGATGAAGCCCGTTTGGAAAGAACCCATAGGATTTCACCACGCACTTCGATGAACTATCTCATTGCCATTCTTATGGGTTTTCTGATACCTGCTTTGTATCTCTTCTTGAAGAACTTCTTCAATAACTCTGTGACTGACCGAAAGGATGTTGAAAAACTGACCAATTTCCCCATTATCGGACAAGTGGGTCAAACTGGCGAGAAAGATCCTCTCTTGGTTATCAACAACCCCAAGTCACCTATTTCAGAGTCGTTCCGTTCTATCCGTACAAATGTAGAGTTTATTACCCGAAGTAAACTGCCTTGCTCAGTTCTTGTTACAGGTGATGCACAGGGCATTGGTAAGACCTTTAACAGTATCAATATTGCTTCAATTTATGCGCTTTATGGAAAGAAGACTGTATTGTTAGGCTTCGATATGCGTAAACCCAAACTTTTCCAAGAATTTGGCATCAACAATAGTGTGGGATTAAGTAGTTTTTTGAGTAATAAGGAAACACTTGGTAACATCATTCAGAATTCAGGAAAGATTCCTACTCTTGATATTATTACCAGTGGTCCTATTCCCCCAAATCCATCTGAATTGATTGCATCTGAAAAGTGCGATGAGTTGTTTGCTGAATTGAAAAAACATTATGATTACATTGTCATCGATACGCCGCCTATCGGTCTTGTTACTGATGCCTTGTTACTGATGCGATATTCCGATGCCAACATCTTCATAGTTCGTCAAGGAGTGACTAACAAGAACGCGTTTGGCACCCTCATTAGGGATCTTGAAGACCGAGGTATGCATTTCTCAATCGTATTAAATGGCCTACAAGCTCAGAAGGGTTATGGCGGCACTAAGTATGGATATAATTATGGATACGGTTATGGATATGGATACGGTTATGGTTACGGCAATGGTAGTGATTATTATGGTGAAGGTGAAAATAGTGATAAGAAAAGACATCGTCATTCTTCCTCGAAGAAACGCAAAGAGAGTAAAGAATAATGGATTCTTTAGTTATTGATAGTCGTGACGAAAGGTTCTGGCACGCCCTCTATGTTAGGTCGCGTGCAGAGAAAAAGGTTTTGGCTCAACTTGTGGATAATGGTTATCAAGCCTATTTGCCTTTGATTACACAGATTAAAAAGTGGAGCGACCGAAAAAAGAAAGTGGAAGAACCGTTGTTTCGATCATATGTGTTCGTCTATTCTAATGAGAAAGAACACATTCCGATTTTGAATACCTATGGTGTGATTAAATTTGTCACTTTTGAGAGACAAGCCGTTGTTGTCCCCGAGAACCAAATTCTCGCCATCAAAAAGTTTGTCAGTGAATATGAGTGTGGTGAGGAATACAAGATGCAGAACAATGCAGATTTGAAAGAGGGGCAGATGGTTAGGATTATCAATGGGCCTATGAAAGGATTAGTTGGCAAATTGGATACCATCAGAAACAAACGTCATTTGATAGTCTTCATTGATGTGGTGGGACAGTATATTCCGGTTCATCTTCCTCGAGCGAAAGTGGAACCTGTGTGAAGGTGCTTTGATGAAATTAGTTTTTTCAATTTTTGCAGTGTATTAAATCAATTATACTATGGAAACAGAGAATAAAAAAAAGAAAGATCAACCTATATGGCTATATGCTGTGCTTGGTGTTCTAGCCATTGCATTAGCCTTCCTTTTGGTGCGCAATTCTTCTTTGAAGAATGACAAAGAGGTTCTTGAGGCTGAGAAAGAAATGCAGCGTCATGATTTTCAAGCTGAGGTTGATAGCTTGTTGAAAGTGCATAATGACTTAAAAGACAACTATGGTGAGCTGAGTCAACAATTGGCTGAGAAAGATAGTATTATCCAAGCCGATGCCATCGAAATCAAGAAACTCCTTGATTCGCAATGGGATTACAATCGTGTCAAGAAAAAATTGGCTGCCTTGCAGGAGATTTCACAGCATTATGTACGCCAAATGGACTCACTTTACACTGTCAACCGTGAGTTGGTGGCAGAAAATGAACGAATCCGCGAAGAATTCCAAAATGAACGTCGTCAAAACACAGACCTTACCCGTCGTGCGGAAGAGTTGACCAATAAAGTAAATCAGGCTGCAACATTGAAATTATTCAATTATACAGTCCAAGCGGTACGTTTTAAAGGGAATGGAAACGAGACTACTACCGATAGGGCAAGTCGCGCTGAGCGCATTAGGATTGACTTCACAGTGGCTGCCAATGACATTGTTCAACCTGGAACCAAATTGTTCTATGTACGCATTGCTGACCCTACGCGTGCTATTATCAGCAAAGGTACGGGTGACGAATATTCTTTCAAATCTAATGGCGAGACATTACAGTTTACAGAAAAAGTAAGGGTCAATTACGATGGTAAAGAAACTGCAGTGCGTGCCTATTATGTAAAGTCGGATGCATACGAGATGATGCCGGGTACCTATTTTATCGATGTGTATGAACAAGGTGGCAAACTGATTGGACAGACCGCCATAGATTTGAAGTGATAGATATTGTATGTTTAAGATTAAAGCCAGCTTAGCTGGCTTTTTTATTCTAATACTATCTTCAGTACCTCGTGCGAATGGAAATCTTTCATCACTGGGGTATGGAGGCGCATAAAGACAATGAGACCTTCTAACAATTTACGTCGTTGGTTTACTCGTATAGGCAAACGGCATACTTCATCTATGCCTATATTGAGCAATTGTGAAAGCTGTAGAGCCGTTTCAGCCTCAAAATAATAAGGATGTAATGGATAGTCGCGAGCAAACAAACCTTCCATCATATCAAAATAGTAGCCTGTTGAGTAGTTGTTTTTTGGATAAAAACCGAGGTGACGAGTCAATTCCAAAGTAAAGAACAAAGGGAAGTTGGTATAGTCTTTTTCTACCAAGTCTAACCAGTGCAATGATTTGGCAATAAAATCATACAATGTTTCGTTTTGTTCCTGCTCTGCTGTTAAAGTTTTTGAAAGTAATTCACTGATATACATTAAGATGGACGTTTTGTTCATTACAAAAGGTATGCTTTGGTAAATCGTAGTGAGTTGGACATCTTTCAAATAACCTAAATTGCTCTTGTTGGGCTTTCCGACTTCAACATAATTAATAAGGTGAAGATTCTGAAACAAAGCGGCACGGTTTTTCGAATTGTGGTTGAAAGCTCCTTTAACTATATAAGAGCGCAAACCATAGTTTCGGGTAAAAACCTTCACGATGAGGCTGGTGTCACCATAGCGGATGGATTGCAGGACTATGCCTTGGATTGTATCGTCCATCAGTTCATAATCAGGATTTTGGTGGCAAATTTGTCGGTGCCTTGCTTGGTGCTGACGAAGATGAGATACACTCCAGGTTCCACTTTCTCACCATTGATGGTAGTGCAGTCCCATACCGCTTGTCCTCCTTCTGAAATCAACTGGGTGACGAAGGTACCATCAACTGTTGTAATTCTCACCAATGAGTTGGCAACCAAACCTTTGATGCCCACAAAGCCATTGTAATCAAGTCTGACGGGATTGGGATAGGCAATCACATCGCTGACTTGAGGTTCTGGAGTTGCATATTCACCGCGAAAAGAGATGACACCACTAGCTGTACCGAAAAACACCTCGCCACTCTTATCGATAGCCATAGTGGTGACGGCATTGTCCAATAAAGGGCTGTTATCGGTGTTGAAGTAATGGATTTCCTTGGGTTTGCCATCTAATGACATAAGATAGACACCCGATTCGAGGCCGAACCAGATTTGGTTGGCACCTTCCAAGGATGCCATTGAAAGCACGTTTGATTCTGCGAAGAGGTAGTCGTATTGGTTAGTACCATCGTTGCGTGGCACTTCTTTTTGTATGGCATCGAAGTTGCCTCCGCTAAAAATCTTTTTTGTGTCTTCGAAGAGGCAGGGACCTTTGTCTGTGCCGGCCCAAACTTCACCTTTGTTGTCGACAGTGAGGCAATTGACGGCCCCAGCCAAGTGTCCGTTTCCTATGGCTGTATTAAGATTGACGGTTTGGTCGTCGGCAGGGTTGTCGAAAGTGCCATTGTCATTGAAGACGAGAACTTCTCCACCACGTCTGATTATCCACTTGTAGTCGTTTTTGTCAATGAGTAGCGTACCGATGTCAATACCACTCAATGAGCCGCCTAAATTGAAGGAATGCCAGGTGCCATTGGGCTCCATCACCGAAAGGAGTTTGATGGCACCGGTGTTGGCCACCCAAAGGTTGCCATGACTGTCAAAGGCTAGACCACTCACATTGATGAGGCTGGGGTCTTGTACCCAATAATCAAGAGAGCTGTTATTGGCATTGTACACTTCTACCAATTCGTTGTCTTTGAATTTCAAAATGCCGTTACCCCAGGTGCCTACGTAGGTGACTGATGGGTCGTTGGGGTTTGTGGCAGTGCAAACGAAATCGGAGTAGTCGTCGAAGTCTGGAAGAGTTGTGTAATTGAGAATGGTCCAGGATCCGTCGAAGCGAGCTAAGCCTTCTTTCATATAGCGTTTGCTCCAATTGGAGGCATGACCACCTGTGGCAATCCATACTTGATCGCCACAGGATTGAAGTTCAAAAGCGTTTTTCGAAGCTGTACCATTGGGCTTAACGTCCATATTATTCCAACCATCTGAGGTCTTGATGAGGCCGCGTTTGGTGTCACCAATCCAGTAATTTCCGCTGCTATCGAAAGCTGTAGATAAAGGTTCTATGGATCCACCGGGTGAGTATATGGTTTGTATGGCATTGAAGTTGATGTCATACACAATGGTGTTGTATCTGTTGGACACAAGAAGACGGTCTGCGTAGGCGCGCAATTCTTGTATTTGGCTGACATTTTGTTTGTTGAAGTAAGTCCATTGGCTACCGTTGAACACAAAGAGGGTATCGGCATTATAGCCACCATCATAGTTGAGAAGTAGTTTGTCTCCAAACACTTCCATCTCGGTGTAAGCCAGATGAGGATGAATGAGACTGTTGTCGAAATGCCAGGCAGCATAGTTGGCTAAGTTTTGAGCGTCTTGTGAAGCATAATACACACCATCATTAGTACATGCATAGATTCGGCCATTGTAGATGGCTACATCTGTAACATTTACAGCATCGCCTTGATTTCCAATATAATAAGTGTCTTTTACCTCTTCCTTCTTCAAATCAAAGACAACAATTCCAAAACCACAAGATACATAAGCTAGATCATCTTGGAAGTAAATATGATTAATGTTTTTATTTCCTATGATACTCTTGTTGTCCTTGATGTCAGTCATATTCTTGATATTGCCATTAATATCAATGAGGTCAATGTTGGCATTGGTATAGGCAACAAAGAGTTTGCGTTGGCTTTCGTTGTAGCCGATGGTACTGATGCCGATATCAGACAAGCCATTGATTTTGTTGAGGATGTTGATGGAATTGTCTTCAGTATCATAGTAAAACAATTCATACTGCGTAGCGGCATAAATCTTATTGCCGACAGGCTGAACGCCAATCACTTTTTGATAGGGCAAGTGGGTGCGCCAGTTACCGATGGAAACACCATCTTGAGCCAAGGCAAAAGAAGTAACGAACCATACGGCTATGAAGAGGGTAGATTTCAGTTTGTTCATAATAAAGATATTGGGCGGTAAAGATACAAAATTATAGAATGAAAACGCTCATTTATGGTTTTTATTATTTTCGGTTAGAAATAAAAAGAAACAACAAACAATTGATAATCAATTATTTGCTGTTTTTGACTTTTGTAGCCCCACTAGGACTCGAACCTAGATTTAAAGTTTAGGAAACTTCCGTTCTATCCCTTGAACTATAAGGCCTAGTATAAATTCGCTGCAAAGGTACTACTTTTTCTGAAATGGAAGCATATGTTTTTAAAATCATGTCAATTCGAGTACAATAGGGCAGTGGTCAGAGTGCATTACATCGGGTAGAATGCCCACGTTGGCGATGCGGCTTTCCATATTGCTGGTGACCATATGGTAATCGATGCGCCAACCAAGATTCTTTGCTCGGGCACCGGCACGGAAGCTCCACCAACTGTAGTTGTTAGGTTCCTTCACCAAATGTCTGAAACTGTCGATGTAACCATCGCTGAGGAAGTCCGTCATCCATTGGCGTTCCTCGGGCAGGAAGCCCGACATTGTGTCGTGCTTTCTTGGATTGTTAATGTCAATGTCTTCGTGGCAGATGTTGTAGTCACCAGAAAGTACGAGATTGGGACGTTCTTTCCTCAGATTGTTGACATAGTTGCGGAAGAAATCTAACCACACCATCTTGAAGGCTTGGCGCTCGTCGCCCGTGGTGCCTGAAGGATGATAGACACTGACCACGGAGAGGTCGCCGAAGTCGGCACGAAGAAAGCGGCCCTCGTTATCGTAAAGTGGTTCGTTCATACCATAAGCCACGTTGTCTGGCTTCTGTTTTGTGATGAGACCTACGCCACTATAGCCTTTTTTTTGTGCAGGGAACCAATAATGATAGTATCCCATCATCTCGAAGTCCATCAAGGGAATTTGGTCGGGAGTAGCCTTCAGTTCTTGAAAGCATAGTACATCAGGTTGGTAGTCATTGATCCATTGCAACAGACCCTTGTTGATGGCAGCGCGGATGCCGTTCACATTGTAGCTGACGATTTTCATAGTGGTATTTTTTTGTGCGTTATGCGTCATTGCAAGGAGGTACGATGAAGCAATCCAGAAGGTTGATTGTTTGGACTGCTTCGTGCCTCGCAGTGACACGAAGCGGTCGGTAGACATAAGTCTTGAAACCTTTAACGCTGCGAAAATAGTGAAAAAGTCATTTCTTTTCGATTCGCTTGATACTTTTTCCTATTTTAGCGGCCGAAAATCGAGAAAAACCGTGTTTAAGGACAAACTCAACGGATGGATTGACCAATTCAACGAATGGCGGGCGACACATATGACCGACCGCCGTTTTATGCTGATACTCAGTATCCCGACGGGTTTTTGCGCTGGTGCAGCCGCCGTCATCATCAAGAAATTGGCGCATGGCATCCGCGACGTGGTCATCAATGCGCAGTTCAACTACGCGCATTTCCTCTATTTCATTTGTCCCGCCATCGGCATCCTGCTGACCATTCTGTTTTGCAAATACATCCTGAAAAAAGAGGTGGGCCACGGCATACCGGGTATTCTTTATGCCATCTCGAAAAACAAGGGCAAGGTGAGCCGCAGCAGTACATGGTCGAGCATTGTCACCAGTGCTTTGACGGTCGGTTTTGGCGGTTCGGTGGGATTGGAAGGACCTTCCGTTTCGACGGGCGGCAGCATAGGCTCCAACATTGCGCAATTGCTGAAATTGGACTACAAGCACACCATCCAACTCATCGGAATGGGTGGCGCGGCGGCTTTGGCGGCTATTTTCCAAGCGCCTATCACTGGCATTGTCTTCGCCCTTGAGGTGTTTATGATTGACCTGTCTCTCAATGCGTTAGTGCCTATCATCTGCTCTTCGTTTGTGGCCATTTTGACGGCATACTTCTTTCTCGGCCAAACGGTGGAATACCCAGCCGTCATCGCTGAGGGATTCATCCCGTCCAATGCCATATATTATGTGCTGTTGGGCGTTTTCGCGGGTTTGGTTTCGGCCTATTTTCTGAAGGTGACTTTCAGCGTGGAGAAACGATTTAAGAAAATCGCTTCGCTATGGAAACGCCTACTCGTCGGCGGAACTTTGCTTGGTGTCTTAATTTTCTTGTTTCCAGCACTTTACGGTGAAGGGTATGAGGCCATCAACTCGGCTTTGCGCGGCGACTATAGCCCTGTGTTCAACAATCCTTGGTTTGCGCATTTCAAGGAATATGATTTGGTAGTCATCATCTTGTTTGCGGGTATGATATTGTTGAAAGCCTTTGCTACGGCCTTCACCTTCGGTGCGGGTGGTGTTGGTGGCACTTTTGCGCCTGCTTTGTTTATCGGAGCTTTTACGGGATTATTTTTTGCTACATTGGTCAACTATTTGGGTATTGGTGATTTAGACCCAGCCAAGTTTGCCCTCGTAGGTATGAGTGGTTTGGTGGCAGGTATGCTTCATGCACCTTTGACAGGAATTTTCCTTATTGCTGAAATCACCAATGGGTATGCGCTTATCGTGCCCCTGATGATTGTGTCGGCCTTAGCATATGCTATCAATAGGTTGTTCTTCAACCATTCCATTTATACCAATGCCGTGGCAGAGAAAGGTGTTGAGGTAACGCATAATAAAGACAAGAGCATTCTCAATATGATGGCAATCAATCAGTTGATTGAGACCAATTTCAGCCCTATTGATCCGAACTGCACTTTTGGCGACCTGTTGCCTTTAGTGTCGTCGTCGAAGCGCAACATCTTCCCTGTGGTCGACAAGGAAGGTTTCTTTTGTGGCCATGTGCTGTTCGATGATGTGCGCCCCATCCTCTTCGATTCGAGTTATTACGACCAATCCATCCAAAATTTTGCCGTCCTTCCTGATTACGTTATCCACCCTGAGGAGCCTATGGAGGAGATTGTGCATAAGTTCCAGAAGTCGGGCAAATACAATATTCCTATTATCCAAGGAGGGAAATATCTCGGCTATCTTTCGCGAGCTAACGTGTTCTCTGCTTATCGCAGTATGATGAGTGAGATTTCGGAGGATTGATTCCTTTTGGCACACAGAATGCGCAGAACTATTGGAAGCGCAAAGCGACGCCAAGTTATCGTGGGTCACGGTCTTCTGCGTGAGAAATCATCTTCTCTTCTTGAAAAACTCCGTAAGCAGAGCCAAACATTCATCTCGCATCACACCAGTTTCAGTCTTTGTCTTGGGGTGTAGCATGTTGCCGAAGCGAGAGAAGCCGTTTTTCGGGTCATCGGCAGCCCAAATGACTTTTCCGATGTGGGTATGGCAGAGGGCACCAGCACACATAGGACAGGGCTCCAAAGTGACATAGAGTGTGCATTCATCCAAATATTTGGCACCCAATGCGTTGGAGGCAGAGGTGATGGCCAGCATCTCGGCGTGGGCGGTCACGTCATTAAGGATCTCGGTTTGGTTGTGGGCGCGGGCGATAATCTTGTTGTTGCACACCACTACAGCCCCGATGGGGATTTCATCGGCCTCAAGGGCTTTTTCGGCCTCTTGATAGGCTTGCTTCATGTAGTATTCGTCGGAGAAAACAGAGAGCATTGTTTTCAGTTTTTAGTTTTTAGTTGTCGCTTTGCTTCACTGCGAGGAACGAAGCAGTCCAGAAATTTCAAACTTATCCCAATCGGGCCCCAAGGGAAATTTTTGTCTGAAATGTTCTAGTTTTTCATAGTCCAAAGAGCAATGCATCACGGCTTCTTTGTAGGCTTCGGCCTTCGAAATGACCTCGCCGCGTGAATTGATGACCTGCGACTCGCCACTATAATGCAAGACATTGGCATCTTCGCCAACGCGGTTCACGCCAATCCAATAGGCTTGGTTCTCAATGGCGCGGGCTACCAAAAGCGTGTTCCACACAATCATCCTCGAATCAGGGAAATTGGCGAGATAGAAGGCCAAATCGTATTCATATTGTCCGTTTTGGTAACGGTTTCGTGCCCACACGGGGAAGCGGATATCGTAGCAAACCATAGGTTTGATGCGCCAGCCCTTCAGCTCCACAATCAGTTGTTTCTCACCACGTTCCACCAGTTTATCCTCGCCACCTATAGTAAAGGTGTGCCGTTTGAAATACAGTTCATAACTGCCATCGGGGCGCATCCATACGAGGCTGTTGTAATAATGCCCGTCAACGTCCAAGGGAAAGGTGGTTGCGATGACTGCGTTTTTAGTTTGGGCTTGTTCGTGTAGCCATTGCATTGTAGGGCCATCGACGGTTTCGGCAAACTTCTTCGGGTCGACAGGAAAGGCCGTAGTGAAGGTCTCAGGCAGAAGGATGAGATCAGTTTTGGGCTTTACTTCCTCTAATAACTGACTGAAACGCTTTAGGTTAGTGGCTTTGTCCTCCCAAGCGAGGTCGGCTTGGATATAGGCGATGTTGAGGTTTTGCATGGTTCTAAGTGTTGAGCGATGCAAAAATAGGGAATTATTTCTACGGACTAAGTATTATTTCAATGTTTTTCCGAGAGTTGAAGCTATTAGTCTATGGCCTGTCTCAACATAAAGGCAGGCCATAAGCTATAGTCATAGTCCGTTAATAATCTCCTCAAAACTCCTATCATCTTCCAGCCCGTTCATCTTTTCCTGCTTGATGCGTGATTTTCGGCGTGCATAGCTGTTTGTCTGCAGGTTCATAAGGATGGAAATCACTTGGTTGCTGAAGCCCTGCTTGGTGAGGCAGCAGATTTGCAGATCGCTCTTGGTGAGGGTGGGGTACTTGTCCATCAGCCGATGGGTGAAGTCACCGTAGACCTTGTCAATGAGCGTTACGAAGTCATCCCATTCGGTTTCCTTCAGGTCGAAGTCTAAGGTCGAGGCGGTGATTTGCTCGGTGAGGGCGAGGGCGGTCACGTAGACCTTGTTTTTCTTCAGCTCTAACTCCAGTTGGTTCTTCATCTCTTCGGCTTTCAGCTTTGCACTCAGCGTTTTCTGTCGTAGAAGCAGTAAGGTGATGGCCAAAACGACCAACAAGACACCAAGGATGAGATAAAGGTAGAGGCTCTTCAGTTTCTGTTCTGATTGCAGTTGGCTTTTTTGCATCTGTAAGTCATATTCCGCCTTGATGCGCTGCACCTGCTCGCTGCGGTGCGTGCTGTCGGCCTGCATCATGTTCTCGTTGAACAGTTCGTGACATTCCAAAGCCTTTTGGTAGTCTTCCTCAATCTGATGGATGAAATATAGGCTTTGGTATGCTGACATGCGCACGCCGGCCATCTCGTTTTTGGTGGCCTCGGTGAGGTGGACGATGGCGAGGCTGTCCTGTTCCAGATAATAGTAGGCCAAACCTAAGGTCAGCGGGCCATCACCTTGTGCGCCGTTGGCCAAGGCTTGGCTGACGCGCTTAATCACCTGCTCATAGTCTTCCTTCACCAACAGCACATCACGGCTCGATTCCAAAAGGACTTCGTTTTCCATCGTTTTGTCGTTCAATGTTTTGGCGAGGGTTAGTGCTTCGTCGTAATATTGTTCTGCTGAGTCGATGTCGCCCAACGATGCCGTTGCTCGCCCACAATTGCGCAAGGCGTTCATCAATAAAGTGGAGTCTTTGAGTTCGTGGGCTAATGTGGCGGCATCTTTATGCAGGTGTAGGGCTTCGTTGAAGAGTTCGTGCTTCCAGTAGCAAAAGCCGAGGTTATCTTCGATTTGTGCTTTCAGGTGTTTCACTTCGGGTTTGTCTAAATTGCAGTGCTCGATGGCAAGCAGTGCCTGACTGAAGTTCTCGGCGGCGGCTTCCGTTTGTTTGGCGGCGCGCTGATTGAGACCTTGCTGGAAATGTATGTCCGCTTGCTCGAAACTGTACTTGTTGTGTTGGCAGGCTGTGAGGTCCGCCATCACAAGGACTGTTGCTAAGATTATATGTCGCGTTTTCATCTTACCACAAATTTTCGTGTCGTTTCACCCACGGTAATGAAATACATTCCCGCAGGCAGCTTTTCAATGTCAATCTGCTGGTTTTCATCGGTGATTGTACCTTGCAGCAGGGTTTGTCCTGTTAGGTTGGTGATGCGGTAGGTCTGGTTTGGTACAGACGGTGCATGCACCGTCTGTACAAACAGGACGTTGTTGGTAGGATTGGGATAGACTGCAAAATTATTTTCGTTGGTTTCTTCAATGTTCGCACTGGCATAGGAGACAGCCATATCGTAAATAGAATTGCAATTATTTGGCTGAAAGTGCATCTCGAAGTTTTTCCAAATGGAACCTTGACCTTGGAAAGAGCCGACCATGTAAATATCATTCAAATCACCAATAATGCGTTGGACTCCAGTTTGATCAATAGGCAATTGCAATATCGTTTCTCTGTTTTTATACACGGCATAAAACATTCCATGAGGGTAAAAAAATGTATAATAATAATCGCCATTATGCGCATAGAGGCAGTTGATAAAATCCATTGCAGAGGCAGAATAGATTTGTTCATTGTCTTTCCAGATTGTAGGAATGGAAATGGTTTCATTGTCGATATCGTAACTCAAAAAGCCTTTAGTGTAAATTTCACCATCGTCAATGTAAATTTCTCTTGCGTTAGAATTTCTCTGAACACCCCAGGGCTCTTGTTTATAGAGCAATTGTGATGCTTCCCAGACACATGCTTTTTGGAGAGTGTCGGAAACATAGCCGCAGAAATAAGGGACATTGGTGATTTTGTCCACATCAGCATCGTAAATGAAACTGGCATGGATGCTGTCTCCCAAAACCCATTGCGTAGCAAAATCTTCGCCTTTCCAAACTGTAGCTATTGTTACGCCATTCTCGGCAAGTTGATAACCTGTATAATACAAGGTGTCATTGAGCATATACATATCCGTGAGGTGTATCTCGTCGTGTCCTACTGTTGAAGCATATACTTGGTTGTTTTTGCGGATCTCAATGCGATTTAGCGTGTTGCTTGGATAATTATAATGGCTCACCAACCAAAAGACATCGCCTTGTGAGTTGCAAGCTACCCTCGCTGCTTTGGAGGTTAAACCTCCAATATGGGCTGTATAAAGTCTTTCATTGTTTTTGTATAGTGCTGCAATAGTTCCGTTGGATACATTGTAATAGCCTACAGAATAAAAGTCTTGTGCATTGGCATTCATGGCCAAGGCCATCAAAACTATGATTACAAGTAACTTTTTCATGGTATTAGGTTTTTGATTGTTTATCTTACAACAAATTTCACGGTTTGTCCGCCCACGCTAATGAAATACATTCCCGCTGGCAATGTTGAAATGTCAATCTGCTGGGTTTCAGCCGAAATGTGGCTTTGCAGTAAGGTCTGTCCCATCAGGTTGGAGATTTGGTATTCGTTTTGTCCCGTTGTAGGTCTGTCCCATTGTGGCAGCCTCACAGAAACGGTCAAAACGCCATTGGCAGGGTTGGGATAGACCGTAAAGGTCCCTGAGCTCATCGATGAGCCGTCTTCATCAATGCCGTTGTGCAGTTCGGCATAGATAGCATCGCAGTCGTCGTCGGTGGTTTTCAGAATAAGATCGCCATCGATCCAATAGCATCGTAGACCTTCCACGCGGTAGCCTTTACTATGGTTCATCAGCTGTTCGGGGAAGAAACTGGTAGTATGGCCAATGGTGCTCAAGAGATTTCCGCTGAAAAGGTTGTCAGGGTCGGCGATGGTCAGTTTTTTGTAAGGGATGCCGTTGATGTATTCTAGGTCGGCTTCATAGACATGGGTGGTGAAGTTCACGTCCCCTACTTCGATGGTCCATTTGTCGCCCACCTCTGCACTGAAGTCATAGAGCACCGTAAACTTTCTCAAAGTGCCATTCCACCAATACACCTTTCCATTCTCTTCGTAGACATATTCTCGTGTTACGGTGGTGTGTTGGTTCTTGCTGTCATAGTGTGTGTTGCTTCTGATGATGATTTTAGGTCGTTTGCCTTGAATGGTGGTGTCGCCCGTGCATTGCAGATGCTGGTAGGTGATGTTTCCATCTTCGTTTTGGATTTGGTAGTACCATTCCGCACCCACGAAGATGAGACCGTCGGTGCCGAAAACAGGATAGCCATCGTTCTCGTAGGGTTCGGTGTCCATCCTGAAGACCGAGCTGCCGTTGTTGAGCTGTTGGACGAAAGCCTCGGTTTTCATGTAGTCGCTTTCGAGCGGAAGGCCGAAGCCGTCGTCGGGGGCAACGGCTCCGTCGAAGAAGCAGTTTCTGACGATGGTCATGTTGGTGTTTTGGGCGAGGATGCCGCCTTTGTATTTTGAGGAAATGGGGCCAACGTGGTAGCAGTTTTTGACGTAAAGTGTTGAGGATGGGTTAGCTTTTGCGATTATACCACCAGCGTATGAGTTAACATTAGAAGCATTGGAAGAATTTCCTGTGAGGGTGTCGTTGCTGTAGCAGTTGATTATGTACAAGCTGTCTATTTCAGCCACATAGCCAACAATGCCACCTAATACGGAGTTTTTCAGTTCCCCCCATTCATCTCCGATGGCTCTGGCCATCGAGCCTTTGCTATAGCAATTTTCGATCCTGATAACTCCTGTTTCGGAAGGTATGCCATCACATATTCCAACAATGCCACCAACCACGTGTTCCAAATCAGTCATGGAACCTTCATAATTGCATCGGAAGATTGCACATTGTTGAGATAAACTGCTGTCGCATATTATGGAACCAACTATACCGCCAACCGCTCTGTCTTTTTCTATGTTTGTTTGAGTACAAGCTTTTATTGTGGTTCGCGATGTGCAGTTGTCGATAAGGCAGTTTTCGGCTCGTCCAACGATGCCACCGATAGTGTTATTAGGATCATCCCAACCCACGTTTCCGCTAATTAATGCACCGGATGTATGGCAATTGGAGAGGGTTGTGTTAATGGCTCGTCCAACCAACCCTCCGATTATCTTGTCGGTTTTTTGTGAGTTGATACTTAGATTGGTGATGGTGATATTGCTGAGATTACCTTGTGAAACTATTCCAAATAACCCGCGGTATTGTTCGGAGTAATCCGATTTCCAGTAATCGTCATACATCATATAGCTTGAGATGACTTGCCCGCTTCCGTTAAAACTACCACAGAAAGAAGTGTAATAGAAATACTTTCTGTTGTTGAAGACATCGAGATAATAATGGGGTCCATAAACAGGGCCGGGATAATTGTTTTCGTTGATGTAATGAACATTTCCAATAGATTTCCAGTAAAGGCCACTCCCTTTTCCCAGGTCTAAATCAATGACCAATCGGAAACAAGTGTCTTGATAGGCATTGACATCATGGAAATAATGAATGAGATACCAGCCACCACCTGAACTATAGCCTGTGTCAATCACCATGTCCAGTCGCTCATTGACCGACTTGGCCAACCAAGCCAAATTCTCGGCAGACTCGATGAGGTAAGGGTCGTCGTCGGTGCCGTTGCCTTTTGTCCAAGGCTCGGCATTGCCCGTCCAAATGGATTTTTCAATAGTATTGTTGGCAAAACGTGACCATCCTGGTGCGTTTTGGTAGGCTTCCTGCATATTATAAGGTACATTGACCTCAATCCATGAGGGAATATCGTCGAAGGCATTGTCTGCAGTTGTCGGAACGTGTTTCGCCTTAATGCTAATGGCGTTGATGAAGGTTACACCTTTGAAGGCCTGTTCTCCTATGAAAGACAAGCTGGCGGGAAGCATCATCATACCTCTGAAACTGGAACAGTTGAGAAATGATTGGTTACCAACATATTGAATGGAGTCGGGGAGGGCGAGTTTACCTGTAAAGGAAGAGCATCCCGAAAAGGCTTCGTCTTCAATTCTTGTCATTACGGCAGGAAGAACAAGATTACCACTCAGGTTGGAACAACCTTTGAAGGCACCCGCGCCGATAGTCTGAATGGACTCAGGGAATTCGAATGTGCCCCGCAAACCCGAGCAACCACAGAAAGCATGGTCGTCGATACCGACGAGGGTGTAGACTGTGCTATTATAAGTCACGGTATCCATAAGGATGAGCTTGCCTTCAGGTTTGTCGTAACCCCACCAGTAATTGTCGCCGTTTTGGCATGGATAGGTGACCACCACTTGATGAAGGTCTGCATCGGTGATGCGGTAATAGATTTCGTAACCCGTCGAATTGGTGATGTAGAAATCGAAATGGCTCCCTTGAGCTATTCCATTTATGGCCAAAGCCATTAATATAATTGCGAATAACTTTTTCATGGTATTAGAGTTTTTAATGGTTTATCTTACGACAAATTTCTCTGTCTGTTCTCCCACGCTGATGAAATACATTCCTGAAGGCAGATTGGCAATGTCAATCTGTTGGGTTTCAGCGTTAATTGAACCTTGCAGGAGGGTTTGCCCTATGAGGTTGGTAATGCGGTACGCAGTTTGGTCTTGTAGAGACGTGACGCATCGAATCTCTACAAACAAAACACCGCTGACGGGGTTGGGATATATCACAAAGGTTCCTGAGCTTGTCGAAGGAATCGAAGGGTCGTGTTCCTCAATTCCGTTGTGTAATTGTTGATAAATCTCATCACAATCCCTTTCACCATTTTTGTATGCCAAAATACCATTCCTCCAATAACAGCGTAAACCTTCCACATTGAATCTTTTACTTTGCGTCATCAGTTTTTCAGGGAAGAAACTCGTCAGATGGCCGAGGCCGCAAATGATGGTGCCGCTGAAAATGTCGTTTGCGTCGGTGATATGCAACGCTCTGTAATTTCTATTGTTGTATTCGTAACTATCGTCAATGGCATCTACATGGACGGTGATGTTTTCGTTCCCTACTTTGATATTCCACTCGTCACCTACGTTAGCCCAGAAGTCGTATAGGGTTGTGAATTCTTCAGTGGTTTTGTCCCACCAATACACTTTGCCGTCTTCCTCGTAGACGTATTCGTGGGTGACTTCGGTAATCTCGTTGCGGTCGTAGTGTGTATTGCTGCGCACAATGACCTTTGGGCGTTTGCTTGTTCGGTCGAACAACGTATCACCAACATATTCCAGATGCTGGTAAGTGATGCTGCCGTCATCGTTGAGGATTTCGTAATACCAGTCAGAAAACAAAGTGAAAACGCTTGGAATGTCATCGGCATAGGGAATACTCTTCCAAAATTGTCCATCGCCTACAAAATACAAGTGATTGTCCCAGCCAATGGAGAGGTTGGTAGGAAGGAGTTCTGAGACGGGTAGATTTTCAAAAGTGTTGTAGAAGTGCTCGCCATGGTCAAAGGAATAGGCCAAAACAGCTGTGTTTGCGTTTGAAATACTAGGTTTGTATAAGATGCCATTCTCGGAGACCTCGATTTTGCTGGCCCGAAAGGCATAAAACCCAGGCACGTGCTCAAAGCCTGAAAAGTTGCCTTCGAAATCAACAGCGCAAAGCAAATTGCCTTCAGGATCAAATGCTATATCTTTTATGCCAATACCTTCAAAAGCAACGAGTTCCCAGTTGTGCATATCGGAAATGGTGGAGTGGTACACACCGATGTTAGGTCCAATGCTGTGCCAAATACTGGCATATACATCACCGCTTTCATTGACGAGTAGGCTTGAGATTACTTGGTCGTCTTCCAAAAAGTCGATATGGGTCGAGTCCCAAGTGATGCCGCCATCAATTGTCCAAATTAGAAATGGAGATTCCCATCCTACGAGTGTGTCGTTCAAAGGAGAACACATTCTCATACTACTGAAATGGTTGTATTTGGCATCATCATTAATAGGTGAAGTCTGCTGCCAAGTGTCGCCGTTATCGTCTGAATAATTAACGATACGGTCGTTTATCAGGAAAATCCTGCCTTTTTTTCCGATGATGCAATTACCGATATTGCCAGTGAACACGGTTTCCCAAGTTTCTCCTTTGTCTTGCGAGCGTAGCAGGTTTAGAGGATGAGTGTACTTGATGCAGAACAAATCACCTTGGGCGTTCACACCCCTGAGCGAACCTGGAAGATTAAGGGGTTCCCAGATGTTTTGCGCTTCAAGAATGCCGCAGCAGCTGAGGCAGAGGATGAAGATTGCAAAAAGATTTTTCATTATATTAAGTTTTTTGTTGTTTATACTTTGTTTTGTTGTCCGTTGCTTTGATTTAAGCATTCCTTTAGGTCTGCAATGCAAAAGTATAACATTTCTCAAACGAAAAAACATTTTGTCAAGCCCTTTGGAGGGTTTGTCTATCATTATGCAAAGATACAAAAAACATAAAAAATTGGATTTCAATTTGTTGAAAAACTGAAATCCAATGGTTATCTATGAGGTTGTCTATATTGTCTCGTTTGTAGAGACTCGCCATAGCACGTCTCTACAAGGGCAAAATCATCATTTTTTAGGCTTCAATTCGTCGAAAATCATATTGCGGAGGTTGTCGATCGGGACGCGCACCTGCTGCATCGTGTCGCGGTCGCGCACGGTGACGGTGTTGTCCACCAAGGTGTCGTTGTCGACAGTGACGCACATCGGTGTTCCGATGGCATCTTGTCTGCGATAGCGTTTGCCGATGGAGTCCTTCTCCTCGTACTGGCACATAAAGTCGGCCTTCAGCGAGTCGATAATTTCGCGGGCCTTCTCCGGCAGACCGTCTTTTTTGACCAACGGCAGCACTGCCACCTTGTAAGGTGCCAAGATGGCCGGCAGCTTCAGCACCACGCGCTCCGAGCCGTCTTCCAGCTTCTCCTCGGTGAAGGCGTTGCTGAACATGGCGAGGAACATGCGGTCGAGGCCGATGGAGGTCTCGATGACGTAAGGCGTGTAGCTCTCGTTGGTGTCGGGGTCGAAGTACTGGAGTTTCTTGCCCGAGTATTTGGCATGGGCCGAGAGGTCGAAGTCGGTGCGGCTGTGGATGCCTTCCAGCTCCTTGAAGCCGAAGGGGAAGTCGAACTCGATGTCGGTGGCGGCGTTGGCGTAATGGGCCAGTTTCTCGTGGTCGTGAAAACGGTATTTCTCGGCAGGCAGACCCAAGGAGAGGTGCCAAGCGAGGCGTTCCTGTTTCCAATGCTGGAACCATTCGAGTTCCGTGCCGGGGCGGACGAAGAACTGCATTTCCATCTGCTCAAACTCCCTCATACGGAAGATGAACTGGCGCGCCACAATCTCATTGCGGAAGGCTTTTCCGGTTTGGGCGATGCCAAACGGGATTTTCATGCGGCCGGTCTTCTGTACGTTGAGGTAGTTGACGAAGATGCCCTGTGCTGTTTCAGGGCGCAGGTAGATGGTGTCGGAGCCGTCGGCCACGCTGCCCATCTTGGTCGCAAACATCAGGTTGAACTGGCGCACGTCGGTCCAATTGCGGGTGCCGCTGATGGGACAGACGATTTCGAGGTCAAGAATCAGTTGCTTGATGGCGTCAAGGTCGTTTTTCTCCATGGCACCATACAGGCGGTGGCTGATTTCCTCGATTTTAGCCTTGTGCTCTAAGACGCGTGGATTAGTGGTCACAAACTGTTCCTCATTGAAGGCGTCGCCAAAGCGTTTGCGGGCTTTCTCCACCTCTTTATTAATCTTCTCTTCGATCTTGGCCATATAGTCCTCGACGAGCACATCGGCGCGGTAGCGTTTCTTGCTGTCGCGGTTGTCGATGAGCGGGTCGTTGAAGGCGTCGACGTGGCCAGAGGCCTTCCAAGTGGTGGGGTGCATAAAGATGGCGGCATCAATGCCGACGATGTTCTCGTGCATCTGTACCATGGCTTTCCACCAGTATTCTCGGATGTTCTTCTTCAGCTCCACGCCGTTCTGGCCGTAATCATAGACAGCCGACAGTCCGTCATAAATTTCGCTCGAAGGGAAAATGAAACCGTATTCCTTCGCATGAGCGGTTATTTTCTTAAAGAAATCTTCTTGGTTCATTTCATTATTGTTAGTTATTAATTTAAAATTCAAAGATTCTAGTTTTGTTGCTATTGGCTTGTTTGGCTGTTAGCAATTAGCTATTAGCTTTTAGCAGCGTCACTGCAAGCTAATGGCTAACAGCTAACAGCTAATAGCTTATATAATCAACATTGCATCACCATAGGTAAAGAAACGGTACTTCTCGGCGATGGCTTCCTTGT
The DNA here is from genome assembly GCA_946405575.1 of uncultured Bacteroidales bacterium. Lineage (GTDB taxonomy): Bacteria > Bacteroidota > Bacteroidia > Bacteroidales > F082 > Limimorpha. The sequence continues at coordinate 13,531 of CAMJHP010000023.1, read as the reverse complement.
AGGCTTTCATCAGCAGGTCGTAGCCAGCGAAGGCGGCCACCTCCATCATCATAGGCGACTTGGGCAGGTGGAAGTTGGTAATCATACAATTGGCCACTGAAAAGGTGTAAGGCGGGAAGATGAACTTGTTCGTCCAGCCTTTGTAAGGCTTGATTTTGCCACCAATGGTCATGGCAGTTTCAAGAGCTTTCAGCGAGGTGGTGCCCACGGCAAACACATTGTTGTGGCGTGCGTTGGCCTCGTTGACCAAGGTGCAGCAATCTTCGTCAATGTACATCTCTTCTGAGTCAGGTTTGTGTTTGGTTAGGTCTTCTACTTCGATGTCGCGGAAGTTGCCCATACCGGGATGCAGGGTCAGCTCTGCGAAGGAGGCACCAATGATTTCCAAGCGTTTCATCAAAATCTTGCTGAAGTGCATGCCAGCAGTGGGAGCTGAAACGGCACCTTCAACTTTGGCATAGACGGTCTGGAAGTTTTCTTCGTCTTCGGGCATTTCTGCACGATTCAATTCCCTTGGGATGGGTGTGTGACCTAATGAAGACAGGGTCTTTTTGAATTCGTCGTATGTGCCGTCGTAGAGGAAACGAAGGGTGCGACCGCGTGAAGTGGTGTTGTCAATGACCTCGGCCACAAGACCTTCGCCTTGGTCGATGGGACCGAAATAGAGCTTATTGCCGATTCTGATTTTGCGGGCAGGGTCGACGAGCACGTCCCATAGACGACTTTCGTGGTCCAGTTCGCGGAGCAGCAACACTTCGATGTCGGCTTCGGTCTTTTCTTTCTTACCGTAAAGCTTTGCGGGAAACACCTTGGTGTTGTTAATCACAAATACATCGCCATCTTTCACGTAGTCGATGAGATCCTTGAAAACACGATGTTCGATTTTTCCCGTCCTGCGGTCGACGACCATCATTCGGGCTTCGTCGCGGTTTTGCGTAGGTTGCAGCGCAATCAATTCGCTTGGCAAATTGAATTTAAACTGTGAGAGTTTCATTTTATGCTGTTTTTATTGCTTTTCATCCAAAACAAATTACAAAGATACGACAAAATCGAAATTTTGTCAAGTATTATTTCTTATTATATTGATTATCAGTATTGTTTTTGCTCTTTTTCCAACTGGGCTTTTTTCCATTCTTTGAATGCATCGCCTGTGTCTATGATGTGCTGCTTCAGTTTCTCTAATGGCCAAGCGTCTTCGACTTTGAAATCGCCGATGCGGGTACGGCGCAGAGAGGTTAGGCAAGCACCATTACCTAAAGCCTTGCCGAAGTCGTTGGCGAGGCTGCGGATGTAGGTTCCTTTACTGCATGTCACCTCAAAGTCGAGTTCGGGGAAGCGGTCGAGGCTGATTTTGAAGTCGTCGATGCGGATATCACGCGCTTTCAGTTCGATTTCCTCGTCGGACCGGGCGTAGTCGAATGCGCGTTTTCCTTTGATTTTGATGGCAGAATACTTGGGTGGATACTGCTTGAGATCACCGATAAACTGCATTCTGGCAGTTTCAATCTGCTTGGGCGTGATGCCGTCAGTAGGGAAGAAGGCATTGGGTTCACTCTCCAAGTCGAAGGTCGGGGTAGTCTGACCAAGCAGGATGGTGCCCGTGTAGGTCTTCACCTGCGCTTGATAGTTGTCGATTTGCTTGGTCATCTTGCCTGTGCAGAGGATGAGCAATCCCGTTGCCAAAGGGTCCAAAGTGCCAGCATGTCCCACTTTCAGTTTGCGAATGCCGTAGCAACGGTTGAGCAGGGAACGGATGAAGTTGACTGTGTCGAACGACGTCCAGTCCAGTGGTTTGTCAATGAGGATGACTTCACCTTCTTCAAAGTTGAACATCAGGCAAAGATTATGGCAATGATGCCAACGATAGCGCAATACACGGCAAACCAAATCAGCTTGCCTTTCTTCACGATGTTAATCATCCACTTGCAGGCAAAGCAACCCGAAATGAAAGCTGCCAAGAAGCCCACGATGGCGGTTATGGGCGAGATGCCATCCATCGCTTGCGTGAAACCGACCTCAAAGATGTCCTTGACGTCAAGCAAGGCCTCACCGAGAATAGGAGGGATGACCATTAGGAAGGAGAACTGGGCGAGTTTTTCTTTTTTGTTGCCAAGTAACAAACCAGTAGCAATTGTTGAGCCTGAGCGTGACAAACCCGGCATCACGGCGCAAGCTTGTGCAATACCGATGACGAAAGCATGCAAAGGACTGATGTTCTCCTTTTGCCTCGGTTTGGCGAAGTATGAGAAAGCAAGCAGCGAGGCTGTCACCAAGAGCATAATGCCCACGATGAGCAAACCCGAACCAAAGATTTCTTCCACCTTGTCCTTGAAGAGGAATCCCACGATGGCTACGGGTATCATCGAAATGAGGATGTTGATGGCATATTTCGTACCATCATTCAAGTTGCAGTATTTGCGCCACGACTGCTTGGCGAACAGATCCTTGAAAATCCATACGATTTCCTTCCATAAGATGACCAAGGTGCTGAGCACGGTGGCTACATGAAGTAAAACGGTGAAAGTGAGGTTTGACGCACCGTCGTCGAGTCCGAAGAGTGCCTGGCCAATGGCCAAATGTCCACTACTGCTGACGGGAAGGTATTCCGTCAGACCTTGAAGAATGCCTAAGATTAATGCTTGTAACCAGTCCATTTTTTTATTTTTTTGTCACAAAACTCGCAAAACCCTTCAAAACTGTTTCGTAATTATAGCTAGAGGCGTCCCAACAGGTCACCGTCAGAAAGCAGTCTTTTGGCATGCTTTCCCTATCTGTTTCTTTAGGTTTTGTTCGTTTTGTAGGTTTTGTGATTATTTTTTTCCTTTCCAAAATATAGCGATGATTTCAACAACAAAACCTGCCAGAATCAAGATAGTCGATAGTGTGATGTGTTGGAAATCAAACATTTTTTCGTTGAATACATCGGGATCGTTGGAGCCGCCACCCAACATAAGGATGAAACCTATAACCAGCAACGCGATGCCGATGAATACAATGATGTAGTTTTGTTTACCGAAAGGCATAACCTTTTGGTTATCATTTGGTTCTATGGTTTCTTTTTTCTTTGTTATTTCTTTTGCCATATTTGAGTATGATTTAAAATTCAAAATTTAAGATTCAAAATTTGGTCGGGCCCTTTGACGGGCTTAGCGTCCCTTAGGCATATAGTCGGTCAACATCAGCGTGGAGGTATTTCCGAAGGGCTAATCGTGTGGAAAGTCCACCGAGTAGGATGCCCAATATAATGATGCCGACGAAGATGCCAATGATGATGATATAGTCTTGAACGAAAGTCAGTTCGGGTAAGCGTTTGGTGAGGCCGTAAAGCAGCAGGGTCAGGAAAGTATCAGCCAGCAAAGCTCCAAGGAAGCCTTGCAAAATACCGCTTCTAATGAAAGGGCGACGGATGTAGGCGGGTGTTGCCCCGACCAGTTGCATACTGCGCACAAGGAAACGTTTGGAATAGATGCTAAGGCGTATAGTGTTGCGTATCAGTGTGATGGCGATAATGAGCAATATCAAACTGGCTACCATAAGTGCGATGCCGATACGGTTGATGTTCTGATTGATTAGATCGACCAAGGATTTTTGGTAGTATATTTCCTTGACATCCTTGTTTTCCAGTAATTGGGTTTTAATGACCGTAAGGCTGTCATTGTTGGCCCAGTCGGCATTGAAACGCACGTCGATGGACGGAAGGAGTGGGTTTTCCTCGTTGCCTAGCCATTGCAAGAAGTCCTCACCGAGGTCTTCGCTCAAGCGACGGATGGCCTCTTCCTTGGTGATGTATTCCGTTGACTTCACAGCAGGCATATTGTCAAGTTCCTTTTGGAGTTTGAGGATATTGGCTTCTTTCACGTTGCTGTTCATCACCACCTCGAATCCGATGTTTTCCTTGAGATGGTTGGAGAGCTTTTGTGCATGCATCATAAGTAGTGCAAACAAACCTAAGAGGAAGAGTACCAATGCGATACTCATCAATGACAAGAAATAGGACCCTGCCACGCGGCGTTTGCTTGAACTCTTTTCTGACATTTTTTGTTGGTGGTATTTGCCAATACTATTTATTTGAAACGGCAAAGATACGGGAAATTTCTCAATCTGACTTTTTGATTTCGGGTTTTTCTCTATTTTTGTGCTTTCAATCTATGAGAATATGCAAGTACTGAAATCCAACATACGCACCGACTCCGAGGAGTTCAAGCAGAACGAGAAGAACTTCCTCGCGCTGATGGCGCAATACCGTGAGGCGATGGCGGCCTCGATGCAAGGCGGCGGCGAGAGTGCCGTGGCTAAGCACAAAAAACGCAACAAACTACTTGCCCGTGAACGCATCGACCTGCTTATCGACCCGAACACACCGTTCTTGGAGCTGTCGCCGATGGCGGCCTACGGCACCTACAACAACGACTTTCCCTCGGCGGGCATCATCACCGGCATCGGCGTGATTCAAGGCAGAGAGGCCGTCATCGTGGCCAACGACGCCACGGTGAAAGGCGGCACCTACATGCAATACACGGTGAAGAAGCACCTTCGCGCCCAAGAGATCGCCATGGAGAACCACCTCCCCTGCGTCTATATGGTAGACAGCGGTGGTGCCTTCCTACCCGAGCAGGACACGGTCTTCCCCGACCGCGACCACTTCGGGCGTTTCTTCTACAACCAGGCGCGTATGTCGGCCATGGGCATTCCCCAAATCGCAATCGTGATGGGTATGTGTACCGCTGGCGGTGCCTACGTGCCGGCCATGAGTGATGAGACCATCATCGTGCGCAACCAAGGCACGATTTACCTCGGCGGACCGCCGTTGGTAAAGGCCGCCACGGGTGAGGTGGTCACGGCGGAAGAGTTGGGCGGTGGCGAGATGCACACCTCCGTGTCGGGTGTGGCCGACCACCTGGCCGAAAACGACCAACACGCACTTCAAATCTGCCGCAACATCTTCAAGACCTTGGAAAAGTCGCACCGCCAAAAGTTGGACATGCTGGCTGTTGAGGCACCTTTATACGACCCGCACGACCTCTATGGCCTTGCCCCCATCGACTTCCATAAGCTCGTTGACCCAAGGGAAATCATCGCCCGCATCGTCGACGGCAGTCGTTTCCAGGAGTTCAAATCAAGATACGCCACGACTCTCGTCTGCGGCTTTGCCCATTTGATGGGCTTCCCCGTCGGCATCATCGCCAACTATGGCGTGTTGTTCTCCGAGTCAGCACTGAAAGCCACGCACTTCATCGAACTATGCTGCCAGCGTAACATTCCATTAGTGTTTTTGCAGAACATCACGGGCTTCATGGTCGGCAAGCAGTACGAGCAAGGCGGCATCGCCAAGGACGGTGCCAAGATGGTTCATGCCGTCTCGAATGCTAATGTGCCCAAGTTCACGGTCATCTTCGGCGGTTCGTTTGGCGCGGGCAACTATGGCATGGCGGGTCGCGCCTACAGTCCAAGGTTGCTCTTCATGTGGCCCAACGCCAAAATCTCCGTCATGGGCGGCGAGCAGGCGGCCAGCGTACTCGCCACGGTGAAGGAAGACCAGTACAAATACAAAGGACTTGAAGTGCCGAAAGACGAAATCGCACAGCTGAAGAATGAAATCCTGGCCAAGTACGACTACGAAGGCTCGGCCTTCTACAGCACCGCCCGTCTCTGGGACGACGGCATCATCGACCCCATTGACACGCGCAAGATTCTCGCACTGGGTATTGCTGCCTCGTTGAACCAGCCCTTCCCGCCGCAACAGTTTGGGGTGTTTAGGATGTGATTGAGGGTTAAACTGAAAACTATGGGAACAAATTTCTTTACAAACGAAAGTCAAAACACGCTTCTTGAAAAGATAGAAGGCGTTTTCAAATACAAGAAAGTGCATTTCTTTGATGCGCTTGTTGGATACTTTCGTGCTTCTGGCTATTTCAGAATCAGGAAATTCGTTCAGCAAACCCCGAAAATCCGGTTTTTAGTAGGCATTGATGTTGACAAATTAACTTATCAGGCCAATCAACAAGGGCTTTTGTTCAACCCAAATGCCGAACAATCACAGGAGGAGTTCTTCAAGGAAATCAAGAAAAACATCCAAGAAGCGAAATATGACAAGGAAGTGGAAGAAGGCATGTATCAATTCATTGAGGACATTATGACTCGTCGGATTGAAATGCGCATCCACCCCAAGCAGAATATTCACGCCAAAATTTACATTTTCAGGGAAGAAGTCTATCATCCGCATGGTTATGGCTCTGTCATTACAGGTTCAAGCAACTTAACCGAAGCTGGGTTGGAAAAGAATTTCGAATTCAATGTGGAGTTGCGTTATGATGATGATATTCAATTTGCCACTGAGACCTTTGAAAGGCTTTGGGAAGAGGCGGTAGAAATCGATTTGACACATGTTGAGAAGATAAAGCAGGAATCCTATTTGAATCCTGACTTCACGCCATACCAGATTTATTTGAAGTTTTTGCTGGAGTATTTTGGCAAGAGCATTGATTTTGACCCCAATTCGGTCTCGGATTTACCCAAGGGCTACAAAAAGTTGTCCTATCAGGTGGATGCTGTCAACGATGGCTATGCCAAAATGATGAAACACAATGGTTTCTTCCTCTCAGATGTGGTCGGTTTGGGAAAAACAGTGGTGGCAGCATTGATTGCGAAAAAGTTCTTTTTTTCCAATGGTTTTCCTACCTATCGCTCGCATACTTTGGTGATTGTGCCGCCTGCGTTGAAGGAGAATTGGGAAGAAACTTTGTCAACTTTTAAGATTGATAACTTCAAAATTGTGACCAATGGCAGCCTGCACAAAATCAAGGATGCGGGGGTTTATGATTTGGTAATTGTAGATGAGGCCCATAAGTTTAGGTCGGATACGGCAAGCATGTATAATGAACTTCAGAAAATCTGTAAGACAAAAACACGCCGGCAGTATCCCGATGGAAGATACTACGACAAGAAAGTGATGCTTGTTTCGGCAACACCTTTGAACAACCGCCCTGAAGACATTGCCAATCTGGTCTATCTGTTCCAGGATTCAAAGGACAGCACCTTGGAAGAAAGTAACTTGCAGCGTTTCTTCCGTGAGCAGATTGAGAAATACAGAAAACTGAAAAAGGAGCAAGATATGGATCTGATTTCTAAGGAAATCAAGGCCATATATGAAAAAATCCGCGTGAAAGTGGTCGAGCCGCTGACCGTGCGCCGTACCCGTACAGACTTGATGGAAAATGAAGCCTACAGGAAGGATTTGCTTGAACAAGGTGTCGTTTTTCCAGACGTTCAATCGCCAGAAAAAATCTATTATCAACTCGATGTGACTTTAGAGCAACTATATGACAAAACGCTGATTTACTTGAAAGGAAAAGAAACAGGGCTGAACTATTTCCGTTACCAAGCCATCAAATATCTCAATCCTGAAAAGAAGAAAAAATACAAGAATGCGGACAGGATTTCAGACGAATTGGCTGGAATCATGAAAACTTTGTTGGTCAAACGCATTGATAGCAGTTTCTTCGCCTTCAAGCAGTCGCTCAACAGGTATTATCAGGCCAACAAAGTGATGTTGGACATGTTTGAAAAAGGAACTATTTATATTGCTCCAAACCTGAAAGTCAACGAATTGCTCAGCAATGGCAAAGAAGAGGAACTAATCAAACTAATTAATGAAGCCATCTATGCCGACCCCACCATCGAGATTTGCAGTCCTAATGACTTTTTGCCAGGTTTCAAAGAAGGATTGGAGAAGGATGATGCGATGTTGAAAGAACTTGTTGAGGCTTGGAGCAAAATCGACTATGACCCCAAATTGGATATTTTCCTAGATTATCTGAAAAACAGACTGTTTGACAAGGATATCAACAATGAGGGTAGACTTTTGGTTTTTTCCGAAAGCAAAGAAACGACAAAATATCTTTCGGATGCTTTGAAGAAAGAAGGCTACACTCGTTTGCTGACCGTTCAAAGTGCCAATCGCAATGAAATGATGCCAGTGTTGCGGGAGAATTTTGACGCCAACTATGAGGGAGAAAGGAAAAACGATTTCGACATCATCATTTCTACAGAAGTGCTTGCCGAAGGTGTCAATCTTCACAGGTCAAATATCATTGTCAACTATGACACACCTTGGAACTCGACGAGACTGATGCAGCGCATTGGGCGTGTCAATCGTATCGGTAGCACGGCCAATAAGATTTATATCTTCAATTTCTTCCCAACCGCCAAAGTCAACAACGACATTGAGTTAGAGAAGAAGGCAAAAATGAAACTTTTTGCCTTCCATGCGGCTTTAGGCGAGGACAGCCAGATTTATTCCACAGATGAAACCCCTGAGACTTTTGGTCTTTTCGATAAGGATGTTGACGAGGAACGCGACGAGAAACTGCGTTATCTGATGTGGCTACGCAACCTTAAGGAAGAAGACCCCGACCTGATAAAATCCATTGTCAAACTGCCTTTGCGGGCACGAGTGGGAAGGAAAAACAAAGTCAAGCGGCATTGCACATTGACATTTATCCGCAACAACCGTCGTGATGCTTTTACATTTGTGCGCGAGGATGGGAGCATTGAAGAATTATCTTTCCTTGAAGCCGTGAAGGAGTTTGAGGCAAGAATCGATGAAAAGTCTATCCCGCTTCACGACCTGCACCATCAGCAGGTGGCAAGAGCGATAGAGGTCTTTGCTGAACAGGAGGAAGACACGAAAGCCACAACAAGCAAGGTGAATGTCGCGCAAGGCCCGAACGAGAAAAAGGCCATTGCCTATTTGGACGGTTTTTTGAGCATTCCCAACATCACCGACGAGGAAACCGAACTGATTCACAAAGCCAAGCGGGCCATCACCACGGGCAAGTTCCAGCAGTTGCAAAGGGATGTGAACAAGTTGAAGACTTCGGTCAAAAAGACACCGATTAAGCCCGCCGTTCTTTTGGAGAAAATGATAAACATCATTTCAGCGTATCCTTTGGATACCGTCAACTTGAACGAATCCAGGGCGGCAAGCAGCAGCATCGTTCAAGCGAAAAAGGAAATCCATCCCGAAATCATCATTTCGGAAAGTTTTAATTCGTAAATTTGCCGATTATGAGAACTGCACAGGAACTATTCGAGGAGTTGAATTCCTATGACGAGAGCGTCAGAATCGAGGCAAAAAAAGCTTCCGAAGTCGGGCGAAGCATTATGGAAACCATTTGTGCGTTTTCTAATGAACCAGATTTGGGCGGTGGATATGTTTTGTTGGGGGCTGTCAGGAAAGGCTTTGACGAAAACGGTTTACCGCATTACGAACCTGAGAATATTGCGAACCCCGATAAGATTCAAACCGACATTGCCAACCAATGTGCCTCGGTTTTCAATGTGCGTATTCGTCCTCAAATAGAGACAGATGTCGTCGATGGCAAAACGGTTGTCGTGGTAAAAGTAGACGAGGCTCCCGCTTCGCAAAAACCCATTTATTTTGAAAAAAGAGGTCTGCCCCATGGTGCTTATCGTAGAATAGGGCCTTCTGACCAAAAGTGTTCTGAAGATGATATGCCCGTGTTTTATTCTTCAGCAGAAAGTTTTGATTGCACACTCGTAAAAGGTTCAAGTTTAGACGACATCGATGAAAATGCCGTTTCCTATTACCGAAAACTTCGTGAAAAAGTGAATCCCCATGCCGAAGAGCTAACCTACGATGACACCAATTTACTCCTGGCATTAAGAGCTTGTGAGAAAGACAGGACGGGCGCTTATGTGCTTACTTACACGGGACTGATTGTTTTCGGCAAGTCAATGGCGTTGCGCCGACTAATGCCAGCCTTGCGTGTCGATTATATCCGAGTTCAGGGTAACAGATGGGTTGAGAATCCTGATAAGCGTTTCGAATCAACGATTGACATGCGTGGAGCATTTATTCTTTTGGTGAATCGTGCATTGAATGCAATAACAGATGATTTGCCCAAAGGCTTTGAACTGAAAGACGGCAACCTGCAAGCTTCAACACCTGTTGACATTCCAAATGACACCTTGCGTGAGGCTATTGTCAACGCATTCATTCACCGTTCATTCAGGGTAAACCAGCCCATTCAGATAATCAGGTATTCGAATCGTTTGGAAATTATAAATCCTGGATATTCGCTGAAATCGCCAGAGCGACTTGGCGAGCCTGGCTCCGAATTGAGAAACCAGTATATCAGTTCCATATTCCACGAAACCAATTTGGCTGAAACCAAAGGTTCAGGCATCAAAACAATGCGTGAACAGATGAAAAAGGCGAAGTTGATGCCTCCAACATTTGAGTCAAGCAGGGAAAACAATCAATTCACGACCCGCTTGTTGTTCCATCATTTATTGGGGAAAGACGATATCGAATGGCTCTCGTTATTTGCCCAATATGAATTAAACAATGAACAAAGACTATCGTTGATTTTCGTCAGAGAACTTGGAGCCATTGACAGCATCACTTATCGCCAACTGAATAGCGACATCACTTCCCGTAAAGCCACTTTCGACCTTCATCGTATGTGTGAGATGGGTTTGCTTGAGCTGAAGGGACAAAGCAGAAATGCTTATTATATTGCCGGGCCGAATTTAGAGTCTCATATTGGCAAAAATGACGGAGAAATGTATAGAGCTAACGGAGAAATAAGTAGAGCTAACGAAGAAAATGGTAGAGGTGACGGCCTTAATAGTAGAGGTGACGGCCTTAATAGTAGAGGTGGCGACCTTAATAGTAGAGGTGACAGCCTTAATAGTAGAGGTGGCGGCCTTAATAGTAGAGGTGACAGCCTTAATAGTAGAGGTGACCATTTGCCATTGGAATTAAAAGAAAGAATAAAACAACTGGGCAAGCGTGCTAATCCCAAGGAAATGGAAAGGTTGATTATAGATTTGTGTAATTGGAATCCTTTATCGCTTAAGGAAATAGCAAAACTAATAAATAGAAAAACTTCTTCCGTTAGGTATTTGTATCTAAACAAGTTAATAGCCCAGGGCAAACTCTTCTACACTATCCCCGAAATGCTCAACCATCCCGACCAAAAATACACTACAAAGAAAAAACAATAATCATTGCAACTATGACCCAGCAAGAATTAAAGCATATATTGTCGTCGAAGTTCGATTTTGAAAAGTGGAAAGACCTTCTTGGAACGATGTTCCTGAAAATCGATTACCTGACGAAACCCATACAGATTGAGGCGGCTTTGGTGAAAAGCGGAGGACAAGTGGGAGTGATTCGCCTTGACGGTGGCCGTTCCTTGGGCTTGTTCAAGTTTGAGGTGGCCGACAACATCAAGATTGCGCGAAACAGGAAAGGCTTGCGCGACATTGCCATCAAGTATGTTGACCAAGACATTACCCACGGAGCTTTGGTGTTGTACTATTCTGAAGACCAAGCCGATTACCGCTTGACTTTCGTTTCAAAGCAAACCTCGCTCAACGAAGACGGCGAGTTTGTAACAAAAGCCACCGCCCCGAAACGCTATACTTTCCTGCTGGGCGAGAACGAGCCTTGCACGACGGCGGCAAGGCGATTGAAAAAGTTGATAGATGCTGAAACAGTTATTTTGGATGATGTAAAAGAGGCTTTCTCTGTCGAAGCATTAACGAAGGAATTCTACAACGAGTTGTTCGATTGGTATCAAAGAGCTGTTAATCCCAACTCCGGTATTTATTTCCCTAATAACACAGATACTGTTGATGACGATTTTGAAGATATTGACAAAAAGATCATTAGGCTTATCACGAGGCTGATGTTTGTCTGGTTCATCAAGCAGAAAGGACTCGTGCCCAATTGTCTTTTTGAAGAAACGGATTTGCAAAAGATATTGACCGACTTTGATCCGTTAAGTACCGAACAAGGCAATTATTACAACGCCATTCTTCAAAACTTGTTTTTCGCCACTTTGAACCGAGCCATTGAAGATGAAGAAGGAAAACGTGGATTTGCCAAATTAAAGGGACAACGCGATGTAAAAACGCTTTATCGATATGCTGAAATGTTCAATTTGGGAGAAGAAGATATAATCCAATTGTTCTCCGAAGTTCCCTTTTTGAATGGCGGATTATTTGAATGTCTTGACAAGACCAAGAAGATTGACGGTGTGGAAACACCGTATAATTACGATGGATTTTCTCGAAATGACTTCAAGTTTGCGAATGGTCGCTACCGTCATCGGGCGTTTATCCCCAACAAGTTCTTTTTTGAACCAGAGCAAGGTCTGCTCAGCATATTGAAGCGCTATAACTTTACCATTGAGGAAAACACCCCCAACGAACAACAAGTGGCACTTGACCCCGAATTGTTGGGAAAAGTGTTTGAAAATCTGCTTGGCGCTTACAACCCTGAGACAAAAGAGACTGCCCGTAACCAAAGTGGCTCGTTCTATACACCGCGAGAGATTGTCAGTTACATGGTGGACGAAAGCCTGATTGCCTATTTGGGAGATACACCTCTTGTTCGGTCTATGTTTAAGGATGATTTCGTCCCAGATGAATTGCACTGGTCTGATTATCAGTTAATCGCTGGAAAACTGAAAAGCGTTAAGATTCTCGACCCCGCCTGTGGCTCTGGAGCTTTTCCGATGGGCTTGTTGAATCGGATTGTGGAATTGCTGCAAAAGATAGAAACCGACAAGACCACCTACGAACTTAAGCTGAACATCATTGAGAACTGCATCTATGGCAGCGACATCCAAAGCATAGCGGCCCAAATCACCAAATTGCGCTTCTTCATTTCGCTGATTTGCGATTGTGAGAAAGATGCCATAAAACCCAATTTTGGCATCCCGACCCTGCCCAATCTGGAAACCAAGTTTGTCACGGCAAACTCACTGATCGGACTGAAACGGAAAAAGGAAGAAGACCAACTTGATTTGTTTGAAGATGATACCAACAATCCCGTAAATGTGGCAAAGACCGAGTTGATGAAAGTCAGGCACGAGCATTTTTCGGCCAAGACTGCCTCGGTAAAGCGTCGTTTGCGAGAGAAAGACCAACAGCTGCGCGAGCAACTTACGTCTTTGCTTTCCCATGACGATGTGTTCGCACCCGAAGACGCCAAGCAAATGGCCGCCTGGAATCCCTACGACCAAAATGCCGTTAGCCCGTTCTTCGACCCCGAATGGATGTTTGGCGTAACGGATGGCTTTGACATTGTGATTGGAAATCCCCCGTATATCCAATTGCAAAACGACGGCGGCAGATTGGGCAAACAATACCAGTCGAGCGGCTATAAAACCTTTGCCAGTACGGGTGACATCTATTGCTTGTTCTACGAAAGAGGGCATCAGCTTATGAAACAGGGTGGACATCTGTGCTACATTACGTCCAACAAGTGGATGCGGGCAGGCTATGGCGAGAAAACACGCGATTTCTTTGCCAAGGAAACCAATCCCCAACTGCTGATTGATTTTGCTGGCGTGAAAATTTTTGAGAGTGCCACGGTGGACACGAACATTCTACTTTTCGCCAAGGACACCAATAAACATCAGACCGTCTGTGCCGTCACCAACAAACAGAACAAAGACAGCGTAAAGAATTTGAGCGATTTCGTGCAGCAGCAGAA
>CAMJHP010000022.1 GCA_946405575.1 uncultured Bacteroidales bacterium | reverse complement strand
TGTCCTGCGATTTCTACTATTGCGTACATTTCTCGATATCTTTAAATTAGATACTGACTCTCTTTTTTTTCGGACTGCAAAAATACACATTTTTTCAATCGGTCAAGATTTTCTTTTCTTTTTTTCGAAAGAATTTTCTTGAAAATGTTACCAATTATCGTTTATGTATTTGGTAAATAGGTGTTTAATGTTTTTCATTAATTGTATGAGTTAGTGTCGTTTCATCATTAATAACCTCATTTTTGTTGTGAATTGAATGGATGTAATAAGGCTTTCTTTGCATTGATAAGCTTTACTTTCTGCTGAAAAAGTGTAGTGTCTCACAAATTTGTGTACTTTTGCGGCTTGTTTTGGAGCCGTTTGCCATCGGCTTTAATACTTAACTTTGGCAAGCTCAGTAACCTTATTAATAATGAACGAAAACGAGGTCAAGGTTCTTATTGACAAAATGAAGCGCGGCGATAGGGAGTCATTCAACAAGGTCTTCCGTCACTACTATGCGCCTTTGACTCGTTTTTGTGTTCGTTTTGTGGGTGATAGCGATCAGGCCGCTGAAATTGTCCAAGATTTGTTTGTGAAGGTATGGACAAATCGCGAAAAGTTGTCTCTCACTTCTTCGTTTGAGTCGTATATGCTCCGTTCGGTGCGCAACTCTGCCATTACCTATATTAATAAAGAGCGTTCACATGCTGATGCCAACGAACGCATCTACGCAGGCGATTCGGATGTCATCGATCCATCGGAAACTTTGCAATCCAACAACTTGGAAGCTTCTTATCAAAAGGTCTTGGCCACTATGCCCGAAAAACGTCGCGAAGTATTCCTGGCCAGCCGTTTCGACGGACTGAAATATGCCGAAATCGCAGAAAAATTTGGACTGTCGCAAAAAACCGTCGAAGCCCATATGAGTGCAGCCATCAAGCAATTGAAAGATGGGTTGAAGGAGTACCTTTAAATTTTTTCGGTTTTTTCCATTTTTGACTAAGGGTAAAACCTAAGTTGATAGTCTTTTAGATGAATTGACGAGATAAATACAATTGAAATGTACTCGGTAAACGACAAATATGAAACTTTGATTATGAGCTACTTGGGCGGGCGATGCACGGCTGAGGAAGCTTGTGAACTGCTTTTGTGGGTAGCCGAGTCGGAAGAGAATCGTCTTTATTTCAAGGCGTTAAAGGATCAGTATGAGGTTTGGAGCCTCACCGACTTCGCTATGCCAGAGCTTGACGAAGCCGATGTGGAGGCCGCTCTTGGTGCCGTCAATGCCAAGATTGATGCTATTGAGGAGGCTGAGACCAATGTCGTTCAGATGCCTTGGCTTCGCAGGAACTACAGATATGTTTCTGGCGTGGCCGCCGCCTTCCTCATAGCTCTGTTCGTGGGGTTCTTGGTGCGTAATAATCCCTTCAATTCGACCGTAACTTACGCTTACAACGGGCAAAACGAATCCTCATATGTGCTGCCCGATGGCACCTCGGTCAATTTCAATAGCGAGAGTACTATCAGCTATTCAGAACACTTTACGAAGTCAGAGCGTTCCGTGGATTTCGAAGGCGTTGCTTATTTCGATGTCGCCAAAGATGAGGCTCATCCATTCGTGCTCCATTGCAACAATATGGACGTGGAGGTGCTGGGTACCACTTTCCTCTTGAATGCCGACAAGGATGCCGAACGCTACACCGTCGATCTCTATACGGGCAAGGTGAAGATGACCGCCTTCGACAAAATGGGCAATGTCTTGTCATTGGTGGAAGTCAACCCAGGCGAGCGTGGCGTGTGGAATGCCTCTTCAAGTGAGCTGAAGACGATGAACTATTCCGAGATGAAGGAAGACGAGTTGCTAACCGAGCATGTGTTGGTGTTCAACAATGAGAATCTGTCGAAGATTGTTAAGGCTTTGGAATACATCTACAAGGTTGAAATCGACCTTGGCGAGTCGTGTGCCTCCAAGAAACTCACCGCTCGCTTCTCTGACGACGAATCTATTGACGAGGTGCTTGAAACCATTGCCCTGGTGTCGGAAGTGACGGTCACTAAGACGGATGCAGGTTACCAGATTCGCTAATCGAAATCCATTTTCCCAAGTCATTTTTTCAATCAAATGAGAGCACTCTCATTTTTTTGTCGTATCTTAGCGGCCTATTTTGAATTAATTTGGAAATGGAATGCCCTAAACCTTATATATCCTTTGAGAAACTGAATGCTAAGAAGAATGGACTGCAATGGTTGCTTTTGCTACTTTTGTTTTTCTTGGCTTTAACGCACCCACAACAAACGCAGGCCCAGTCTTTCAATCCACTGATTTCATTCTCGGTCAAGTCATGTACATTGGATAAAGCGTTGGAAAAGCTTTTTGCCGACTACGAATTGAATGTGGCCTTCAGCAAGGCGGAACTGAGCAAAATCCGCATCGATAGCTATTCCTGTTCATATAAATCTGTCGAAGAGGTGTTGACCGACCTGTTGGAAGGCACCGATTACGGCTTCAAGAAAATTGGCAAGCAGTATGTGATACGAAAAAACCAACAACTCGCGAATGATCCAGAGGCAATAGTAACGCCTCCAATCGACCCACAGACCGAAATCATCAAGCCCAAGCGCGACACCGTTGTCAGCAAAACGGACAACATTATCCGCATCTATGACACCGTGCAAATCATCCGGTCCGTTATGCGTTACGACACTATTGTCAAGATAAAGTATGAGGTACAGACTGATACGGTTTATGCTGTGAAATACAAAGGTTGGCAAATCCCGTGGCCGAAATTCAGGAACAATGGTTGGTTCGTCACGCCTTATGTAGCCTTGGGCTCAGCACAATTCAAGCACGAAGTTGATATGCCAAAGCCTGAGAATGGTTTGGTTGAGGTGGCTCCGAGTTTGGTGTACGGCCTTGGCCTCGATGGCGGTTACAAATACAACCGCCTCAGCGGAGGCGTAAATCTCGGCTATCGCTCAGTACGTTACCGTTTTTTGCTTGAGCAGACTCTGTTTTCTGGAGATTGCTATGTAAATGATACATTAGACACCTATTATACGATACATCCTGAAGGCGACACTACCTATCAATACATCTTGGATTCAACCTATATTCCGCTGACCACAACCAACTATGCCTATCGTGATGTCAACCGTTTGGATTACTTGACTGTCGGATTATTTGCCACCTACGATTTTGTTAAGTTAGAGCATTTCAGGGCTTTCGTCAAGGCAGGTGCTTCGTTGGATTTTTTGGTCGATTATGCTGGTTCGCTCAATTCGACCGAGTCGCCTTTCCATACTCCCATAGCCAAGGAACAGGTGGGACCAGTTCGACTTTCTTATTACGGTGGCTTGGGCGTTTCTTGGAAAGTGGCCAACCGTATCGAATTCGTGCCCGAGGTTCACTACCGTGTGACCAATGGCTCATTGTATCGTGCCAATTTCCCTTTTGATATGCAGATGCGGCTTTGGGACTTCCATTTGGGTATGACCTATTATTTTTAAACTATGAAACCGCTTATGCACATACGGCATCTCTTATTCCTGCTCTTCTTGATGCAGGGTGTGTTGGTCGAGGCGCAACATTACGTCCCAATCAATGGCGAGATTGACTCGTTGCTGGTGCTGCCAAAGTTGGGCGGTGATTCGGTGTATTGGGTGAATGAGTCGTTGACCGTGCAAAACGGCGGCACCCTATGTGTGGAAGGCGGCGTGAAGATGTACTTCGGGCAATCGGCCTATTTACGTGTTGATGGTGGCAACCTAATTCTTGAGGGTCAACGCAACGACTCAATTTATCTGCTTTGCTATGAGTTTTCCCACGACTGGGCTGGTATTCAGCTGAAGAATATCACCGAGGAAGATACTGTGAGAATAACGTATGTCGAAGTCGTGGGTGCCTTGACCGCCTTGAATGCATCCTCCAGTAATAACGTACTGGTCAACCATTGCTCGTTTAGTAATTATTATGCTGGCAAAGGCATTGAGCTTATCGACTGCAACAGTTTCTTGGTCGACAGTTGTTTCTTCTTCCAGTGCGTATCGGGCATCGAGCTAAAAGCCCGTGCTGCCGATAGCGAAGACAATGTTTTTTCTCACAATATCTTCGACCAAGGACAAATTAATATTGAGATTTCTAACGCGGCATATGGCTTCAAGTGCAACCGTAATCGTATTGTGGATAATTGTTTCCAAGGTGCTGCCACGGCTATTAGCTTCGAGGCTGTGGGTGGCATTTCCGATAGAGACGCTACCAACTACATAGAAAACAATCTAATTTCGTCGGACTTGCCGGAAGGCGGCTCTGGTTATTCTTCATACGGTTTGAAAGCTGCTATGGACTCGATTGTCATCCGAAACAATGTGTTCTGGAGCAACGATGAGGCAATTAGAATGATGAGGTTCTGCCATCTTATTGTTGAATACAATACGTTTTTTGACAATGAGTTGACTGTTACAAATTTACAAACATCAGGCTCGATGCGCTTTGTTGGAAATACCATAAGTGAGGCAAAGAAGAGGGTGGTGAGCTTTCCGTCAAATAAGTCACAGATGAATGGCAACAACTTTTTGCACTACAAAAAGGATGCGATTCTCTTTGCAAACGTTACGGATGAAGATATTGATATGCGAGGTAACTATTGGGATGCTGACACTATTGATGACATTGAATCGGTGATTCTCGATAAGCATGACTCTCCTGCCTTGGGTGAGGTCATTTATGAAAACTATTTGTCCGAGTGCGATACGACTACTCCCATTTCGCCTCCTTTCAAGGTGAAAAAACAGTTTGTGGACAACAAATGGTTGATTTCATGGGAAGAAAATCCAGAGTTGGACATTGACCATTATGTATTGTTTTATGGCGATTTTAATTACTACAAGTTCGTCCACCATATTGATGAAATTATCGGTCATTCCTATATCCTGACTCCACAACAAGCAGAAAATGTTGCTGTTATGGCTTGTGACCGAGCCTATGATCCTAATGTTTATGCTTCGGTTGGACAGAGCGCCTATGCTTTTGCGACCTATTATCCATATGCGGGTCAAGATGACACCCTTTGTGCTTCGCAATCAGGCTATACGATCAATGATGCCAACATCCCTTACATTTATAGCAGTTTTGTATGGCAGACCTCAGGCTCTGGTGTTTTTTCTGATTCTATTGCATTAAGTACTGAGTATTATCCTTCCGAAGAGGACTTTTACGCAGGAACAGTGACTCTTACTTTGCGCGTGAATGGCAATGGAGTGACAAAGACAGATGCTTTGACGCTCAATCTTTACCAAAATTTGAGCGTTTATGCTGGCGAGGATGGCTATAGTGGTGTCAACCGTCCATTACCTCTCGACCAAGCAGAGGCAAACAATTACGATTCGATCCGATGGGTCTCGATGGGCGATGGCCGATTCGAGGATTCGCAGGAATTACATACCCTCTATTATCCAGGTGAGATGGACAAAGAGCAGGGCTATGTAGAATTGATGCTTGAAGTATGGTCATATTGCGGTCACGCCTCAGATGCGGTACGTTTCGAGTTGTTTAAGGACTATGCCCTAGAGGGTCATACTTGGTCGGGAGAAACGTTGCGACCTCATACTCAAGTGATTGCTGTCGCCTTGAGTGACAATAATCCCTTTGTGTCAGGATTCTATAGAACGATATCTGATGACGAAGGCTTCTTCAAGTTTGATGCATTGTTACCAGACACTTACATCCTTTATGCATTTTCCGATACCTTGGTTACGGAGGTGAGTGGCTGCTATTACCTTGGCGATTTGCAATGGAATGAGTCGAATATGATCCTTGTAGATGGCGATGTCTATGATGTGGATATTGACTTGCCTTTGGTGACATCTGGATTCCATACAGGTGAAGGCCTCATTAGCGGTGTGTTTGATTATCCAAATTGGCCGTTCAAGGCACGTGATTTCTATTGTCAATCCTGGCTGCGCGAAGGTAGTGATATGAACTATTGCAACGAAGGACTTTCAAATGTTGGCGTGCTTCTTCTCAATGCGACTAAACAGCGCATCTTGGGCTTTGCTCTAACTGATTTTGATGGACATTTCTGCTTCAAGAATTTGCCTTTCGGTACTTATCAAGTGATGGCAGACTTGCCACGTTATGGTCGAGGGATATGTGAGCAGATTACCCTATCAGTTGAAGAACCGAAGGTGAGTGGTTTACATCTCTTTGTCAATCAAGAAGGACGGATGAGTATGAGATTTTCAAATCACAATGCCTTTCCTCAAGTGTTGCAAGTATATCCAAACCCAGTCGAAGAGACGGTTGTGTTGAATGGCTTGAATTGCAATTTGGTATATAATGTTACCATACTGAATAGCTTGGGTATGAAAGTGTTGCCGGAAACACAACTGAGTACCAATCTTTTGGGTAATCTTTCAATTAAAGTTGGTAATCTTTCAAGTGGCATATATTTTATCCAAGTGAAAGGCGTCAATGGGACGATGATGGCTAAATTCGTAAAGCAATGAGAAAAGGAGTAGAAATGAAAAGGTGGGCAGAGCTTTTATTGTTTTTCGCTTTTATGATAGTGAGTGAGTATGTCAGTGCACAGACTTCTGTCAACGGCACTGTCTATGAACAGGATGCTGTTACGCCTATCGAGGCAGCCTCGGTCACTTTCTCGGGCATTAGTGAGTTGGGTGACACAGTTGTTTATCAATTTGTTACCGATTCTTTAGGATGTTATTCCAATAGTTTGATGGCAGGCTTGTATCGTGTATGGGCTTCAGCTGAAGGCTATGCAACATCCTATCTTGCCGATTCTTTGCAATTACTTGAAGGACAGGTACAAGAAGCTATCAATTTCTCGTTGAACGAATTGTTTCATCCTGTACGATATGTAGCCGCAAGGCAGTTTACTAGCGACTTGGTGCGCGTCACTTGGTCGATGCACGAGCCGCTTCTCTGCGAAGATTTCGAGACAGGCGACTTCAGCCGTTTTCCATGGAACAACAGCCTAAGTGACTATCCATGGATTATCGATACCCTTTCTGCTTTCGAAGGCCATTGTTGCATAAGGTCTACTTGCGAAAGTGTGAGCGAAGGTGTTTCCCGAATAGAAGTTTCCGTTTATGTGCCTTTTGAGGGGCAAATGAGTTTTTACAGCAAGATTTCGTCGGAAAGCCCTTGGGATATGGGTCGTTTCTATCTTGATGGGGTGAAGAAGATGGAATGTTCAGGCGAGGAGGAATGGACAGAGCATCGGTTCGATATCACTGTTGGTGAGCATTTGTTCTGTTGGGATTATGTCAAAGATGCTTCTACTGATTTGGGTGATGACTGTTTCTATTTGGACTGTATCCAGTTTTATAAGGTAGATAGCGCAAAATCGACGCGGTCTTTCCAATATTACAATTTATTTCGCAGTCGCTTCGAAGAAGAGCCGGTGATGATGGCTTCCCATCTCAATGACACGATGTTTATGGATATGAATTGGAACAGCTTGCCTTGGGGGCAATACCGTTGGGGCGTGAGCCGCTATTATGAAGGTAACAGAGGTCATTCCGACACCATTTGGTCGGCCTATTTGGACAAAGATATGACTACGACATTCACTCTTGATGTTAACACTAATGTTGGGCTTCTGCCCGCAGGTGCATCGGTGACACTGTCTTCGCATAGTGGACAGGGCTATGAATACCAAGCGACTTTGGATGCTAATGGCCATCTGCTGTTACCTGAGGTTTATCGGGATGTATACGATATCAGAGTGCATCTTGATGGTTTTGTGGACTATATTTCTGATTCACCTGTTTTCATTTTTGCGCCTACACAACTGGAAATCGAATTAACAGAAGCTTTGTTTGGTGTCGATAGTTTGTATGTTTCATCTACAGGATGGGCAATTTGGTTTATGGAAGAATTGCAAAATCGTGATTTACAGTATTTTGAAATAATGTTGAATGGAGAAATTGTCGGCTCTACGACGAACACTTCTTATCAGTTTGATGTCAGTGCTTTGGACGAGGGTGATATCTGTTCAGCTCAGGTGAGACCCGTTTATCTTTCAGGCATTTGCGATTGGAGAAGTTGCCAATGGAAATACTTTCCTTGTTCCGATTTTGTGGGCAGTTCTAACGGCTTGAACTGGTCGTTGCATAACGATGGGATTCAGTTGTCTTGGGAGTATCCTGAAGGCAATTTTTTAGGGGCAATGCTCTTTCGCGACAACGAATTTCTTGGCTTCACTGAGGAAAACACATTCTTGGACGAAACTGTAGAGTTACATGGTGAAGTAGCGTATTGTTTGCGTCTGATATACGATGGCGCAATGGATGGTACATACTATTCTATGTCGTGTGAGGAATGCACTGTGGCTGTCTTTCCTGCCTATTGTGACCCTCCAGTAAAATTAGATGGTACTATCTATTATGAGAATGACGAAGATCGTGGTGCTTTGATTTCGTGGGGCGAGCGTCCAGAGCCTATCAATCAGTGGTTGTATTTTGACAATGGAGAGTTTAAAAGCTCCTTGGGTGGCGATAGTGAGCCCCGTATTTTTTGGGCAATTCGTTTTGAAGCAGAAGACCTATCCGAGTATCTTGGAACGACTTTGAAGAAAGTGTCGCTTTATGATGTGGGAGCCGGCACTTATCAGTTGTGGGTGTATGTCGGTGGCGAGGCATCTCCTCGTACTCTCGTTCGCTCGCAGAACATGACTTTATCTGGTGCCCATACTTGGCAAGAGGAGACCATAATGCCTGCTTTTGAAATCCCTGAAGATGAATCGCTTTGGGTGGTAGTTGGTCAACAAGGTTTGAGCCGTCCGGCAGCTGCTTGTCAAGATATGGGAAATCCCAATGGACGTTGGGTCTCTTTAGACGGCGAAATCTGGACCGATATGCACACTTTCAATATGAATTATACCTGGATGCTGCGCGCCTTCGTTACCAACCAATCGGGGCGAGAGATAGTGCTTGGCAAGGAAGGCTACATCTTACAGCAATACAATTTGTATCGTTCATTCAATAATGTTGATTACCAAAAGATCGCATCGATACCAGCCGTAGATGGGCAACTTTATTATGAGTACCGCGACAACTTGGCCGATGATAACCACGAGGATGTCTATTACCGCTTGACGGCATTCTATTTGGCAGACAACGGCGAGACCTGCGAGTCGGATTATGCCGCCTCTTTGAACGACCCCGAACAGAACTATGTCGCAATAGACCTGACTTCGACCAACGAAAACCAAGCGCTTGATTTCAAGCTCTATCCTAATCCGACGAGCGGCCAAATCACCATTGCATTGGAAGGGTTGCAGAAGGTCGTAGTTTATAACACTTTGGGACAGTCTTTGCTCGACAAAGAGGCCAGCAGCGATATGTTACGACTCGATTTGTCTGGCTTCGGAAATGGCTTGTACTGGGTTAAGGTGATGGCGCAAGATGGCGTTGCGGTAAAGCCTTTCGTTTTGACTCATTGAGGAATTCCCAAAAATCCTTATCTTTGCCGCCTAAAACGGTAAGCGATGATTTCAATCCAAAACCTGAGCATGCACTTCACCGGTGAGGACCTCTTCGCCGATATTTCCTTCTTAATTCGCGAGAAAGATCGCATCGGCTTGGTGGGCAAAAACGGTGCAGGCAAGACCACACTGCTGAAGCTTATCTGCGGATTGGAACAACCTTCAAAGGGCGATGTCATCATCCCACAGGGCGTTACCATCGGCTATCTACCCCAAGAAAAGAATGTCAACAGTACAAAGACGGTTCTGGATGAGGCGCTTTCTGCTTTTGACGAATACCATCAGCTGGAACGCGATTCGGAGCGTCTGCAGCAGGAACTAGCCGAGCGCACAGATTACGAAAGCCCGCAATACGAGAAACTTATTGTCAAGCTGAATAACTTGAACGACCGTCTGGCCTTGCTTGGTGGCAACAGCATCGAAGGCGAGGCAGAACGGATTTTGGTTGGTTTGGGCTTCGGTCACGAGGATATGTTGCGTCCTATGCGCGAGTTCAGCAACGGCTGGCAGATGCGTGTAGAACTGGCCAAAATCCTGCTGAAAAAGCCCAATTTGCTTCTTCTTGACGAACCTACCAACCACCTCGACATCGAGTCTATCCAATGGCTCGAAGGCTTCCTGAAGGCCTATTACGGTGCCATCCTGATGGTCTCGCACGACCGTGCTTTCCTGGACAATATCACTATCCGCACGGTGGAAATCTCGAACGGCAAAATCTATGACTACAAGGTGCCATACTCCGAGTATGTTGGTCTGCGTGAGGAGCGTGTCGATATGCAGCGGTCAGCCTACGAGAACCAACAGCGCGAAATCAAGAACATTGAGGCGTTCATCGAGCGGTTCCGCTACAAGGCCACCAAGGCCAAGCAGGTGCAAAGCCGCGTGAAGTTGCTCGAAAAGATGGATGAAATCGTCATTGACGACATCGACAGCACCGCCATCCATTTCAAGTTTCCGCCTGCACCGCATTCCGGCAAGGTTACACTGGAGCTTAATCATGTTGGCAAGTCTTACGGCGACCAAGTTATCCTCAAAGACGTCAACCTGCTGATTCCGAGAGGTGAGAAAATAGCCTTTGTGGGACGTAACGGCGAAGGTAAGTCCACTTTGTCGAAAATCATCTGCGGTGTGCTCGAACATGAAGGCGAGGTGAAACTCGGTCATGAGGTCAAAATTGGATATTATGCCCAGAACCAGCAGGATATGCTCGACATGAACAAGACCGTCTTCGAGACCTTGGATGATGTGGCCGTCGGTGACATGCGCCTCAAGGTGAAGGCTTTGCTCGGTTCCTTCCTCTTCCGTGGCGATGACATCGACAAGAAGGTGAAAGTGCTCTCGGGTGGCGAGAAAGCTCGTTTGTCCTTGGCCAAGATGCTACTTTTCCCGACCAACTTGTTGGTTCTCGACGAGCCCACCAACCATTTGGACATGCTTTCGAAGGACATTTTAAAAAATGCCTTGATTCAATATGACGGCACACTGATTATCGTCTCCCACGACCGTGACTTCCTGCAAGGCCTGACCAACAAAGTCTACGAGTTCCGCAAGCCTAACATCAAGGAATACATCGGCGACATTTATGATTTCCTGGAGCAAAAGAATCTCAGCCACTTGAAGGAGTTGGAGATTGCTGCTAAACAAACCAAAGTACAAGAAGTCGTACCACAGTCGCAAAACAAACTCAACTACGAGCGCAAGAAGCAGATTGATGCCAAGCTCCGCAAGGTCGACAAGGAGATCCAACGCCTCGAAGAAGCCATTGGCAAATTGGAAGCCGAGTTAGCCGAGCAAGACACCATCATGGCCAATCCCGACCAACATCCTGATGTGAAAGTCGACAATGATTGGTATTGGGCCTACGGCCAAAAGAAAGAGCAACTCCAAAACCTCATGGACGACTGGGGCGAGAAGCAGATGGAACGTGACGAGGTGATGGCGGAATATGAGAAATAGGATGCGATAAAGTGCTGTTAAGTGGAAATTTTTCTAACTTAACAGCATTTTATCTGCAAAAAATGATTGATAGCGTGCTGCTAAGTCGATTTTTTAGGGACTTAACAGCACGCTATCGTGATTCTTTGAACAAATCATCCATAGTCACTTCCGATTGGATGTTGTTCCAATAGGCATTATGAGCGACACCGTATGTGGTAATCATGGTAAGGTGGATGGCTTTGCGAGTTTTAGTAACTTCTTGAAACACAGATTTCCGTCTCCGGAGTTTGTCGCCTTCTTCCTTGTCAATCCGATAAACATCATCCGAAAACTTCATTTCACAAAGATTGATGACGCCATCGTTACGGTCAAAAAGTAAGTCGATTTGCACACCCTCGTGTTCTTTGGTAGCTTCGACATGCCATGATTGGGCGTTGCTGATCACTCCAGCGATACCTAATGCAGACTTGATTTGTGGCAAATGCCACAAACACACCCGCTCAAAAGCCAGTCCTGCCCAGGCCGTGTGGATTGGAGTAGATAAGTTGTTGGTCCAGAAATGGTTGTCGTGATGGTAGTTGCTTTCGATATAGCGGAAGTAAAACAGGGTGAAATGATCCATGAGTTGATAAATCGCCTCGCGTTTTATCTTGCCAATGACCTGATACTTTCGAATGAAATTGCATTTTTCTAATTCCTCGGTCGCCTGTGTGAAAACCTTATTGTCGTCAAGTCCAGTGCTTTCGAGCAGCGCTTTTCGGGTCATGCCCGCTTTCTTGGTTGCCAAGGCAGTAACGATGGCAATGTAAGGGGCTGGTCGCTTGAACAGGGAGGCATAAAGAGCATCGAATTCGTCAGCAAGGCGTC
This sequence comes from uncultured Bacteroidales bacterium, assembly GCA_946405575.1. Taxonomy (GTDB): domain Bacteria; phylum Bacteroidota; class Bacteroidia; order Bacteroidales; family F082; genus Limimorpha. The sequence goes on along the minus strand of CAMJHP010000022.1, from coordinate 29,989 downwards.
CGTCCTCTTCAAAAAACAGTCGGTCGATGTTCTGTGCTAGGCTCTCATTACGTCGCAAGAGGCTCCAATAATAGGGTATGCCGCCCAAGATCATGTAGGTTTCCACAAGGTCTTTTCTTGTCATGCTGAGTTTGAGTGACTGGGCTAATTGCTCACATTCGTTGAGGCAGAACGGCTGGAGGTAAATCTTGTCAGTCAATCGGTTATGCAATCCGCCATGGTCGCGGATGATTTTCTTGATAATCCAAGAGGTGGCACTACCGCAAACGACGAGGACGATATCTTTACGCATATTTGCCCAACCATTCCAAAAATGCTCCAAGGCGCTGATGAGTTGTGATTTTGGGGTATTCATCCACGGCAACTCGTCCAAAAAGACCACCTTTTTCTTGTCGGGAGAAAGTTCCAAAACGTTTTCCAAAAGGTGGAAAGCCTCGAACCATGTGCGCGGCATCTTACAGCGCTTCAATCCGGCCTTGCGCAGCGATTCGCGAAACTCGGTCAGTTGCTCTTTTTTCGGGGCGTTGGCTACACCCGTGTGATAAAATGCGAAATGGTTCTCAAAGGTCTCTTTGATAAGGTAGGTCTTACCCACGCGCCGCCGTCCGTACACGGCGCAGAATTGCGATTCGTCTTTCTCCAACAGTTCAAGGAGTTCTCTTCTTTCTTCATTGCGTCCAATCAGCATGGCGTTGTTTTTAGATTGATATTGCAAAGAAACGCATTTTTTTTTGATTATCTGCTGTTAAGTCACATTTTTTTATACTTAACAGCAAATAATCTGATATTTTTGCTAGATAACATGCTGTTAAGTCAATTTTTTGAGGACTTAGCAGCAGATTATCTTTGTTTTTTGCGAAAAATGGGAAGAATTGCCTATTTTTGCCGTCAAAACAAAGCCGATGTTCTTCCAACCGCGCATAGGGCAGCATTATCAAGAGGGTTTCAAGGGCTATCGAACCCTTGTCTTGGGCGTGAAGCATCATTGCACATTACGACATTGCCGTTATTTTGTTGATTGCGTGTTGAATAAGAATTGCAATCGGTATGACTCCCTATGCTTTGCATACGATTGTACCAACTATGTCAACGGACGGAAGATGTGCGAAGTTTGTATCGGCATCAATGGCGAGCATTGTAAGTATTATGAGCCGCGAACGATGGAAGAAAAGCACAAAAGCTTTCTCTTGTCGCAAAGCAACATCATAGAAATCAATGCGTTTCTGGAGGAAAACGACCACTATCCAGCATACACTTATTTCACCAAGTTGGTGCTGAACAAGTCCGACGACCTTACCGATGGTGAGAAAACCGACTTCTGGGAGCATGTCGCTTTCGCCAATTACCTTCAGTATTTCTGCGACACACCACAAGCGCCCTCTTACGAAGGCGACGGAATGATCTATCGGCAGGAGGACTGGGAGGCTTTCAAGGAGTTGATGGAGGAATTGCAGCCGGAAGTGGTTTTTGTTTGGAATCCGGCTTTGAAAACCTTGTTGGACAAAAAGATAGCCGAAGGTGAATTAGCAGGTTTGATCCATTTCGATGATTTCCGCTCCGAGACTTTGACTGTAAATCGTTATTTATATAAGGTGAAAGAAAAAAACACGCCCGAAAATCTGTTCAAGGCGTTTCAACGTGAATTTGGTGCTGATTTGAATGATTCCGAAATTGCGCAGTTGATGTTGAACGCCTTGCAGAAAGCGCGTTTCCGCCAGTTTGTGCCTACTGCTGAACTGAAGATCACTTCTGCTATGGTGGAATGGGTGAATGGCAGTATTTGGAATGAAAGATTGTCTCGTTATCTCATCGGTTTAAGGCAGAAAGAAATAGGTCTTGATGCATTGGTAAGTCCTTTTAAACCGGAACTAAGTAAGGCAATTAAAGATTGCCATGTAGCTTCTTCATTCTTGTTGGATTTTATGGAGACACAAGCTATTAGTTTGGAAGATGCGCAACGGGAATTGTCGTGGTTTGAGTTTGGGAAATGCTGCTTGCCTGAAGAAACCGATGTGGTCATCGTTTACCTTTCTGATCCGAACGATGTATTTAGATCTATTCTCAAATTATTGGATGTCAATGGTTTGAAAAAGGTTTTGATTTTGGTTGAAACTGTCAACAGCGACAAATTGCTTTTGGATGTCATGGCCAATCGCACACATTTAAGTCATATTGTAGAAAAAAAGCAGGTGTTGTTGATTCAATTTGATGACAAGAACCACGAAAGGGTTTGTCTTGAATATGAGGAAAAGAAGGATGTTCGTTCTGGAGTTCTTGAACGAGGGCAATCCCTGTGTCCATCTGATTATTTATCAACCGAAAAGCCAAATATAACGGATTTGATATTCAAAGTATTCGGGAAATATAAAATGAAAGTATGCAGTAATGGTAAAACCATCGATTTGGTAGAATTGTTGGAAGAATTGTGGAAGGATGGGTATATTAAAAAGTGTGGAAAAAAGCTGAAAGTTGTGAAGTCTAAGTCACCGCAATTACTTTATTATTGTTTGCATTATGCTAATATTGAATACTACCAGTTGGAAAGGTTGTTTGTTTACGACAATATGAAAAAAAACACCAATGAAGCAAAGATAAAACGAATACTCGATAGTGATAAAGATTCTGTCGTTTACTACAAGAAAAAATTCAATTTGTAATTTGTTTTGCAAATTATACTTGATGGCATAAAGTTTGTCAGAAATGACAGACTTTTTTTGTTTATTTGGATATTAATGAGAAGATTGGGGGAAAGATTTACGATAGTTTACGATTTTTTAGACTGAGTTTTCAATATTTTACGAATTGTTTTTATTCCATCTTCTTTATAATCAATAGATTCCATGATACATGTCAAAAAAAAGGCATACTTTTGCCTCGCAATCAAAAGGGTTGCTAGATTTTTCAGCATAACGTTCTTTGACATATTGTTTGTTCACTGCGATGCCGATTGGATGGGGCAGGACAGTAGATACAAAGCTGCGATGTGAATCGGTAGCAAATGTCATCCAAACTAGATAATGAGACCTAAAGTCTCTGATGATGCTGAAAAGTTTAAGTGATAAGTTTAAACACAACGAGAATGTATAAAAGTTTTAATGCAATCATGAGAGGTCATGACGGCAACAATTATTACCTTGTTGCCAACGAGAAGACAATAATTATACCCATCAAAGTAATGCACAAAATGTGTTCGTTTGAGGGCTTAACTGATGCTAAGGGCATCATCAAGAACGGTGCCCGACTGAATCTGGTCGAAATCAAGACTGATGGTGGCTCCCTCTACTATCCTAATCACGAATTCTACCTCAATAATAACAAAAGGGACGATCACACAAGAATCGTAATTGGTACGTCTCTTATCATACCATTTTCCTATGGAGTAGAAAGTGAATTTCTGGAATTTAAGGAGAGCTTCTCCTGTAAAAATGGAATCAGAGAAACGCTCATCTCATTTGCTAATAGTGGCCATGAAGGTACCGTATTGGTAGGTGTCAACGATGAAGGCTTTCCAAAAGGTTTGGGATATATTACTGTAAATGAGCAGAATAAATTAATAGAAAATCTGAAAAATGAAATCAAATTAGGATGTAATAACTTAGAATTTGCTCAAAGTTTACAAATAACTTGGGAAGTGAAAGTCAACAAGATGATATGCAAAATCCACGTCCCTGTTTGGACTGGAGATATTTTGTTCTTACATAAGGATAAACTATATGTTAGGATGGGTGCTACTAATCAGCATTTGATCGGGAACGACTTGGTACGTTTCATCGAAAACAGATGTAGAAAAACGGCTTAACAACAATCTAATCGAATTAGTAATGAACAAAAGAAAGAATCTCTATTCTCTCGGCATCATTGAAGACTTTTTTCGATGTGTCGAGGAATTTAATGCTGTTCGGGGCACGAGTTTCTCGCCCTTCGATTTGCCCACGCTAAATGATCTTGTGGAAGTGTGTGAAAAGTCGTACTTGAACAAAGCAGGCTATCCACAATCAAAAGATGGAGAGGAGGTTACACCTAATAACGCGGAGTACATTCGTTTTCAACTTCCAATTGTCTCGGAGAGAGGTGACATCATTTTTGGGTGGTATCATCGGCACAGGGAAACACGCGCATTTACAGGCCCCCAATGGGGGAGCCTGTTAGAATTCAAGAAACAAGTATGGATAGACCGCCACTATAAATTAGGCAGCATGATTTTTGCTCATCCTATGGATGGCTATCGTTTCTTGAGAAATATGGCCGAGTCAACCATTCAAGAAAAATGGGAATCATGTACAAATTATGCTCCCGACTACCTTGCACTAAGGTTTCATTTGATAAGTACCATGAATAAAGCAATCGAGGCGTACAAAAAGAAGAAGTCTGGCAATTTGGTGTTTTCGAGTGACGGACGAAAAGTTTGGTTCGATACCAATTTATTGACGAGAGACCATCACCAAGCGCTTGTAGCAGGAGAAGTGGAAGCCTTTTCGTCAGGCCGAATTGCCATAATAGACCCCTATCTAACTAAAAGAGAAGGTTCTGAGCAGTATAATTAATCATAAACAATTAAAATCTAAAAGCCTTATGAGTAGCGATTATTCACCCACAAGTTGGGATCAATTGCCAGGTGAGTCTGATGAGGATTACGCCGACAGAGTTCAAGATCAGGAAGATTGGCTTGAATCTTTTGACGACTAACAATCTGATGACATTGGTGCTACTTTAGTGTTCCATATTGTGTAACTTATATTTCGAGAATATCATGGTAGTACTAATGAATTCGAAACGGAGGCAATGCTGAAATAATACAGGATGATATACAGTATTGTTCCCGTTTCATTATCAAAAATCAAAGAATCTTATTAACTGAAAAAAAAATCAAAAAATCATGGAAAACTTCAAAACTGTTTATTCAACTTCAGAATTAGAGGAAGCCATTAAAGCAGGTGAAACCAAGCTGTTATTAAAAGGCGAAATTGCAGAAATGATCCGTAAACGGAAAGCTCGTAAAAAAAGAACACTAATAGGAGGACTCGCACTTGCTGCAGCAGGACTTGTTGCCTTGCCGTTTACATTGGGCGCTTCAACCCCATTATTAATTGGAGGCTTGGGACTTACAATTGGTACCGTTACCATTTCAGCAGCAGAACTCGCAATACTTGTTGGTGGTTCAATAGCCATAATAGGCCTATGTAAAGACTATACTATCACATTTAACTCGGATGGCTCCGTGACTCTTGAGAGAAAGGATTGAATATGAATCGACCCATGATTACGAAGAAGTGTCCTTGCTGCCATACAGAAGTCAAGATTCTTACCTTTCCTAATGGAACAATGATCGACCCCGCACCTGTCAAGGTGCGGGGCATCGTTGTAAGATGTTGCCCTAACTGTGGCAAAAAGGTACTCTTTTGGACAGGCTTCAAGCAAGTTGTAAATAACCGATGATGAATGCCGTAGAAAAACAACAACTCAATCGTCTCACCCATTGGCTCGACGAAATCATCAATAACATTGCGTCAATGGATGAGGCCGAGATTTACATGAGGGCAGGGCTGAAAGCTGCCCGTATCGGCAACCGCTGGGCGTTAATCCGTTCCGACATCAATTGGAGCGATTACAGCATCAGGCGCAACACTTGGCTGAAAAATAAGCTTGCCGATTACGACAGTTGGAAGGACTACAACAACGCCGACTTGATAGGCGAAGGCTTTCCGCCCCGCGATATGAATGGCGACCCTTACGAACTGCATCACATTGGCCAACGCCAAGACTCACCCTTTGCGGAACTGACTTGGGCTGAACACATGGGCGACGGCAACAACACCATTCTACACCAAGCCGGAAAAGAGTCGGAAATCGACCGCCAAATGTTCGACCGTGAGAAATCAGACTATTGGAAGGCTCGTTTTAGGGCTTTTACACCATTCGAATTGAGAAAAATTTATGGTAAATGAATGATAATTCGACACTTATTCGCTCTTGCCCCCGCTGCCAAACCGAAATCAAGCTGTTCACACTGCCAGAGGGCACGATGACAGACCCTGCACCAGCCAAAACGCGGCTGTTTGTCGTAAAGCGTTGCCCCAGCTGCGGCAAGAGGGTCGTCTTTTGGGTAGGCTGGAGGCCGGTGGTGAAATAGCCAAAAATCGGTTCACAAAGTTGTGGTCCACAATCTTGTGGTCCACAAAGTTGTGAACTTTTAGTATATTGTTTGTAATTATTTTGAAAATCAATAGATTATTCGCACCATTCTTTGGTAAACCAAAGCTCAAAAACGGGGTCAGTGAGCACGATTCCGTTGGGTGTTTTTTCGATCAGTTCCTTTTGCGTCAACACGGTCTTGATTCTTGAGACATTGGATTTTGAGCCTAAATCATAGGTGGATAGTACTTCTTTAGAGGTGAAGTCCGTGTGAACGCCTTTGGCCACGGCCTTTAGGAAGTTCATCTGGTAGGCAGTCAGGTTCTCGATTTGCTGCAAAAACAGCAGTGAGTTTTGGTTGAGCAGATCTTCAATGGCCGTTTCCAAAGTGGCCTCGTCCGCCTTTTTTGTGGTGTTGAGCATGACGTTCCATGCCAGTTGCTGCACGTATGAGGATTGGTTTTGCACCGTCGAGCAGATCTTTTCAATGAGGGCATCGGAAATGCTCATTTTCTTTTCCTCAAACTTCTGGCGGATGAAAGGAATCCAGTCTTCTGTGGGGATGGGCTGGAGAAACATGATGTCGCCAAATTGGTAAAAAGGCATCCTCTTGCTTTGGAAGAGGTTGGTGAGCAGATGCTTCTTGCTCCCAAACAGGCAATACGAAGCGTTGTTTTGCAACTGCCAGATGCCGCGCATTTTCTTTTGGACCTTCAGCGAGTCCGGAAACTCGCCAATTTGTTGGAATTCGTCAATGCACACGACAATGTGTTTGCCCATTTTGGCGGCCATGCGTTCAGGCAGTTGCAGGATTTCTTCCGGCGAGTAGTCTTTGGGCGTGATGCCAAGGGATACGGAAAGCTCGTTGTTGGGGTCGGGACCGAAGGAGAGGGTGGGTGACAAACGAACTAAAAATTCCTTGATGTTTTTTATGACGGCTTCTGCCTTGCCTGCGGTTTGCTTCATGAGCGAGGCGGCAAATTTGTTGTAGAACTCGTATTCGTTGCGGCAATCGTAGATGTCCATGTAAACCGTCACAATGGATTTCGTGTCGACAAGGGTCTGCACTTTCCTTACGAGCGAGGTCTTGCCCATTCTTCGCGGAGAAATGAGTATCATGTTCTGCCCGTTTTCAAAGTCTTGCTTGAGGCGTCGGGTCTCTTTTTCACGGTCTGTGAAGTTGTTGCCTTCAACAGCTACACCATAGATGAATGATTTTTTCATAATGACGAATCCTTTATTCCGCTGCAAAGATACATCTTTTTTCGATAGTTCACAATCTTGTGGTCCACATTTTTGTGGTCCACAAAGTTGTGAACCACGAAAACACCAATAAAAATGCGGAACAACACGATGTCGCTCCGCATTTTTATAGTCGAAATATCAACGATTATTCAATAATCATATCAAACGGCAACCGTGCTTGAATGCCTGTGTTGTTTTGCAGGTTGTCCAAGCCTTTGAAGTAGTCGTAATAGGCACCAAGTTTCTGCTTCATAGCGGCATCAAGTTGGTCGGAACCATTGCCGTTCATCGACTCCATGATGCGGGTGAAGAAATCCTTCTGCTTGGGCCATTCGGTCACCTTGTAGTCATTGCCGAGGTTGGCTTTTTGGGCCGCGTAGGCGATGGCGTCTTCCATATCGCCCAATTGGTCGACAAGACCCAAACCAATGGCATCGGCACCAGCCCACACACGACCTTGACCGATGCTGTCGACATAGCTTTGGGTCAAGCCACGACCTTCGGCCACACGTTTGGTGAAGTGGTCATAGGTGTTACCCACACTTTCTTGTAATTTGCTGTATTGGAACTCGGTGAGCGGCTCGGTGAAGTTGGGGAACTCGGCGTTTTCGTTGGTCTTGGCCACATCGAAAGTCAGGCCGACTTTGTCGTTCAAGAAGCCCTTAGCGTTCGGGAAGGTACCGAACACACCGATGGAACCCGTGAGGGTGGTGGGGTCGGCGAAGATGTAGTCACCCTTGGCTGAAATCCAGTAACCGCCCGAAGCAGCGTAGTTGCCCATAGAGACGATGACGGGCTTTACTTCCTTGGTGAGGTCGAGCTCGCGACCAATGATAGCCGATGCCACGGCACTGCCGCCAGGCGAATTGACACGCAGCACAACGGCTTTCACGTTCTCGTCTTCGCGGGCCTTACGGATGGTCTTGGAGAGATTTTCGGAGTATATTGCCGTGGTTTCATCTCCCTTGCCGTCAAGGATTTGTCCTGAGGCATAGATGATGGCAACCTCGTTCTTACTCACGTTCTTGTCTTTATAGGATTTGGCATAATTGGCATTGCCAATGGCGTTGATGCTCTTGTTGCTGCCCGTCAGGCCTTTCAGTTCGTCCAACACTTGATCTTTGTAGTACAGGTTGTCGACCAGGCCATATTCGAGGGCTTTGTTTGCATCGAAAGAGGTCTCTAAATTGTCGGCAATCATATTGAGTTGCTCAACACTGATGTTGCGGCTTTGACTGATGCCTTGAAGGATTTGTCCCCAGACTGTGCCCAATAGCTTGTCCATCTGCTCGCGGTTGGCTTCGCTCATCTTGTCCAAGAAATAAGGCTCCACGGCACTCTTGAAGCGGTTGTTGGGGCCGCGGACAATCTGCATCTCAACATCGAGCTTGTCAAACAGGTGTTTGTAAAACGTGATTTGTGTGGCCATACCGTGCAAGTCGAGGGCACCTTCCGGATTCAGGAGAATCTTGTCTGCAATGGAGGCTATATAATAAGCGCTTTGCGAATAGCTTTCACCATAAGTGACAATGAATTTTCCCGATTCCTTGAACTCGATAAGTTTGTCGCGGATTTCCTGCAAGGTAGCCGTGGAAGTTGGGATACTACTCAATTCCATATAGATACCCTTGATGTTCGGGTCGGTCTTGGCGTGTTCGATGTTGCGCAGGATGTCGTTCATACCCGTGGCATCGATTGATTCCATCGACTGGAAATCAATGGCACCGAAAGGATTGTCAACCGTACGGTCTGGAATGTCGTAGTTAAGTTTCATGTAAAGCACGGAATTGGGCTTCACAGTAGTGGAAGTCTCCGTGTTTTTTGACATGTTGGAAATCATGGAAGAAACCACGCCAACCTTAATGAAGAAGTTGATTACCAATGCAATCAATGTGCCTAAAAAGGCGGCAAGAACAACTTTACCGAATTTCATGATGATATGTTTTTGTTTGTTTAGACCGCAAAAGTACATAAAAAAAACTTACCTTTGCCGAAAATCTCAATGATGGAGACTTGGCATAGGCAAAATGTGGAAAAGTGTTATGTACTCTTTGGCTCAAATATGGGCAACAAAGAAGCTATTTTTGCCCAAGCTTGCCAATTAATTAATAATAGGTGTGGACAAGTCGTAAAGGTTTCGTCTGCCTATGAGTCGGAGCCATGGGGCTTCGAGGCAGAGGAGTGGTTCCTGAATCAAGTCGTTGTTGTGGAAACGGAATTGTCTCCGATGGATTTGTTGCAACAGTTGCTAGATATTGAAAGAGAGCTGGGCCGGGTAAGGCATCCTGAAATTCAGGGATACAGTTCCCGTTCTGCCGATTTGGATCTTTTGTACTATGGCAGTCGTGTCATACAAACAGAGGAACTGACTGTCCCCCATCCACGTTTGCATCTGCGTCGGTTCGCTTTGGTGCCGCTTTGTGAAGTAGCCCCTGATTTCAAGCATCCCATTTTTAAAATGACGCAAAAAGAGTTGCTTGAGCAATGTCCAGATGACTGCATAGTCAAAGAGATAGTGTTAGACGAAAACAAAGTAAAATAATGTATTACAATTATATAGCAATAGAAGGAACAATTGGGGCAGGCAAGACGACCTTAGCTTCGCGCATTGCCCACGATTTTAACGGAAAATTAGTCCTTGAGGAATTTGAGGGCGACAAAAACCCGTTTCTTCCTAAGTTCTACAAGGAGCCCGAGAAGTATTCCTTCCAGTTGGAAATGACCTTTTTGGCTTTGCGTTTTCAACAGTTGAAGGATAAGTTGGGAGCTCTTGACCTATTCCATGATTTTATCATCTCTGATTATTATGTCGCCAAGTCGTTGATTTTCTCGCGTAATAATCTGCAAGAGGACGAATACCAGTTGTTTTCCCGTTTTTTCAATATCATTTTCTCGGATATGCCCAAGCCTGAGTTGCTGGTGTATCTTTATTCCGATGTGTCGCGTTTGCAGCGCAATATTCGTAAGCGCGGCCGTAGTTACGAGCAAGAAATTAGTGACGCTTACTTGGAGAACATTCAGCGGGGCTATTTCGATTTCCTGCATCAGCAACAGGGCAGTATGCGTATCTTGTTGCTTGATACCAACCGTCTTGATTTTGTGGCCAACGAAAAAGACTACCAGCGTATCATTGATGCCATCAACAGGCCTTATGATATTGGATTGCATCGGGTGTCGCTGTAATTTGAGAATAAAAAAAGCCGCTCGAAAGCGGCTTTTTTTAGTGACTTGTTGAAATTTACTTGATAATATAAACTTCAGCACGACGGATTAACGGGAGGATTTCCTTTTCAAGTTGAGGATAGATAGCGATCATCTCCTTGATGGTTCTCTCTTTGTTGCTTGAGTTACGGATGTTGTTGAGGATGGCATCTTTGTCCTTAAGGTTAGAATTCTCAACCAGCGACATGAACTTATTCCAGTCAGGACCATTGCCCTTGCCATTGTATTCATACTTGCCAGCATTTTTCTTGAGTTGAGACTTGATGTCGGCAATAGCAGCATTGGCACGGTCGTCAGACAAATTGTTGTTGAGTCCAAGTTCACCTTCAGGTGAAGCCCAGCCTTCAATTCTCAGACCCTTGACATCGCCAGTAACCATTTCTTTTACCTGTTTTCTGGCAATCTTGTTGCGTTCGCGGACATTCTTGCCTGCGCCAAGAATGTTGCTCTTGTTGTAGTCGAAATAGTAAATGAAGTCGGGTTCAACGACAGGTGCAGGAGTGTTGAAGGCTTTGGTAGCAGCAACAGCATCTTTATCGGTGCACTTGGCAACGACTTGAATTGTGTAGCTGGTGCCAAGTTCAAGACCGTCGAAGCTTTGGCTTGTGCCTTTCACGTTGACATTCTTGATGACCTCATTGCCCTTCATAAGAACGACATCGTATGAATCAGCTTCTCCAGTCCAGCTTACGTCGACGGTATTGTCTTTGACTTCTGCTTTGACATTGGAAGCAGGTTTGCAGTTAGGAGTGATGACGCCGTCAGCTAGTTTTTCGGTAGCGCCTTGTGTGAAGTAAGCGTTCTTTACGATTTCATCTTGAGAAGGATAGATGGTGCCGTCATAGACGTAGAACATCGGGTCAGCCATAAGCTCACTGTTGGCCATTTCCTCTTGATAAGGCATGCAGTAGTGCTTGGTGAATTCGCCGCCTTCATTGTAATTCACGCGGAAGTCGCCTTCGCCTTTAACCTTTTCGCCCACGAAGGTGATGGGGTCGATGTCGATTTGGCCACCATTGTAGGCAAGGTAGGGCTTCAGGTTCATAACAGCTTGCTTTTCGAAATATTCGGCAGGGATGGTGACGATAACGTCAAAGCAAACATTGCCGTCTTCGCCTTCAACCAGCGGATCGGGATTCACGCGATAGGTGATCTTCTTCGACTCGCGGGCCATCTTTTCGATGTCGCAAGGATTGTTGAACTTCACGCGCAGGCCGAGGTTAGCTTGGCTGTACATATCCATATCATTGATGACATGCTTGGCTTCGTCGGAAGCGATCTTGGCTACTTGGTCAAGCTTATCGCTGCCTGTGAAAACATAGGTGTAATCCAGGAAGAGGTCGAATTTGGGAGCGATGTTGAAGGTGATTTCCATACCAGCGGGAACAGTGTAAGTGAGTTCACGGCTAGTCTTGGCGGAAGCAAGTGTGGAAGCGACATCATCGTTCTCATCAAGTTGGTTGACGTCACCAGCTTGATAGTAGATGCCACCAATACCGATATGAGGAACAAAGTTGATGACTCTTCTCGGGTTGTACTTGAACATATTGAACAAGTTGAATGTCAGGTTCAGGTTGCCTTCAATGTAGTTGGTCTTGTCGAGACCAAGGTTCCACAGAATCTGGTTCTCGTTGCCATTCAAAACAAGGGCTTGTTGATGCTTGTGGCCAGAAAGGAGTCCGTAGCCACCTTTAAGGTTCATACCGACAACCTTACCGAATTGGTAACCAATGCCAAAATGAGCATCCCAATTCTTCAGAGCCTGACTCTTGAAATGGTCAAAATCGCCCCAAACACCACCATTGTAATTGGCAAGGTCACCATGGTTGATGGAGAGACCGCCGTCAGCCTGAATGTACCAATACCTTTCAACAGGTTTGCCTTTTTTCTTGCCTTCTTGAGCATACATGCTGAAGGGAAGGATAGCCATGACGATAAGCATCATGAGCTTCGAAATTGTCAAATTTTTCTTCATAACGTAATTGTGTTAGGTTTGTAATTTAATTAGTTGATTCTATTATTATTCTCTTTTTATACTATTCCAATTAGCCAACAAAAGTAGGAAATTATTTCATTGTCAACACAAAAAGTTGAAAAAAAATGATTTTTTTCACTGTTTTTTGCTCCAAAAGACATTAAATAGGTTCATTTTGACTCCAAAAATAGTTTCTCGAATAGTTTCCACATAACAATTCCAGCACATACCGATACATTAATGGAGTGTTTTGTGCCTTCCTGGGGCAGCTCTATGGCCCCGTTACAATAAGGCAGAGCTGTTTCACTTACACCTTCCACTTCATTTCCAAATATGTAGGCGGAATGTGGCTCAAACCTGAAATCTTGCAAAGCAACACTGCCATCCACCTGCTCGACTGCAAAAACTTGATATCCATCTTCTTTTAGTCGTTGGCAGGCAGCTTCTGTAGTGCTGAAATAGCGCCATTTTACGGTTTCGTCGGCTCCCAAAGCGGTCTTGTGGATTTCTCGGTGGGGCGGACAGGCTGTAATGCCGCACAAAAACAGTTCTCCGATGCGGAAAGCATCGGCGGTACGGAAAAATGCACCCACGTTGCTCAGCGATCGGATGTTGTCGAGCACAATTATTATAGGTAACTTTTCCGCCTTTTCGAAGTCTTCTTTGCTGATGCGGTTCAGCTCGTCCATACTTAGTTTGCGCATACTTTTTTCTTTTGGCAGCAAAATAAATGAAAAAAGGAGTTGCTCTTCCAATAATGTGGATTTTTTTGGACGAACAGGCTAATTGTTTCAAACAAAACGCTAATTTTGTACCCTTAATCGGTGTGAAGCGAATGAGAAAGCATAACACCTTGAGACCAAGAGGCAATGACCGTTGACTTTGATAGCTTATCCATATGAAAGGAGTTTATTCTTTTTCATAACGCTGTCATAGCCAAAAAGTGCTATGTCTCCGATGAATAATCTTGTATTAATCCAGAGCTTATGACAGAAAAAGCTACCGAAACCCCATTGATGAAGCAGTATTATTCGTTTAAGGCGAAATATCCCGATGCGATGTTGCTGTTTCGTGTGGGTGACTTTTATGAAACCTACGGTGAAGATGCTGTGAAATCCTCTGAGATTCTGGGTATTGTGCTGACCAAGCGTTCGAGTGCTATGCCTGATTCGGTGGAGTTGGCAGGATTCCCGCATCATGCATTGGACACTTATTTGCCAAAGTTGGTGCGAGCTGGAATGAAAGTTGCTGTGTGTGAACAACTTGAAGATCCAAAGTTGGCTAAAAAGTTGGTCAAAAGAGGGGTGGTCGAATTGGTGACCCCAGGTGTCACTTACAGCGACAGCGTGCTGGAGCAAAAAGAGAACAATTTCTTGGCTTCAGTGCATCTTGAAAAGGAGGTTTCAGGCATCGCTTTCCTTGACGTGTCGACAGGCGAATTTTACTTGACGCAAGGCTCCAACGAATATATCGACAAGCTGTTGCAGAGTTTCAATCCTTCCGAGGTATTGGTGCAACGCAACAAACGTAAGGACTTTATCGATCTGTTTAGTGCTAAATACTATCTCACTGTATTCGATGATTGGGTTTTCACCGACGATTATGCAAATGAGATTCTCAATAAGCATTTCCATACGGTTTCACTAAAAGGCTTTGGCGTCGATGACTTTCCCAAAGGTGTTGTTGCGGCAGGGGCTGCGATTCATTACTTGATTGAGACGCAACACGACAAGCTAAACCATATCACTTCACTTTCGCGCATCGACCAAGGACAGTATGTGTGGCTCGATAAGTTTACCATTCGCAACCTTGAGTTGTTGCATACATCCAATGTGAATGCCAAAACTTTGATTGATGTCTTGGACAAGACGGTGTCGCCGATGGGTGGCCGACTGATGCGCCGGTGGCTGAGTCTGCCACTGAAACATAAGGAACAAATAGAGGCACGCTATGAGGTGGTTCGTTATTTCGTTGAGAACCGTGATGCTATACAGAAGATACAAGATGCCGTTCGGCAAGTCGGTGATTTGGAGAGACTTATATCAAAAGTGTCACTGTCGAGGGTAAATCCTAGAGAGCTGCTTCAAGTGGGACGCGCTTTGGATCAAATCGAAGTGCTGAAAAACTCTTGTGAGGAGAGCCATTATCCTGCTTTGTTGCGTTTTGCCGAGCAGTTCAATCCCTGTGTGTCCATTCGTGAACGTATTAAGAAAGACTTGAATCCTGATGCACCCGCTTTGCTTTCCAAAGGTAATTACATTGCTGAAGGTGTGGATGCAGAACTTGATGAGTTGCGCAATTTGTCGCGGTCAGGCAAGGAATACCTGATGAATATCCAGCGTCGCGAAACTGAACGTACGGGTATCACATCTTTGAAAGTGGGTTACAATAATGTGTTCGGCTATTATCTTGAAGTCACCAACTCTCATAAGGATAAGGTGCCAAACGAATGGATCCGCAAGCAAACCTTGACCAATGCCGAGCGTTATATCACAGAGGAACTAAAAGAATACGAACAGAAGATTCTCGGTGCTGAGGAAAAAATCAGCGTCATCGAGCAAAGGGTTTACAATGAATTGGTCACGGCTGTGACGGAGTTTGTGGAGCCGATTCAAGTGGATGCTTCCATCGTAGCCCGCATCGACTGCTTGGTGAGTTTTGCCGATATTTCTCTGAAAAACAACTATGTGCAACCCGTTATTGACGACTCATTTGTCCTTGATATTAAGGAAGGCCGCCACCCTGTCATCGAGCAAATGATGCCAGTGGGGGAGAGCTACATCGCTAACGATGTTTATCTCGACCGAGACAAGCAGCAGATTATCATCATCACTGGTCCCAATATGTCGGGTAAGTCGGCGTTGTTGCGCCAAACGGCTTTGATTGTGCTGATGGCGCAGATGGGCTGTTTCGTTCCGGCGGCTTCGGCGCGCATCGGATTGGTCGACAAGATTTTCACTCGCGTGGGCGCTTCCGACAATATCTCTTCAGGGGAATCAACGTTTATGGTGGAGATGAATGAGACAGCGAGCATCTTGAATAATGTGTCGTCGCGGAGCCTTGTGTTGCTTGACGAAATTGGGCGCGGCACCAGCACCTACGACGGCATCAGCATCGCTTGGGCCATCACTGAGTTCCTCCACGACCATCCCGTGAGTCGCGCCAAGGTGATGTTTGCCACGCACTACCACGAACTGAACGAGATGGAGGACTCCTTCGCTCGCATCAAGAACTATCACGTTTCGGTGAAGGAAGTCGGCAACAAGGTGGTGTTTTTGCGCAAGTTGAAGAAAGGTGGCAGTGCCCATAGTTTCGGTATCCATGTGGCCGAGATGGCGGGAATGCCGCGCAAGGTCATTGAACGCGCCACTGCCTTGCTCAGCGTGTTGGAGAAGTCGCACACCAGCGAGGAGGTTGAAAAAGCTGCCTCCAAGAAACAAGACGATGGTATGCAATTAAGCTTTATCCAGTTGGACGACCCATTGCTTTTGCAGATTAAGGAGGACATTCTTAATACCAACATTGACACTTTGACCCCTGTCGAGGCTTTGATGAAGTTGAATGAGATTAAGAAGTTGCTGAATCATTGATTGGCTTTGTCTTCGCTTCGCGTCACTGCGAGGCACGAAGCAGTCCAGTAAATCAAATTCTGTTCTCTAAAGTATGATTTTTGTAAATTTTATGCTTTGGGAAGTATAAAATATATAATTTTTATGCTTTAGAAAGCAGAAAATGTGTTGTTATCTCGCCATTGATGATGTGGAAATAGGTCATTTGAATCGCATTCCTTTGTGGATGTTCAGGATGCTTTATTAGGAAAGGCGGTAAAGACGGAGAAGCATTCTTCTTTCCTCTCGATGTCGTAGTCAAACATAGCGGTCAAGCGGTCTTGTTCGTCGTAGGCGTATTCGTAGGCATAAACCATCTCCCATCCGTCGTCAAGGTAATATAATGCAAACCAGGACTATCGTAATAATAGTTTGCCATTGCGTTATTTATTTCTGGTTAATTCATTTTGTCTCATTGCCATCTGCCCTCGTTTTGCTCTTTTTGCTTCTTTTAAGATTGAAAAAATCTATCAATCCCAAAACCTTGAATAACAACAAGGCCGCAGCAATAACACAGAGGACGATGACAACAATTATGAAGCTTACATCCGCGAAGTATTCGCATGAAGTTTGATTATCATTGTTTTGCGCCAAGGCGCTTTGGAATGAGAGTGCCACCAAAAACACTAGAAAGTAAATTTTCTTCAAAGAATGTAATTTTTAAGGATTTAACTGGGTATAATATGGTTTAAATACTACAAAAAACGTTCCCGTTTATTCTGCATCCTGATTGTCTTTGCCCAAATCCTCCAAAACCATCTCCAACTTCAGTTCGACATCAGGAGTAACATACACATTGCTGATAAAATAGGCCACTAACAGGAGTAGAGCGATCAAGAAACACACAAATAAAACGATAAATGCTTGTTCTAAATTTGATGGCCAATTTAAGACAAGCACGTATGTACCCCAAGCCAATATAAGAACAATGGATAAAAACCACATAAATCCATTTCCTTTTTTGTAGATTTTCAGGGCCTTACGGAGACGTCGAGCGTATTCCGTTACGGGCAGAGAGGCGGAATTGCCGTGGCGAACCACACAATACATATAAATGCTTATGATGAGCAGTCCCACGCACAAGAGTAAAAATATCCCAAGTTCAAGTCTCCAATAACAGTAAGCTGCCCCCAGGGTAATTATGACGATTCTGCCAATCAGTTTCCGCTGCAATTCGGAAATGTGTTTTTTTGTGGCTTCACTGACAAGCCTTTCGTCAACGATGCTTTCGTTTTCCAGCTTTTCGTTTAAGGTGGCCAATTGCGCTCGCATTTCTTCCAATTCGTTGTTTTCCATTGCTTTGCGTTTTTATTCGTTTGACATTTTCTTCAGTTGTTCCTTGATTCTGACCAATTTGACGGAGACGTTCTTCGTGGAGATGCCAATGATTTGCCCGATTTCCTTATAACTCATGTTTTCGAGCCAAAGCAAGATGATGGCCCTATCGACCACGCCGAGTTTGTTGATGCGGCGGTAGAGTTGCTGGATTTGCCGCGTGTCGTCGTCGGTGTCGGTGAAGAGGTTGATGCCCATCGAGAGCGGCACGGTCTCCACGCTGCGTTTCTTCTTGCGCTCGGCGGTGAGGCAGGTGTTGAGGCTGACGCGCCAAATCCAAGTCTTCACGTCGCATTGCCCCTTGAACGAGTCGAAGCCCCGCCAAAGGTTGATGAGCGTCTCTTGGAACAGGTCGTTCACCTCGTCCTGGTCCTTCGAGAAGAGGTAGCACACGGTGAAGATGGTGTTTTTGTGCGCTTTCACGATGTTTGCAAATTCCGTTTCTTTCTCTTTCATCGTTCAGAATCGTTTGCTAATTAGACGCAAAATCAGCGAAAAAACTACAAAGAAAGAAAAATTTTCTCAAAAATGTTTGCGGTATTGAAAAAAGTTGTACTTTTGCACCGCAATTCGCAAGCGGAAACCTTGAGCGAAAGTGATAAGGTTCCCGATTTGCAAGCAAAGCGGAAATAGCTCAGTTGGTAGAGCACGACCTTGCCAAGGTCGGGGTCGCGAGTTCGAGTCTCGTTTTCCGCTCCGCTTTTGCGGAAATAGCTCAGTTGGTAGAGCACGACCTTGCCAAGGTCGGGGTCGCGAGTTCGAGTCTCGTTTTCCGCTCCACAAGGTCCCGATGGAAGTCGGGATTTTTTGTGTAAGTGCCTGAGTGGTGGAATTGGTAGACACGAGGGACTTAAAATCCCTTGGCCTTTAAAGCCGTGCCGGTTCGAGCCCGGCCTCGGGTACAAATGAAAAACCCAATCAGATGTTTGTCAACTGATTGGGTTTTTCGTATCCCGATTTTTGTTGATTTATTCTGCCTTAAACCGCACCAATCGCAGCGGCATCCCATCATAATTCTTCAGCACTTGGACACCATAGTAAAACCCATTGTGGCAGACGAAGCGCTTCTTCGTTAGGGCAAGGTCGTAGTCATCGCATTGGAAGGAGCCTGTCGAAATGCTTTGCCCTTTGCTGACCGAATAGACGTGGAATGTGTTTTGGCCTGCTACCTCGGCATCGCCAAAGAAAAGGATGTTGTCGTCGTTGCCTTTGATGGCCATGGTGAACCACCCCATATTGATAGGCTCTTTAATGTGTTGGATGCCGTTTTCATAAAAGGTAATAAAGTCGTTGTAAAATCTAAGCACTCTCTCGTCGGTTTCCCCAGGCAACTCGTCTTTCAAGTCCTTGATTCGTGCGTTTTGCAAGGCAATTTGCTCTTCAACGGTCAGGGTTTGTGGTTCCCAATCCAATAGTTTTTCCGAAATCTTGTTTCCACTGAAATCGTAGGTTCTCACCAGCCCGTCTATCGGGTTGGAAACGATGAGCTTGCCGTTGACTTTCGCGATTTGCCACTGGCCTTTCATGTCATCCCTTTTGCCTTCAGTGTAAATGAAGTAGCCCTTGTTTTTGAGTTCTCCACTCGACTCACTGAATTTATCGCAAAGGATTTTCTCCTTGCCTGTTTTTGTATCCAAAATGGATACCAAGTGCCTGTATTTATTAGTCCACGACGTGCCTCCGTAGATGGCAATGTGGTGGTCGTCCAATGCTAACATTTCCAAGGCTTGGTATTTGATTTTCAGTTCCTTGATAATCAATCCTTTGTCGTCAAACAGGTAAATGTCGCCCGTGTTGTTGGCTTGAGTGAAATATAGGTCGCCCAACTTCCCTTCCACGGGTTGGAGGTTACGAGGCTTCTTGCCTTTGTCGGCGAAGTACAAGGTGATGTCTTTCAAGAACTTGCCGTTTGCGTCGAAGAGGGAATACCTGTTTCTTGTGGCGTGGCTGACAATGGCTTTGCCGTCGTCGAAAAGGACGAGTTGTTTCCGCAATCCATAAGGACTGCCCATTAAGGTGTCATAATAGGTGTCAAAGATTTTGTCCCAGTTGTTTCCTGCTCCGTAGGTTTCGTCAGGAATGAGTTGAATCACTTGCGCATCAACTTGAAAGCAAGTCGCAATGGCTAAACCGAGAATTAAAAACAATTTTTTCATGGCTTTGATATTTAAAGGTTGATATCCGTTTCTTCTGCTTGGATATGCAGTTTGAACTCAGCAAATTCTTGTTCGGCAAAAGGTTTGTTGGCGTCGTAATCTTCGATAGTGTAATAATCGAAGATGTAATCAGTCGGCTTGGGCTTCGACAAGAGATTGACAAGCACTGCGATAAGCGCAATAGAACAAGCCGTAGCCAAAGATGAGATAAGGACAATGCGGTTGACGTTCACTTCCGGCCTTGTTGCTTTCCCGAAACTGAATTCTGGCACCGCGACGTTGTCTGAAACCAAGGTTTCCATCGAGTTCTTCAGGTTTTCGGTGAAAGCGCGTTGTGCTTCAACTTTTTGCCTGCACGATGGACATTCTTCGAGGTGCATTTCTACCATTTTCCTTTTGCTTTCCGGCAATTCATTGTCGATATAGCTTTGTATCGTTCTGTCATTCAAGTGTTTCATAGCAAATGTTTTTTGATTTTTTCCATGATTCTCGACAAGGTTTTCCCGATGGATGGCAGTTTGCGCCCCGTCATTTCAGCGATTTCCTTGTAGGAATAGCCCTCGCTGTAAAGCACCGCAAGCGTTTGTTCCTTCTTGTTGAGATGCGCTATCGCATTGAGGATGTCGGAAGCCTCGTCTTGAGTGCTTTCATTTGTTTCGGGCAGAGTACTTTCTATCGTGACGTTCCTTGCCGCTTTCCGTTTGTAGTCGATTCCCTTGTTGATGGTACTCCTAACGAGCCAGTTTTTCGTGTCGCTAATGACTTTCTCGTTGCTCATCGCGAAATAATACGCCGTGAACACGTCTTGTACGACATCTTTTGCGCCCTCTGGGTCTTGCAGCATCTTGGCCGCAATCCTGAATAGTTTAGAGTAGTGGTCTCGATATGTCTTTTCAAATTCGGGGTCCATCTTGAGAACTTTTACAATCATAAGACGAATGAAGAGGCCGTTTTGTGACAAGAGCGACACAAAAATAAGTAAAGAAATAGTTGTGTCCACTAAATCGATAAAATGTATTACTTTTGCCCAATAAAACTCAACGAATTATGAAAGCATCGAACAAACAAGTTTTAGAAGAAGTAAAACGTTATGTCATCATCACCCTTGCGCTGTTTACTATGTGCTTGGGTTGGACGGCCTTCCTCATCCCGAACCACCTTATGGGCGGCGGCGTGAGTGGTATTGCGGCTTTAGTGTATTGGGGCACGGGCATCTCCACGGGTATTACGGTGTTCGTCATTAATGCCATTTTGTTACTCATTGCGTTGAAAATCATCGGTGTGGGATTCGGTATCAAAACGGCCTATTCCATTATCATGGCTTCAGTGTTTATGTCCTTGTTGCAGCATTTCATCACTGATCCGATGATGGAGGGCACGATGCAGCCTTTCGTCAGCGACCATTTCCTAGCAGCTATTCTTGGCGGCGGCTTGGCGGGCTTGAGCATTGGGGTCGCCTTCACCCAAGGAGGAAGCACGGGCGGCACCGACATCATTGCCATGATTGTGTGCAAATACCGCAACATCTCGCAAGGGCGCGTCATCCTCATCCTCGACATCATCATCATCGCTTGCGGCTTCATCGTGGGTAATACGGTGGAAGACTTCATCTACAGCTGTGTCGTGATGGGTGTGTGCAGCTATTGCATCGACTTGGTTCTGACGGGTAATAAGCAGACAGTGCAAGCCTTTATTTTTACGGTGGAGCCTGAAAAGGTGGCTAACCGCATCGTCAATGAAATGCAGCGTGGCGTGACGGTCATCAATGGCACAGGCTGGTACACCAAGCGTGAAGGTCCCATCCTGATGGTGGTGGCCCACAAGCGCGAGTCGCAAATGATTTTAAGGATTGTGAAGGACGAAGACCCCAAGGCTTTTATGACGATGAACACGGTGATGGGAGCTTACGGTAAAGGCTTCGAACAGATTAGGAAGTGACTTTTGACAATGGCCGGCTTATGGCTCGCTTCACCAAATAGTTCTGTATTCACACCTTGGATGAAGTGAGCCATAGTCATAGGCCATAAGCCATAGTAAAAAAGGGAAAGCCTTTCGAAAAGCTCTCCCTTTTTTCGTGTTTTAAAACCAAAGGCTTACTTAATGCCAAGTTTCTTGGCAATGTCCTTCGGCAGGGCATCCTTGTGGACCACGATGTTCAAGGTCTTGTAGCGGACAAAAGCCTTGCTGACGTACCAGATGCCGTTGTACTGGCCAGCGTCGCCCCAACTGTTCTTCACGATGAAGTACTCGTTACCAATCTGGTCTTTTGCGGTACCGTAAATCAACATACCATGGTCATCGCCAGTCTCATAGTTGTCGTAAGCGATTTGGCGTTCCTTTTGGGTGACCCATTTCTGAGGGGTGGGACCATTCTGAGCTTCCTTCTTACGGTCGGCGGCGCTCATGCCCAGCCAGTGAGCCATATCGCTGCCTTGGAGGTCGCGGCCTTTGGCTTCGAGGTCGGGGAGGACGGCCACACCGGCCATCTTGCCACGGAGCCAGCCAGCCTCGCTGACGTCGCTGCCCCAAGCAATCGGGTAACCTTTGTCAATGGCGTTGTCCATCACCTGCATGAACTCGTCGATGGGGAGGTTCCAGGCCTTACCCCAGCGCCAGTTGTCTTGCACTTCGATGACGAAGGGCTCATAGAAAGGATGGTGCGTGAACGAGGTCAGGTTGACATAGTCGTTCATGTTGAGTCCTGTTGATTCGGCGAATGTCATAGGAGTGTACTTCTTGCCGTTGTAGGTAAACTCGGTCGGAGGAACACCAAGGTAGGCATCATAGATGCCGGCCAAACCTTTCTTCCAAAGGGGATTGCCGTCCTTGTCCATCTGAATCTTGCGGCTCTTGATGACACCTTCCACGTATGGATCGGTGACAGCGGAGAGCTCAGTGAAGTTCGACAGTGAATCACCGTGCATAGCACCAGCAGGCATCAGCTCATCGGGAACGAGGCCGTAGTGTTTGATGGCATACAGCACATCACCGAAAGAACCACCTTGCGAGAAGGACACATCGCCATGGGTACGAACAGCGGCCTCAGCACGGTCGAGATAGGTCTTGTAAACGATGTACATCTCAGAGAAATCGTACTCGGGCTTGCCCATACGGAGCAGCTCTGCCTCGAAGAAAGCCAGTGAGCTATAGCACCAGCAGGTACCAGCTTGATTCTGGTCTTTCACAGAGGTGACGGGGAGTTCCTTAATGGTGGTAAACTTGAAGCCTTCTTCTTCCTTGGCTTCTTCCTTAGCCTGAGGCTGTGCAACGACGCTGATGCTGAACACTAATGCGGTTGCAGTAAGTAAATGTTTGAATTTCATGATGATGTTTATTTGTTGATTGTTTAATTGTTTAATTGTTGTCTTACTTTCTTTAAGGGTAGATTTATGGCCGCAAAAGTATGGAAACTTTATCAAAGCCCCAAATCTTTCTTCATAGCCTTCGAAAGGGCGTCTTTGTGGAGTGTGAAGAAGATGGTGTATTGGCGCAGGTATTGCTCGGAGCAGTACCAATAGCCTTTGTAAGGGCCTCTGTCGCCCCACGAGTTTTTGATTTTATAGTATTTGTTGCCGTTTTGGTCCTTGGCAATACCGACGACAAGCATGCTATGGTCATCGCCCGCATCCCAGTTGTCGTAAGCTCTTTGGTGGTCTTCATCGGTCACCTTTTTTTCGGTGACAATCTCTTCCCAAAGCTTCTCGTTTTCGGGGTCTTCGGGGACGATGCCCAAACCGGTTTTTCCCGAGAAGCCCTTGTTGCTGACATCTTGTGCCCAGCCGAGGGTATAGCCATGTTCAAGCGCATAGTCGACAGCTTCCATCAGTTTGTCAAGAGGCAGGTTGTAGGCAGGTGTCCAAGTCCAGTTATCGGGAATCTCAACCATACAGGGCTTATTGTATTCCTCGGTAGTGAACGAGCAGATTTCAATGTAGTTGGCGGGGTCGATGCGATAGGCCTCGGCAAACGACTTGGGCGTGTATTTCTTGCCATCAACGGTAAACTCTTCCGGGGCTTCGCCAAGATAGGCATCCAAAACGCCTTGTACAGCCTTGGGGCCAGCAGGAGAGATTTTCTTGTTGCCGTTTTTGATGATAGCGCGTGCCACACCGTTGATTACTTCGTTCATCTCACCGTGCATATGGCGATCCTCACCGATGACCTTGCCGCTGTAATCGGCTTCTGGCATCATACCATATTTATCAATCATATAAAGCACATCGCACACCTCACCGCCTTGGCTAAGGGTGTTGTTGCCGTGCATACGGATGAATTTCGCCACCTTCTCTGTCCAGGCATTGCGGACGACAAACATCTCCGAGAGGTTGAATTCCTTGCCGTACATTCGAAGGATTTCTGCCTCGACGAAGCCGATGCCGGCAAAGCACCAACAAGTGCCAGAGCTGCCTTGGTTGTCAACAGGGGTGTGTCTTACGTTGACTGTCTCAGTGATTTGGTAGACGGGCGCTTTTTCTTCTTTGTCTTGAGCCAAAAGCATAGAACCATTGCCCAAAAGCAGCGCAACGGCTGCCAACTGCATAAATTTCTTCATATTGGATGTGTTTATAATTTCAAGATTTTCGTTGTTGTGCAGCCATTGTCGGTTATCATCTCAATGAAATAGCAACCTTTAGGCTCGGATGTAAGGTCGATAGTGACGCTGTCGTCATTTGTGGACTGTTGTTCCACTTCTTGGCCGATCACGTTGAAGACTCGAATCTGACGAAGTCCGTTGGCCTCAATGGTGACTTGCCCTTCAGTGGGATTGGGATAGAGGGAGTATTCTACTGAGTTGGTTCCGTTTACGGAAGTGGTCCAATCTACATAAACCACATTGGAAGGATTGGATTCGATGAAAGCAGTGCGTCCTGTCACAGTGTAATGATAGCTTTGTTGCGGTGTGGCCGTGTAGTCGATGAAATCGGTGCCAGATGATTGACCGATAAGTTGGCCGTCACGGTAAACATTGTAGCTTTCGGCTAGGTTAGCGGCTTCCCATTGCAGGACAACGTGACCTTCGTGGATATGGAAATCAAGGTGCTGTGGAATAATGGTCTCGTTGACCTCGATGAAATGCATCTCGGGGTTGTCCTTTGCAGTGGCATAACCTGAGGTGCAGTCTTCGTCTCTATAATAAGCTACTACGGCATATTCGAAATGATTGTTGGGTTGTGCGGCAAGGTTGTCATTGAAATAAGTATTGGTGAGAGCTTTAATCCGTTTGAATTCTTCGCCTTTGACGCGACGGAAAAGGTAATAACCAGTAACCCCCTCTGCTTCAGGGGCATCCCACATAACGTTTACCTTGGATGGGGTAATCATTTCAAAGCGCAGGTTGGTAGGAGTGACGCAGTCAGATTCGGGCATCACATTGTCGATATTGGAACGCAATGTTTCGCCATTTTGGCACACTGCCGTAACATAATAGCTATGGAAAGCGTTGGAGGCATACTCGTCAGTGTATTGAGGATTGTCAGAAATGCCGATGAGAATATTGTCGCGGAAAATGTAATAATGCAAAACATCCTGTATGTCACAGCCCTCCCAATTCAAGATAACAGCGTTTCCATCGAAGTTCGCAGTCAGGTTAACGGGACCGTCGGCTTCCTCATCCTTGCCGATACAAGTATTGTTAGCAATAAAAATCAATCCATTGTTGATGTCGTTAGCCGATCCTTGGAAGCTGACCTTGCTATCGCCAACTGCGTTTTTGATGATAAAACTTAGATTGTCAATAGATTGAATTGGCTTTATCCAACGGATGTCAATATGTCCAAGAGGTAATGTGATGGTTTGAGTGGCATAGCTGCTTTCAAGGGCAACGTATGCTACTTCGTCGCCAGCTCCGTTGATGAAGGAGAGTGCTCCACCGAGCCAACCTTGCGGATCAGATGAAGACATTTCGATAGTCCATTGGCAGGTAGGGCCGAGAAGGACATTACTCTCAACCGCAGCTAAGCCTTTTGCGTTGTGGACAATGGCATAAACCTTGTATTCCACTATGGTGGGGATATAATGGTCAATATAACTCATAGTAGCACCCGGGGTCACATTGTCTTCGGTATAAACGATTTCACCGTTACGGGTCACCACTATTTGGTCGATGGTGTTGAGAGTTTGGAAGTGGATGTCTTGTGTGGGATTTGTCCAACTCAACGTGGCGGCGTAGTCGAAGTCATTGCTGAGCTCTACCAAGAGGTTCTCAGGTTGCAGGGGCATATAGTCATACACATCGGAGGGAACAAAGTTGAATATGGCTTGAGCCCAACCGGCATAGTCAATTTCATCGATGACGAACCAGCCGTCGCTGCTACCGCCCCAGCCCCAATTGAAATGGAAGAGGTCATCGTCGTCGTAGCCGTCGCACACAAATGCATGACCACCGCTTTCGCTGAAACCTGAATAGTATACGGGCCAGCCTAAGTCGAACTGCTCTTTGAGCATATCCTGCCAGTCAAGGAGTGAGTGCTCGTCACGTCCCTCGAGGTTGCATTGGTTGGAGTAGGAGAAGTAATTTCTGATGGCGTAGGGTACATCCCATGAGTTGGCGCCGCTGCCCGTAGGAGAAAAGTTCATATCGACTGAAATACCACAATGGTACATTAAAAGTGCTACGGCTTCAATCTCTTCTTGGGAGGAGCCACTAAGTCGGTCGGGCATATGTTCCCAATCGTATGTGGTTGCTCCGAAATTGGCTGACAATGTGCCGTATCCATAGCAGTAATAAGAATGACTGCCTGAACCTTGAGTGGGATGGTCCCAATATTTCATCACCTGACTCATGGCTGTGGCCACGCAACCTGCATAGCAACGTCCGCCAGGACCGCCGCTGGCTTCAGGAGCGAAGAAATTATAAGGTGAGTCTTGGTCCCATTTGGTGGTGCAAATGTAGTCGACGCCCCGACCGTCATTACGCGAGAGTAATTCGCCTGTTGCGGCAACGTTCTTCCATTCTTGTTCGGTATTGTCGAAGAGGACAGCATTACTGCTGGTGCGTGCTTCAATGATTTTGTCAAGATAGAAAGCGAGCTCAGGCGACATATTTTCGGTGTCGAAGGTGCCCTCGTTGGAGTAGCCTACGATGGGACGAAAACGGTCGTCAGCAGATACGATGACGAATCCTGTTGTGCCAGCATTGAAGACATAAAAACAAGTCTCACCACGCTGGGATGTACCAGTGTAGACCAGATGTAAGTCGTTGCTCTTTAATTTATTGTTGATTTTAACACAGGCATATTTCTGTCCAATGTTCTTAGCCTTTTCCAAATTGACAGGATTGGCATTTAGAGAGTTAAGGCCTAATAGTAGTGCTATAAGCGAGAGAAGTTGTTTTTTCATAGATAAGTTGATGTTTAAACAAGGCTTCAAAAGTAGAAAAAAAATCGATGCGCGGGCTTGATTTGGAAAAGAAATCCCAAAAAACCTTATAGCGATAGCACTTCGTCCATACGAATGTCCAAAGGTTCGGTGGGCACTTCATCGACAAGTTGGAAGTCAAAACAAATGCCGATGCGCTTTACATCAAGATGCTGACATAGGAAGCGATCATAGTAACCGCGACCTCGTCCTATACGGTTACCGTTACGGTCGAAGGCCACGCCGGGGACGATAATGAGGTCGAAATCACCATGATAAGGTTCGTTCTGTGGCTCAAGTATGTTAAAGTCGCCCACGGCAAAATCGGTGTCTTTTCCATAGGCCACGGGGATGATATCGTCGCCCACCACAGTGGGTAGAATGATGATCTTCTTTAGGTGCCATTTTTCGAGGAAGGCTTGGGTTTGCACTTCATCGGGCAGGGCACTGTATAGCATGATTTTTTCGGCTTTGATGAAATCGGGATGCTGTTCCAGCTTGGTCAAAATCTTTTCCGACTGTTCCATCAATTGCTCTTTGGTATGTTGTTTTTTTAAGGCCTTGATTTGGGCTCGCAGTTCTTTTTTCTCCATAATGTTAAGGATTGATGTTAATTGATTGTTTCTGTTGTGGTTATGCCGATGTCTTTGGGCAAGGTCGCAGATACGGTGATGCTATGTTTTTGGGCATTACCAATCCTTGCCACGCACACGCTGTTGCCTTTCGATTCAAGGATAACGCACCTTCGACTTGCCAGTTGGTGTTAAGGGGTGGGATGTTACATAGCAATCCCGTTGTAGCGTATAGGCTATGTTGGCAAAAGTCGGGATTAGAGGCAAAGAGATGGATGTAGCCGTTTTTCCCCCGCATAAGTATTTGCTCGCATAATTTACTGTGTTTTCTGTTACACGACACCTCGAGCAACCCATTTGTGTCAAGAAATACGTTTTTCGTTCCTCTGTCCTCCCATCATTCATAATGGCAGCCAATCGGGGGGCGGCATCCAATTCCTTTTGGGTAAACTCGCTTAAGTTCAAACTAAGCATCAGCCTTTGCATATACCTCCATAAACTGTTCAATGCAGATGTCGTCATAACCCGAACTTTTTCTGTTCTCGCCGCAAAAATAACAATATTCTTCCGAAAGCAACAGCATTTATGACAGTATTTTGAAGATTTGTTGCCTTTTTCTTGCCAAGCAATCTTTTTTTCCCTACTTTTGCCCCCAACAAACAAATAAAAACACAACTGACGAAAGAATAGACTAACACATAGACATACACAGAGCTGACGCTCTTATTCTCCTAATGGAAATTCTGGTAAAATTTGCAACGAGAATAAGTTTGCGAAAGTTCTCGCCTTTGGGCGAGGATTGATTCCGACTTATTTGTTGCACGGTTTACCAGAGCCTCCATTAGAAATAAGCATTCAAAGGACAATTCCGCCCTATTTTGTTTCTTGGAGTTTCCTTGCTTTTGATGATGAGCGTTTCAGCTGAATAAGGCTGGACAAATCTAATTATTAATCAAAATAAAAAACTAAAACAAAATGAAAATGAAGAAGATAATTATCACAACAATCATGATGGTGTTGACATACATCACAACCTATGCACAAAGCTATGAATCCATACGAGTGGATACGCTTCAATCAGGCGTAAACTATCACTTTTGCAAAAATGAAGTTGCCGGAATCATCCTTTACCCAGAAGAAAATTGCTCCGACTACGAATTTAATGTAAATGGTGAATGCTTCTATCTGGATTCAATAGTATTATTGAACAATAGAGAGCATTCAGTTATTTATACTGGATGTTGGTTTAGCGGATTTTTCTGGTTCAGTTTCAATGAATCAGACATCGCCAACCCGTTCAACGAACCAATAATCTGGAAACGTCAAGGTGAAACAATCTCCTTGTCGGCAGGAGATGAATACTCAGGGTATAGCTTCATTTGGTCAAATGGTGAAATAATACCAACCATTGAAGTTACAGAACCAGGCACCTACACAGTCACCATATCCGACGAATATGGTTGTGCAAACGAAACTTTTTCCGTAGAAGTCCGCGACAACGTTGAAATCGAGTCTGCTTCAGTTGATCCCGACAGCAACAAGAACTTGGTCACTTGGGATGTCAATCCGGCACAAGCCGAGTACATCTCCAATGTCATCGTCAATCGTGACGGCGTGGACCTTGCAACTGTGCCATATACCGACGGCCAGTTCCTCGACAACATCGGCAGCGACCTCGCCGCCCGTATCTACACTGTGACAGGAATATCCGTCGAAGGCACCACGTGCCCAATTACGAGCCTCGAACGTGGAACCATCCACATGGCCTTCCTACCAGACATCAACGGCAACGTTGAAATGACCTGGAATGCCCCACACCTCGGAGGTGCTCCAATCCATGTTGGCAGGTTTGAGATTTGCGAGTACGACCCCAACACTATGGAAATCGCAGTCATCGATTTTGTCAGTCCTTCGACAATGAGTTACAGCTGTAATCAGTCGATGTTCAATTATGGTTATCCGCTTATCAGAGCCATTATTCAGGGAGGACGCGGTGAGAAGGACATGCTTTCCAATAGAACCGAAGACCTTGTCGGCATCAATGAGGTTGAAGGCAATATCTTCAAAATCTATCCCAATCCTGCCAAAGACCGCGTGACCATCGAAGGTACAGGCACAGCAATCATTACAAATACCCTTGGGCAGACCGTTTTGACCCAAGAAATCGACGGGAAGGTAACCATCGAATTGCCGCAAGGTCTGTATTTTGTGAAATTGAACGGCGCAACTCGGAAAATCGTGGTGGAATAACCGTGGTTTGTAGGGCTGTCACACCGTGGCTTGTAGGGCTGTCACACCGTGGCAGCCGCATTGTGGGTTTCCATTGTGCGGCTGATACTGTCCCCAAAAGTGTGTCTGAGCGTTGACGCGTAAAAAAAAGGATTGGCC